>JALUWJ010000113.1 GCA_027019605.1 Henriciella sp. | reverse complement strand
GGTGTGATGGTCAGTACGGCCTCGACGGTCTGTATGTCGGCGTGCCAACGCTGATCGGTGCAAATGGCGCTGAGAAAATCGTCGAGTTCGATTTCAACGACACAGAGCGCGACATGTTCATGACCTCTGTGACGGCTGTGAAAGGTCTCGTCGAGGATTGTAAGAAGCTCGAGCCTGCGCTCGCATAGCGCTTATCGACTATGAGTGAAGCCGTCGTCCTTTAGTGGGGCGGCGGCTTTTTTTTGTGGCGCCCCTGAACAGGTTTCGCCTCATCACACTCGCATCACACCGCCGTGAACGCTCTATTCAGCTCTGCGCCGGGCCTGTAAAGACGCCGCAAAGATGGACTAGAAGAAAGGTCGCTCCCATGTTTCGTTCTTTAATTGCAGCGTCAGCTCTGGTGATGACGAGTGCTGCGGCATTTGCAGATGACCACAGCGCCGAGACCAGCAATATGGTTTGCGTCGAGGCGGGCACTGTGGCGCCAACCGTTGCGGCCGTCACAACCTCCGGCGATGCGGTCGACCTGGCTGGTATCACTGGCGAAAATGGCGCCGTTCTGGTGTTTAGCCGCTCTTTGGATTGGTGTCCGTTCTGCAAAGCGCAGGCGCTTGAGCTGGAAACCGTGAAAGCAGATCTTGAGGCCGCTGGATGGTCTTTGAACCTCATCACATATGACGCGCCAGAAACCCTGGCGGCGTTCGCTGCTGAGAAGTCGCTCACCTACACATTCCTGTCTGACACAAATTCTGCGACGATCGATGCGTTTGGATTGCGCAATGAAGACGTAACAGCTGGCAGCCGTTTTGACGGCATTCCGCACCCCGCCATCGTCTATATCAAAGCGGACGGTGAAGTGGCCGGTGTCCAGAAAGAAGAAGGTTATAGAGAGCGCCCGCCAACGGAAGGCATTCCGCAGCTCGTCACCTTGATCAATCAGGGCGCGCCAGTCGCCCAATAGTCAAACGATGATTTGTGAAGGAGGCGCGACTTCGGTGGCGCCTCTTTTTTATGTCAGTCGTTCCGGAACCAGCCGACGATTGAATACCGCCCATCGCCCGCAAAATTGGAGACCGGGCTAACCGAATGCACCATCCGGCCATCAAACACGGTCAGGGTGTTCCAGCGCGGGATCCATGCGCTCGTCACATCCGTGGTCTCGCGATTGACGAATTGCAATTGCCCGCCCCAATCGGTTTGCCATCCGCGTGTAAATCCAAGCGTATAAGCCGCCCGCAACTGTTGCGCGCCGCCTTCATCAATATGGCGGGTCAGGAAATGTCCGCGATTGAAGAAGGTCGCTTGGGCATCGACTTTATTGAGACCTGTCTCGGATATGATCGCCTCGCCCAGCGCGAGGAAGGCGCGAGAATTTAGAAACCGCGTAATGGCGTGCAGCCGAAGGTGCGGGTCGCGCCCATCCTGCAGCGCATGGTTCATTTGGTAGCCATTATAGCAGAACCCGATATTCCGCGTCGCGGCCTGCATGACGCCATTCATGCGATTCTGAAACTCCGCCGGATCCATGGCTTGAACTTCTTGCTGGCTGAGTTGAACGACCCCGCCGCCAGGTTCGGCATAGATGAAGTGCCAAGGGGTCTCTTGGCGCAAGATCTGTTCGATTTGCAGGGCCGTTTCATCGGCAAACACGTTCGGGATCTGCACAAAGCGCTGGGCAGCGTAGGTTGCCCGAATTTGATCGAGATCGAGCGCGGGATTGAGGCGAATGTCTTGAATGTCCATCGGT
Source organism: Henriciella sp. (assembly GCA_027019605.1). GTDB lineage: Bacteria > Pseudomonadota > Alphaproteobacteria > Caulobacterales > Hyphomonadaceae > Henriciella. The sequence continues at coordinate 662 of JALUWJ010000113.1, read as the reverse complement.
CTCAAATGCCGGAACTAAAGCCCTATGCGCAAGCCCGCGCCTGCAAGTCGTGGTGCGGCTATTCAAAATCTGCATAACAGTTTGGACGGAAAGAGCTCTGTGCGCGCAATGAGTTCGGTTCCACTTAGTCTCCATTGCAAATCATGGAGGCCCAGATGGCCCGTAACATTTTACACATAGACGCGTCTGCTCGGCAGGCTGGATCGGTTTCTCGAGAGCTGTCTCAGCATTTGGTGGATGCCTTGTCTGATGCTGAAACTCAGGTGACGAAACGCGAAATCGGCCTGACCCCACTTCCGCTCATTTCTGAGACTTGGGTTGGCGCCAATTTCACCCCTGAAGAAAATCGCTCTGACAGCCAGAAGCAAGCGCTCGAATTGTCCGACACCTTGATCGATGAGCTGGAAGCCGCCGACACGCTGGTGCTTGGTGTGCCGATCTATAATTTCGGTGTCCCGGCCGCGTTCAAAGCCTGGGTCGACCTGATCGCGCGGGCCCGAAAGACCTTTAAATATACAGAGTCGGGACCGGTCGGTCTGCTTGAGGGCAAGAAGGCTTATGTCGTCATCGCGTCAGGCGGCACGCAATCAGGGTCTGAGATCGATTTTGCGACGCCTTATGTGCGTCATGTGCTCGGATTTGTCGGGATCCATGATGTGACA
>JALUWJ010000112.1 GCA_027019605.1 Henriciella sp. | reverse complement strand
TGCGAGGCGCGTGCCTCAGCCCGTTCCGCGTCGCGCTCTTGTTTTTCTTTTTCGTAAAGCCGGATTTTGAGCTGCTGCATCGCCTTATCGCGGTTCACATGTTGCGACTTTTCAGAGCTTGTCGCGACAATCCCGGTCGGCAAGTGGGTAATTCGAACAGCCGAATCCGTCGTGTTGACGTGCTGACCGCCAGACCCGGATGCGCGCATCGTATCGATCCGAATATCTTCGTTGCGGATTTCGATCTCAACCGATTCAGGCGCTGGCAGAACCGCAACAGAGGCCGCCGATGTATGCACGCGGCCCTGCGTTTCAGTAGCCGGAACGCGCTGCACGCGGTGAACGCCTGATTCCCATTTCAGACGCCCATAGACGCCATCACCTTCAACATTCGCGATGACTTCCTTATAGCCGCCAACATCGCCTTCAGAGGCGCTTTGAATGTCGACTTTCCAGCCTTCCAGTTGCGCGTATCGAGAATACATGCGGAACAGATCACCGGCGAACAAAGCGGCTTCGTCACCACCTGTTCCAGCCCGAACCTCAAGCACAATATTGGCTTTGTCGTCCGCGTCTTTCGGCAAGAGCAGAAGCTGCATCTCGTTTTCTGCGTCTGGAATGCGCGCTTTGAGATCGTTGAGCTCTTCTTGAGCAAGCTCGGCCATTTCGGGGTCGTCGCCCCGGGCCATGGCCTCTGCCTCTTCCAGGCCTTCGCGCATCGCAATCAGCTCGCGCGCCGCATCAACGACGGGCTTCAGCTCGGAATGTTCTCGAGACAGAGCGACAATTTCATCGCTCTCGGTTGTTGCGCCCATACGGGCTTCAACTTCTTCGAAACGTTCAATGACTTGTTCAAGGCGGGACTGAGGTATTGTGGCCATGCCCCGCCTCTAAACCGGAATGAGCCCTACAGGAAGACCCGAATAACTTCCTTACCCGCCATTACAAAGAGAACCAAGGACGCAAGGACGAAGACCAAAAAGCGCAAAGCGACTTTGGGCGATAGAACTTGAACCAGGGAGTGCAGAATTCGGATGCCGACATATCCGTAGGCAAGGTTGAGCATCAGCGCGTCGCCGCCGCCGGTCAAACCCGCAAACACCATCAAAGCGTAAAAGACTGTCGGCTGCTCATGCAGGTGATTGTAATTGTCCGCCACTGCGCGAACATTTGCCGGCAGTTTGTCGCCATAGGTTCCAGGGTGGCGCGCAGAATCGGGCTCAACGCCCGCTTTCTGCATGGCCGGAATGCGCGTGGCATACATCCACAGCCACATAATCAGCGTCCAACACACGAGGACAAGAACCGGCGTTAAGAACGTCTGCAGTTCTGTCACTTTTCCATCCATCAGCGACGATACGATCGCGTTGAAATCTGGTGTTTCCATTTCCATAATTGCCTCCCGCAGTTTTGTTATAGCGGGAGGCTAGGCGCTATTCGTGGGATTGCAAACCCGTTTCGCCGCGGGAGTCGTCGCCAAAATGCGCTGTCATAAACGCGGTGAACGCGTCGATGTCTTCTGAAACGACGCTGTGGCCACCGGGGCGGATCCAATATGAAATCTCGGCGCCAGGATCATATTCGTCGCGCATCGTGGCGCCCTCCGGCAGCCCTTGAACGCCGGCCGCTCGATAGACCGCGTTGGCGGCCTCAGCGAGAACGAAAGACGAGTTCGGGTCTGACCAAACATCGCGCCGACCATTGCCGAGAAAAATCGGCTTTGGTGCCGAGAGCGCGAGTAAGAAGTGCTGATCTAAAGTAAGCTGCATGCCGGCTTCGAGGTCCTCTGCCAGGTTCGGCCGCAACCAGTGCGGATAGGATTTCGCCATTCGAACCAAGGTCTCACCGGTGGTCGAACGCGATGACGATCCACCGCCAAATCCCGACTGATGCGCCACGGCGGCGGCGATCCGGTCGGACCACCCCGACGCGACAAGCGCCGCTTTGCCATACCGAGAGTGGCCAATCGCGCCGATCGCGCTCGCATCAATTCTTGCGTCATCGCCAAAAATTCCAGCGGCCGCGTGAAAGCCATACGCCCAGGCCATCAAGGCGCTGGTTGGCGAGGGTCCGGGTGTCAGGTCTGCCATCGCGGTTTGGGCTGAGCCATTCGTGTCTGGAACAAAGCTCCAGCCTGAAAAGCTCGCATAGGCCAGGCCAGCATCGAAATAACGATCAATCGGCGCGTAGGCGATATAGGTGCCAAAAATGTTCGTCGCGATGAACCCGGTCATGCCGGTCATGCCCGAGCCATTACACGTTCCGCCACCAAACTCGGTGACAGGATCTTCCGGAAAGACAGAGCAATTGTCTGAAAAAGTCTGGCTGATCAGAAGCGGCACAGGCTGGTTTTGTGCCTTGTTCGGAATCGCGATCACGACTGGAAAACTGCGCGCGCCCTGCCCGCTAC
>JALUWJ010000111.1 GCA_027019605.1 Henriciella sp. | reverse complement strand
CGACGAGATCAAGTCTGGCGTTTTATGCTTACGTTCATCTTGAGAACAAGGGCCTGTAGCTCAGTTGGTTAGAGCGGACCGCTCATAACGGTCTGGTCGGGGGTTCAAGTCCCTCCGGGCCCACCATATTTCGCTAGAATAGAGGTTTGGGGCATGCCTGCGGTCAAAATGACCTCGGATGCTAGCCCGAAAGCGCCTGCATGTTCTATGACCCGAAAAACGTTGGTGGGGCGTCGAAGTTCGCAAGATTTGGCAGAGCCGTCGTGAGCTCACAGTCTGAAAGACCGAACCAACGCCCCATCGGCGCAGCAAACTGCTCGACGGAAAGAGCGGGAATAAGTCGCCCGCCTCCGCTGTCGGCATCGTGTCCGATAGAGAAGTCGGGAACCGAGCCGTAGATTTGTTTGCCCGCGACGCTGCCACCGACAACAAAGCTGTGTCCACCCCAGCCATGGTCTGTTCCGTCGCCATTCACGGCGAGCGTCCGTCCGAAGTCCGACGCGGTAAATAGGGTCACATCATTAGCCACCCCAAGCTCAACCATGGCCTGGTAGAAAGCCGCGATGCCGCCATCTATTTGGCCTAGTAGGGCCGGAAGCGAACCGGCTTGGTTTGAATGTGTGTCGAACCCACCAATACCGACAAAGAATATCTGTCGAGACACCGACAAAGTATTCCGGACAGAGATTGTCTGCGCCACTGACCGCAATTGCGCGCCAAGTTCACTTTCCGGAAACGCGGTATTCAGCGGTGAGCCGCTCGCTCGCGCGGCGCTATAGGCCTTGTTTGATGCAAACCCTCGGCTGACTTGCGCGGCGAAATCGCTCTCTAACACATTGCTTCCATTGAAGCCCGTCGATTGGAGTTGCTGCTCCAATGCGTTCAACAGATTTTGGTCTGCCTGAGAGCCTCCAGCGAGACTTTCGAGCGCGTCAACCGTGGCTGGTCCAGCGGGATTAACGTTGAAGGCTCTCGCTGTCCTGCCCGTCAAGAACGGTCCCACTTCGGTGCTGGCAATGGTCGTGAAATCTGTGTTCGCCGCGTTTGCCCCGGAGTTTAGGACAGCATCCGCGAAGAGACCGCCCCATCCAAACTGTGCGCCTTCGGGTTGGCTCGATTGCCAGACGGATTGTTGGTCATTGTGCGAAAAGAGCTGTGGCGGAACGCGGGCTGCGCCGCTTTCGAACGTGGTTCGCGTGACGGGTTCAATCAATGGGCCGACATTTGCAACAATTGCAGCGCGACCTTGATCAAAGAGCGCTTTCATTTGCGGCATCTCAGGCGGTAGCGCGACCTGACGGCCACCAAGGATCGCCGTGTCGGTCGGCACAATCTCTAGCAATGACGTCCGCTGACGTGCTGCCCCCTGTCGCGACAAGAGTGTTTGCCTGACACCTGAAAATGAATTGTAAGAGGTTTGGTCAAACGGCAACAAGACATCGTGATTGTCGAGGCCGCCGAGTAGGAATACGCAAACCAGAGCTTTGTAGCCCGTGGTATTCGCGGCGTGCGCATTGAAACTAATGGAACGGCCCGAAGCGGCTGCTGAAGCAATTGCTGCAGCGCCTGCAGTCTTTAGAAAAAGGCGACGGTCTAACATATTCGTCTCCTGGATTAGCGTTGGACTGAGTAGTCTGGCGAAGCCAAGACCATGAGGATCGCGTACCGCACGCGTTCGCGGCGGGGATTTGCGAGGTCCGGGTTATCCAGCCGAACCTGCTCGACAGCGGAAACAATCCCGGCGCGTGTGGCGTCGGACATTGTGCCATACAGCATTTCTTGATTGAGCCTTTCGACCAATGCCGCGGCATCATCGGCAATGGCCTCTTCGGACGCGTAGTTTGGAATGAAGCTGCTTCTCCCAAGGTTTGCGTCATACGGATAGCCAGCCTCGGTAAACTCCATTTGCCACTGGGCCTCTCCCAAGGCCGCTTCAGCGCTATCCGGGGTGCGTCCGGTCATATTGGTCATGAAGTTCAAAAACCCCGGCACGCTCGCTGCGCTCAGGATTTGCAGCTCAGGCACCGTCATTCCAAGTTCACCAGAGCGCGTGCCCGGCGCGACATAGCCAGGGCGATAAAAGTTGAAGACAGATTTCGATCTCCACGGATGCTGATTGAGATCGCCAGGCAGCGTGGTGTCGTAAAGAAGCGGCATATATTCAGGACGGGACGCATTCACTCCGGACAAGCGCGCCCAATGCGTGAACTTCAGCACAGGTTCCCTAAGCTTGCCAAAGCGGTCATTGGCTAGGGCCGCATCGAGTTGATTTTCCGGGTCAAGGAGGATTGCCGAAATCGTCGCGCGCAGATCACCTTTTCGACCATCTCCCACGACGGTCCCATTCGGTAATGTGTACGTACCTGCGTTAAAGGCCTCCGCGACACGCTGCACATAGGCCGGAGAGGGATCGGAGGTCGTGAAACGCTGGATTAGCTGGCGACCTATAAATGGCCCTACATTTGGGTGCGCCATAATGTGATCGAGCGCCATGTCGATGCTCTCCGCCGCTGGTGTTCCGGCTGGAATGGTCATGCCAAGGAAGGTTTTTGCTTCCTGCGAGTGCACGTCCGGGAAAATCACCATCGGTTGGCGCCAATCATCCAGGTTTTCAGCATTGTCGAAAGTCGGATCGTCCCGCTCGGCGCTTTTCAAGTCCAAGCCAGTAAACACTTTCGCCAGGCCCGTAATATCAGCGTTTGTGTAAAGCTGGACAGGCTGCCCGTTTGATCCAGTGACCGGTGTTCCATCTATGTTGAGTTGCACTAGTCCGATCGAGAAGAGTTGTAGGATTTCTCGGGCATAGTTTTCGTCCGGCATTCGGCCTGTTGCCGGGTCAGCCTTTTGATTGCCGAGATAGGTGAGATAGTGGCCCATCGCCGGTGAATATGTGACGGCCTCTATCAGCTCTCGATAGTTGCCGAACGCATTGGCCTTTATGAGGTCCTGATAGTACGCCACTGGCTGCGGCAAGTCTTGCAACAGCTCACCCCCAAACGTCGAAACCACGAGGATTTGGCTCAGTGCGTATGCCATGCGATCCCGAAGCTGTGCATCGCCCTGAACAGCATCGCGCCAAAAGGTATAGCTGGTTGAATTGCCGACGACAAAATTGAACTCCGTCGGAGCGCTACTGCGCGCCGCGTAGGTATCTAGATCAGAAAGACTGGATGTTCCCGGCTTTGAAAATTCAGACAGAAGCCAGTCCGATACATCCGTCCCAACCAAAGGCGTAACGGCTTCATTCGTCGCGCCAAAAGTCGCCTGTGACAAAAACCGCGAAACCGAGCGTTCCGTCGAAAACGTCTCACTCGTTCCCGAAGGCGGAGGTGGAGGAGGTGGTGGCGGCGGCGGAGGCGGAGGCGGAGGAGGAGGAGGAGGTGGCGGACTGGCAGGCGGCGTTTCTCCGGTTGCGGGGGGAGGCGTATCGCCACCTCCTCCACCAGAGCAAGCAGCGACCAATGCAATTGCGCTGATCCCGTACATAATGCGTTGAACGGCTTTCTTCGCGTTCATTCGAAATCCCTCCAAAGTCACAAGCTAGTTGTGCGTATGAAGATAACTTGTCATACGACAAGATAAAGACTTGTCACAATGCAGAGGAAAATGTGTGAAGGATATCTTTGAGGCTGCAATCGCCGGTTTAGGTGCCTAGGAATAAGCAATCGCTAGAGCGGCATCTAAAAAGCCCTGGTCATGCTTTTTCATTTCTTCTTGGGACAGCCGGAGAAGCGCCATGACAACCATACCCTCAAACATAGAGGTGATGGTGAGAGCCCGTTCAGCGACTTGTTGATCGTTGAGCTCTGGCCGAGCCTCTCGTATCGCGCTCTGAAACCGTTCCAGGTATTGCTTCGTGTAAGCTTCAAAAGCCTCTTTCCCGTCAGGATCGGTATGTGCAAGCGACCAAAAATGAAGCTGGAGCTTGAAAATCTTGGTGTCCGTTGGACCAATGTCGGTTGCAAACTTCTCGAATAGTTTTTGCAAGCGGATTTTCGGTGTCGCGCCCTGGCTTGCCTCTTCCATGTCGGCGGCATAGGCGTTCACGATCGCGTCCGACATGGCCCTGACCAAGTCACCGTGTGTCTTGAAATGATACTGAACAGCCGCGAGCGATATTCCAACCGCGTTCGCGACAGCTCTAGATGAAAGCGCAGCGGGCCCTTTTTCGGCGAGAATATCCACAGCAGCGCGTATGATTTCGGCTTTACGCTCAGCAGGTTTCTTGCGGGCCTTCTCAGCCATTTCGGCGCTCCGTCGCTCATCAAAAGACGAGCTAATATTGATCTCCGAGCCACAAGCCATGGACCGAGTTTGGCCAGTTTGGGAGATAACGTGGTCGCGGGCAAGTCCCGCAGAGTGCGATCATCAAACGCTATGCGGCCCCATCAAGTGCAATAATGATAACCAGATTTCAACCGGTGCGGTCCCGAAACTACCGCCAGACCTATGTCAGCAAGCTATCAAAAAAATCGCCTTCAAACTGTGACACGCAAGTAGTACACACGCTGTGTCACAGTTTGAAAAAAGCCAAATAAAATCAATACTTATAGGGGTCCTGGTTCCTATCCATCCGGGCCCACCATTTTATTCAAAAACAGAACCGCTTATCCCTCAATCCGGGAGTGCGAAGTGTTTTGAGAGTTTGAGGCCTTGGCCTTGGTAGTTGCTGGTTTTGCCGCCGTACAGCGCATCCGGGTTTGCCGCCATTGGTTCGTAAACGAGTTTGGCAACAGGTTGGCCATGTTCCAAAACGAATGGCACATCGCGGGAACGCACTTCCAGCACCGCGCGGCTACCACCTGCATTGGTGCCAAAACCCGGGTCGAAGAACCCGGCATAGTGGGCGCGAAATTCGCCAAGCTCCGGCGCGATCGGGGCCATCTCCGCCGCTTTGTCGGGCGCCACGGTCACAGTTTCGCGGCTGGCGAGAATGTAGAACTCTTCCGGGTCGAGGATGAGGCGCCCGCCGCGCGCATAGAGCGGCTCCCAGAATTCGTGCACCTCATGCTGGCCAATCGCGCGCAGATCAATCAGGCCGCCATGGCGTTTGGCGCGCCAACCCACGGGCTGACCTGCCGGTTGATCCAAATCGATCGAAACGGTTTCTTCGCTCGTATCCGCGCTCTGCCCGCGCCGCAACCGAAGCTGCGCCAATCGGTCTCCTGGTCGCACCAGGATCGGGAAGGTGCGCGGACTGATCTCCAGCCAGAGCGGACCGTTATAGCCAGCGGGCACGTCGTCAAAGGCTTTCGACTGATTGGTGACCACCCGCGTGAATACATCGATCCGGCCGGTCGAACTTTTCGGGTTCGCACGTCCAGAAACACCGGAAGAGAGCTTTAAAGCTTCCTGTAGAGGGACAAGGTACACGCAGCCGGTCTCGAGCACAGCCCCCTGCGCGGTGAGTTCGATCCGGTGCAATTCTGTTCCAGGGACGTTCAAGACATCATCGACGCTGCGCTGATCCCCCGGCAAGAAACTGGCGCGAATGCGATAGGCGACGGATCCGAGCCGCAAATCCAAGCTGGCGGGCTGAATCTGGTCCGGATCGAGGGCGCTTTGTGATTGAATCGCCCCGCTTGCAAACAAGGCCGCAAGGTCGTGATCTGCTAGAACGCCCGATTTTCCATCCGCCATGGCTTGATCCCTTCACCTGCTAAGGCTTATGACGATGCGCTTCGAATGCAAAGGATTTCGCTATGACTAAGCGCAGTGATGATTGGGCCCTCGCCACCAAATTGGTGCGTGGTGGAACCATGCGTTCTCAATTTGGCGAAACCTCAGAGGCGATGTTCCTGACCTCAGGCTATGCCTATGACAATGCTGAGCAAGCGGCGGCCCGGATGTCAGGCGACGAGGATGGCTATGTCTATTCGCGCTATGGCAATCCAACCAACCAAATGTTGGCGGAGCGCCTGGCGGCGCTGGAAGGGGCGGAGACCTGCCGCGTCACCGCCTCAGGCATGGGCGCCATCTCATCGGCAATGATTGCGCCGTGCAGCGCCGGTGACCGCGTCGTTGCTGCCAGCGCCTTGTTCGGATCGTGCCGGCATATCTGCTCGACCATTCTGCCGCGCTACGGGGTCGAGACCGAATTTGTGAATGGTAGCGATCTGGACGCCTGGAAGCGCGCGCTGTCGAAACCGACGCGCCTGGTTTTGATCGAAAGCCCGTCCAATCCATTGCTCGAAGCGGTGGACATTGCGGCGGTCGCAGAGCTTGCCCATGCTGCCGGGGCTTTGCTTGTCGTCGACAATGTCTTCGCGACCCCGATCTTGCAAAAGCCGCTTGAGCTCGGCGCAGACATCGCGGTCTATTCAGCCACCAAACATATGGACGGCCAGGGCCGTGTCTTGCTCGGCGCGATCCTCGGGCAGAGCGAGTTTATCGAGGAGCACATTGACCCATGGTTGCGCCATACCGGCCCAGCGGCGTCACCGTTCAATGCCTGGGTTGTGCTGAAAGGCCTCGAGACCTTGGATCTTCGCGTTCGGCAAGCCTGCGCGAACGCAGCGAAAGTGGCCGACACGATTGCGGCGCATCCGAACATCAATGCCGTTCGCTATCCCGGGCGCTCTGATCACCCGAATTATGAGGTTCACAAAAAACAGATGGAGCTGGGTGGAACGCTGATCGCGTTTTCTGTGAAAGGCGCCCGCGCAGAAGCGTTCAAGGTGCTGAACAGTCTCAACCTGGTCGATATTTCCAACAATCTCGGTGACACCAAATCACTCGCTTGCCATCCCTGTTCGACAACGCACCGCGCGTTGAATGAGGAAGAGCAGACAGAGATGGGCCTGGATGAAAGTTGGATCCGTTTATCGGTAGGACTCGAAGACGCTGACGATTTGTGCAGCGATCTCAATCAAGCGCTTAGTGCGCTTTAAACGACGCCACATCAGAACACGACTCGCAGGTCTCAATCGCTGGATTCTGCTCTAGCCGACGCAGGCTGATATCCGCGCCGCATGATATGCATATTCCGTAGGTTCCAGAGGCCAGTCGCAGCAAGGCACGCTCGATTGACGCGAGCGTTTCTGTTCCATTGCACCCGTTTATAGTGTGCTTTGGCACGCAGGTATCAGGGTCCGCAACCCGGAGTTCTTCGTCACGTTTGTCACGCGTCTTTTTCCCCCGTGCGACACCTAAACCCCCTGCTGGAGGAAAGAACGGCGTCTTCATACACAGCATCCTGTGGACTCTTTAAGAGCTTGGCAAGCCTAGCAGGGCAAAAGAGTTGTTCTACATATCGATAAACAGAAGATTCTAAGCCGGAGCGCATAAATGGGCGAAGACATGCCGCTAAAAATGTCTGGGGTCAGCAAATGGTTTGGAAGTTTCCAAGCGGTTCGCAGCCTCGACTTTGACGTTCCGAAAGGCTCGATTGTTGGCTTTCTCGGACCGAACGGGGCCGGAAAATCCACCAGCCTCCGCATGGCGCTTGGCGTCTTGTCGCCTGATCGCGGTGAGGTCAGCCTGCTCGGCGCGCCGCCAAACTTAGAATCCCTGAAACGCGTCGGCTTTTTACCAGAAGAGCGCGGTCTCTACAAAAAAATGAGTCCGCGTCAGATCATCACCTATTTTGCGCGCCTGAAAGGTTTGTCGAACCGCGATGCCAAGGCGCGCGCCGACGAGCTGCTCGAGATGATGGGGCTTGGCGAGTTTGCGCGCAGCCGCGTGACGAAGCTCTCAAAAGGCATGGCGCAGAAGGTTCAAATTCTCTCAGCGCTGGCGCATCGCCCCGATTTCCTGATCTTGGACGAACCCTTCTCTGGCCTTGATCCAGTTAATCAGCAGGCTCTGGAAGATCTGATCATTGAAGAACACAAGCGCGGCGCCACCATCGTATTCTCAACGCATGTGATGGAGCATGCTGAGCGGCTTTGCGAGAAGATCGTAATGATGGCGCGTGGCCGAAAAGTGTTTGATGGCACATTGGATGAGGCCTTTGCAGCGCTTGGCCGTGCCGTACATATCGGCGTGGCGGAAGGCTTTGACCTGGGTGCAGCCCTTGCCCCGTCTGGATTTGAGGCCGTTCAGGAAGGCGATCATTGGCGCGTGAGCTTAAAACCTGCGCAAACATCACAGGATGCACTGCGGGCGACGCTGGATTCAGGCGCCCCGATTACCAGTTTCACACCGCAAGAAGCGCGTCTTCGGGACGTGTTTGTGTCATTGGTCAGCGACGCCGAAGCCCAAGACTTAACCGATACACTCGCTGCCGATGCAGCCGAGGGGAGAGAAGCGGCATGATCCGGTCTACTTATCTTGTCACCATGCGCGACTATCTCGGCTATGTTTCGGCTTGGGGCTTCTGGCTTGGCCTCTTGTTCACACCGGTGATCATCGGCATTTTCATTCTTGCTCCGACGTTTGCGCAAAATGCGCAGCCCACGCGCTATTTCGCCGTGATCGAACAGGGCGATACGTTCACCAACGCCTTGCGACAGCAGATGGACGATTCTGTTGGCGTCATGGCGCGCGCGATGCTGGACCCACTGGCGATCGCAGAAGATCGCGAGAGCGAGAAGATTGCCGCGTTTGATGAAGCTCGAGCAAACGGCGCCTCGGTCGACGAAGCTTTCGCACAGGCCGGCGGCAACGCGGCTATGCTGCCGCGCCAAGACTTTGTTGAAGTTGAAGCCCCCGTCTCAAACAGCGCAGAGCTCGCGCCTTATCTGATCGGAGAAACCTTGGTCGACACCGACGAAGGTCCGCAGCCTCTATTCGCCGCATTCGTCGTCAATGAAACCTCGGGCGAGATTGAATACTGGTCGGAAAACCTGCAGGCGCGAACCTTGATCAGTTTTGCCCGCGAGGCCGAGCGCGAGCTACAATTGGATCGCGCGCTGGCCTCGGTAAATGTCGACCGCAGCGTCCTGAGCGAAGCGCGCGCCGCAAGGCGCGATGTCAAACAGCAGCGGGTTCGAATTGGAGAAGGCGAAGACGCCGAGACAGAGGTCACACAGACCGATCGCGCGCCCTTTGTGGTCTCGATCATGATGGCGTTCTCGCTCTGGTTTCTGATTTTCTCAGTGATCAATTACCTGCTCATGGGGACGATTGAAGAGCGCTCCAACAAGATCTTTGACAGCCTCCTAACCTCGGTCAAACTCCCGCATTTATTGGCGGGCAAACTGCTCGCTGTTCTGCTCCTCTCGCTGACGCTTATGGCCTTCTGGAGCTTTGGGTCAGGTCTGCTCACTTGGTTTGTGCGGGATAGTATCCCAGCCGACGTGGCGCAGGGGCTTGGGTCCCTGCTCACCGCCGCTGCCAATCCGGCTTTGTTTGTTCCGGCGATTATCAGCTTCGTGCTGGGCTATTTGATGTATGGCTCACTGTTCCTGGCCTTGGGGTCGCTATGCGACACGATCCAGGAAGCCCAGACGCTGATGACCCCGCTTTTCGTGACCTTGATGGCGCCCTTGGCAATGCTTGCCTTCGCGATCCAGGATGCAGAATCGGCGCTGATTGAGTTCATGGCTTGGGTCCCAGTGTTCACGCCGTTCTTGCTGATCCTGCGGATGCCGACAGAGCCGCCGCTTTGGGAAGTGTTCGCTCAACTCGGTCTGATGGCGCTCACGACGCTGTTGATCTTGCACTTGGCAACGCGGGTTTATCGGGCCGGGGCGGTGCACGGCGCAGGCGTGAACGATGTCTGGGCGTACTTTGGAAAGCTCGTCCCCGGCAAGAAGAGCGCAGCCTAGACCGCTTGTTCTTCAACGCCTTCGAACGTGTCCGCGCGGGCGAGTTGCGGGAATAATCTGATCCATAACAGGCCGACGCCGATGGCGACGACGCCGCCAAACAAGACGGCGCCCACGGGTCCCAGCAAGCGGGCTGCGACACCGCTCTGGAAGTCCCCCAACTCGTTTGAAGCAGAGATAAAAATGAAGGAGACCGAGGTCACTCGGCCTTTCATTTCATCCGGTGTCGCCAATTGGATGAGCGAGGCGCGCACATAGACCGAGATCTCGTCCGCTGCGCCAGTAATGATCAAAGCGACGAAACTCAGCCAGAAGAACGATGACAGGCCAAACACCAAAGTCGCCGCACCAAAGATCCCGACGGCCCAGAACATCCATGGCCCGACCCGGCGTGTGAGGGGTTTACGCGCAAGCAAGAACGCAACCGTGAGCGCGCCAATCGCCGGCGCCGCAGCCAAGAAACCGAGGCCGGCCTCTCCCACTTGCAAAATGTCCCGCGCGAACACCGGCAGCAAGGCCACGAGCCCGCCGAAGAAGACCACGAACAGGTCGAGAGAGATTGCCCCCAACACAATTTTGTTCCGGCCAATATAGCGCAGGCCCTCGAAAATCATGTCGAAGCCTTTGGCCTCCTCAAGCTTCTGATGCGGCGGGGTTTTCGCCGTGGCGATTGCGAGGATCGCAAAGGTGACCAACCCGAAAGCCACCGTGTAAACCAAGCTCAATCCACCTGCGGCCAGCAACAGCCCGCCGAAGGCTGGACCTACAATCTTGGCGGTTTGGAAGCCGAGTGAATTGAAGGCGATCGCGATTGGTAGCTCTGAACGCGGCACCAATTGCGGGTATAGCGCGCTGGCCGCGGCCGGCGTGAACGCATTGACCACACCGAGCAGCCCCGCGACACAGAATATGAGCGGCAAAGCCTGACTTGCGGGCAGCGTAAGCGTGAGGAGCAATCCGACCGTCCCGACCAAACGGAACAGATTGCTGATCACCAAAATCATCTTGCGATTAAGCCGATCAGCAGCTTGCCCGCCGATCAGCGATAGCAATAGAACCGGAATGAACTGCACCAAGCCGACCAGGCCCAGCATGAAGGCAGCTTCATTGATGCTGAGCCCCATGCCGCCGGTTTCGATCGGGTCGCGAGCAAGGTCATAGACCTGCCAGCCAATGGCAACGAACTGCATCTGACGGGCAGATGCCACTGAAACCCGCATCAGCCAGAACTGCAAATAGGCTCTGTGGCGGAAGATCTGCAGAGACGGTGCAATGGCCATTCGCGCGGTCCTAATCTCTCAATTCGGCTTGGCAATCAGAAAATTTGTCAATGACACTTGACATGTCAAGGACACTTTCCTAATTGACAAGCTCACTTGACACACGAGAAAGACATGCCCAGTTTAAAATCGATCAAAACGCTCGCGGTACTGACCGTCTTGGTCAGCCTCTTCATTCAAATTGGATTCGCTGTTGGACTGTTCGGGCCAGCTTGGCTGTCGCCGCTTCTTACTGCTCCGGCACTCGCCGCCGTGATTTGGCTCTGGCGCGATGCGGAGAAGCAAAACGCGGACTCTCAAGCCTTCACCGACCTCGTCATTTAAACATTCAGGATAGAGACAGTGACTCAACAAACATTCAAATCAGCAAAGCGACGCTATCATCGTGTCTTCTGGCCATTGATGATTGTCTACTCTCTCATCGTCATTGGCGGATCTTTCGGATTGAAACAGCTCGATCCAGAGCCGCTCTGGTTGCAAACGACCCTCGCCATTGGCTGCGCAATACCTGTGATAGGCACCCTCTTGGTGATGATCCGTTACGCCGAAGAGACCGATGAGTACAATCGAATGGTCCAACTGAGAGGCTTCGCTTGGGGCGGCATCCTGACCGTCAGCGCGATCTTCACGATTGGCTTCCTGCAACTCTTTCATGTCGTCAACACGATTGAGATCTTTTGGTTCGGACCGCTATTTTTCATCGCTTACGGCCTCTCCACCTATGTCATCGGTGGGAGACAGTGCCCGTGAAGAATATTATTCGCGCCCTTCGCGCCGAGCGCAATTGGAGCCAGGCTGCCCTTGCCGATCAGCTCGGCGTCTCTCGGCAATCGATTAATGCTATTGAAACGGGAAAGTATGACCCATCGCTCCCGCTGGCATTCGCGATCGCGCGCTTGTTCGGAAAACCGATCGAAGAAATTTTTGACGACGAGATCGATGTCCAAATCGCAGCGCAATAGACTCCCAAAAACCAAGAGGGGTGCGGACCTTTCGGCTCGCACCCCATTTGGTTCATTTGTGTCGCTCGAACAGCTTCCGCTAAGTCCCTGCTCTGGCGCCTCAATTGAGACCTGAAACTTCCCGTTCTGCTTGCGCAGTTTTGTTAAGTCCCACCATCCAGTTCCCCGTTTCCGGTGTTCTTTCTGGTCTGCGTTTCGGCTCGTGCCCCGTTCGCAGATATGGCCCTGTCTCGCCCCTCTAGTTGAGGTCTGACAGACGCCGCGGTACCTTTCCCTTCATCTCCGCTGGCCCCTTCGGTCCCCCCATTTCTGAGGTTCGCTCTTGAGCCCACTTCGTCCGGGCGCGACGTTCTTCCGACAGTCTTTCCGGTGGCTTCCCGGTCCTCTCTGCCGACAGGTGTAGAATGACTCAGATCTGAAAAGAGTCGATAGCCGTCATCAAAGAATCCGCCGGAATCGACGGTTTAGTCCACAGGATGCACGATTCTGTGGATAGGATTGATATTTCGTTCCGGATTCGAACCAAACATGTTCAGCGACAGGCCTGACTTGCCCGCGACATAACACTCTCATTTATGAAGTCCAGCGCGAAAATGCCTGCAACTGCAGGCTATTCCGCCTCGTCCAGAAATTCGACGCCGACATCTGTACGGGTGCGCCACCGCATCCGGGCGCGGCGCTTGATGCCGTAACGCGCGATGCTGACAACCATGCCATCGTTCAGACTGTCACCGTTTTCGAACCGCAATCGTGTGCCATTCGCGGACAGGTCGAGCGCGATACCCTTTTTAAGGAATCGTCCTTTCGGGGTTAGCGCCACCGCATCCGCATAGGTGTCGCTGCGCTCCGATGCCCGTCGATCAACAGGGGCCTCGGCCACGTCCTCAAGCTCTTCCGATTTTTTATTGCGTCCAAAAAGTCCGAACACATCAGCCTCACAAAACTACTTACACACGTAGTAAGCAAAGCGCGTGCCAAACTACTCGCCTTTAAGGCGAAGATTGTCGGCATCTATGGTGCGATAGAAACATGATTTGCGCCCGGTATGGCAGGCGCCGCCCGATTGGCGCACATGCAACAAGACCGCGTCTTGATCACAGTCAATCTGAACTGAAACCACATCCTGAGTATGGCCCGATGTCTCGCCTTTGATCCACAAGGCCTGGCGCGATCGGCTCCAATAGGTGCCGCGCCCTGTTGCCAGCGTGGCCCGCAAGGCCTCTTCATTCATCCAGGCGAGCATCAAAACCTCTTTTGTGTCCGCATCTTGAGCGATTGCGGCGATCAGACCGTCAGAATTGAATTTCGGTCGGAGCTCGGAGGTTTCATCCTGCTCTGCTTTCGGCAGCGGCGGCTCAAATGACATTTTGCTCTCTCAAGGCAGCTTGATCCTCGGGGCTGTAGCCCAAGACTTCCAAGATTGCACCTGTATCTTGCCCCAGAGCTGGTCCCGCTGTGGTGATCGTTCCCGGGGTTGCATCCAGTTTTGGCACAACCCCCTGCATCGGAACCTCTTTTCCGAGCAGAGGCGAGAAGATGTTCTGGATCGCTTCGCGCGCTTTCATATGATCATCGACAAGCATGTCTTTGGCCGTATTTACCGGGCCACTGGGGATCGCGTGCGCTTCGCACTGGCGCAGGACGTCGCGCATGCTTCTTTGCCGCGTC
>JALUWJ010000110.1 GCA_027019605.1 Henriciella sp. | reverse complement strand
AACCGCTCTTGAGCGACATGGCGCTTCAAAGAATGAAACACGTTTTTCTTACGCGCGCGCCGCGACTTTCTATCCCTTCGCTCTGCAAGATGCGACCGACCTTTAGTGAAGATCAACCAGGATTTTTCGGGCAGTTGAAGTTACTGCGTCGTGTTATGGCGTTGTCAGATGACCGACCCTTAGTGATCGATGCGACAAGCTTAACGCTCCATCCGAAAATGGAAGTGCAGAATTTCTACGATACCATTGGCAGAAAGATGCCTATTGGCGTCCTTTCTTGGGAACCAGGTGAAATGACGGAATGGACCGGTAGAGAAGAATGGCACACGGAAGCTGAACAAAGCCGATCGTTCCAACCTTCGAAAAAGGAACACACATTAGACCAATTCCCAAAGCAGGTGGTTGATCAAATTGAAACAAACACTCTGGTTTATGAGGAGATTTTAGCGTGTGGTCGTGGATCAGAATACTGGAACAAATAGCTATCGCTCGCAGCTGAGTTGCGAGCAAAAGCGGACATTAGCTCAGCGGCTCAAGTCGCCCGATACTGTTGAAAAACTCCGAGTCAAAGTGGCCGAATTCTGATTCAGTGATTTTCGTGCAGATCGAGGAGATGCGCGATGATGGGACGACTGGAAGAAGACGCTGCAAAGCTCTTCTATGAGTTCTCACTTGATAAGATCGTTCCGGCGGATCACTTGCTTCGGAAGATTGATCGGTTCCTCGACTTCGATGACATCCGAGCGCATCTAAAGCCGTACTATAGTCACACCGGCCGTCCCTCGATTGATCCGGAACTGATGTGCCGGATGCTGATCGTTGGATATTGCTATGGCCTCAGATCGGAACGTCGTTTGTGTGAAGAAGTCCATCTGAACCTCGCCTATCGATGGTTTTGCAAGCTGGGCATTGAAGACAGGGTCCCGAACCACTCGACCTTTTCTAAGGCACGTCATGGCCGCTTCCGTGAGAGCGATCTCTTTCGGAAACTGTTCGAGCAAGTGGTGTTCAGCTGCATGGCGCAAGGCCTCGTCAAAGGCGAAGGCTTCGCGGTTGATGCCAGTATGATCCGCGCTGATGCGAGTGAGGACAATGCCGTTGAGGCTGGAGAACCGATTGACTGGTCTGATCCGAAGATCGCCTCTCGCCCAGTCACAGAGTATCTCGATGCGATTGATCAAGACGGCACGCCACGTAAGAAGATCTCGCTTACGGATCCGACGGCACGGTGGACGGCTGCAATCGGCGGACAGGCCCGATTTACCTGGGCAACCAACTATCTCCTGGATGTCGAGACATCCGTCATCGTCGATGTTGAACCCACCCCAGCTTATCGCAAGGCTGAGGTTGAAGCGGCAAAGACGATGATTGACCGAACCGAGGATCGGTTTGGATTAAAACCGAAGCGCTTGATGGGAGACGGCGCATATGGCGCTGCTGAAATCGTCGCTTGGATGGTCGATGAGAAGCATATTGAACCCCATGTTGCGCTGCTCGAGCCACCAGGCGCGCCGACGACAAACTTCACGATCAAAGACTTCGTCTACGACAAGGGGGAAGACGTCTTTACCTGTCCGAACGGCAAAGAGCTTCGTCATCAGAGACGCAACTATAAAGTCCCTCGATCCGGTGTGACCAAAGATAAGAAGCGGATGTATAGATCGAGCAGCTCAGACTGCGTAGTCTGTCCTTTAAAGCCAAAGTGCTGCCCGAACGCTCGCAACAAACGCGTTGGTCGATCGATCTACGAACATGCCAGGGACGAAGTGAAACGTCTCCGGGAAACGCCCGAATACGAACAATCGCGGCGGGATCGAAAGAAAGTTGAGATGAGCTTCGCGCATCTGAAACGCCTACACGGCTTCCGACGATTAAGACTGCGAGGCCCCACTGGGGCCAATGACGAATTTCTCCTGGCCGCAACAACTCAAAATCTTCGAAAACTCGCCAAGTACGCCACCAAACCGTCCCTCCCTATCCAAAGCGCCGCTTAGAGCGGTCAACAAGAGCGAACTCCCAATAGAAATAGGCCGATATGGAAAAGCGGATCCGAAGACCGCCGAAATCAGCCGTGAGTTTTTCAACGGAATTGGGCGTTTAAAGCCACTCGAAGAGTCAGGCAGGCTGTCCAATTGGGGCCAATTTTGCACTGATGACTCAACAAGGCGAGCGTCCAAGTCCGCCGAAAGCCGCCGTTCGGAGTAAACAATTCGACAGATTAATCTTAGCAAGCGTTCAGTGTATGCAATCAGCAAATTTGCTTGATTTCTCGCGCTTCCCAAATAGTCTGTCCTAACGTTGAGAGAGTTGAACAGAAAAGCTGCCATTGGTTTTCGTCTGGCGCGCGACAACACGCTTGAGTTCGTTGCGATTTTTCAATGTGTTTTGTTTCTACACGCATCAATTTGATGCATGGGGTGTGAACAAATTTCAATGATCTGATTATACGTTCAGG
>JALUWJ010000109.1 GCA_027019605.1 Henriciella sp. | reverse complement strand
AACGTGCCCGATGAGGCTGAGCGGCAGCGCGCCAAAGATATTCTCGATGAACTGCGCCGCCGCTATGATGAAGCCGTCGATGAAGACGAGCGTGAATATCTCGAGCGGTTACTCGACCGTTTCTAGCGGTTTCACGAATTTCAGCGTCATGCGATCTGACTCGCCGATGGCTGCATAAGCTGCAGCATCGAAGCCCTCTGGCGCATTGCCTTCGCGGTCGGTTGTGCGGCTGACCGGCGGCAGAGTCCAAACGCCGAATGGGTGGTCGGCTGTGTCCGCTGGATTGGCGTTCACTTCACTGCCTTCAACAAATTCGAGACCTGCAGCTGCTGCCATGGCTTTTACAAAGTCTTCGTGGACATAGCCGCTTGCCCCGCGAGGATCTTGTTCCATGCTAGATGGAAGGCGGTGCTCAACCACGCCAACAATCCCGCCAGGCTTAAGCGCGGCATAGGCGTCGGTGAAGAATTTTGCGGTGTAATCATTGCCCATCCAGTTATGGACATTGCGGAAGGTCAGAACTGCGTCGACCGTACCGGCCTCTGCGAGCGGGCCAGATTCTGTAGAAAAAGCGCTATATTCGAGGGTGCCGAACAGATCAGCATCAGCTTCATAGACGGCTTTGAAATCAGCAATACGCTGCTCAATGCGCGCCAAGCGGTCGCCTTCGAAGACGTTCACATCCCAAACAGCAGCGACCAGCTGGCCGTCTCCGGATGCGAGATAAGGCGCTAGGACATTGGTGTACCAGCCGCCACCGGGCCAGATTTCAACCACGGTGTCGCTCGGCTCGATTTCAAAGAATGCCAGCGTTTCAGCTGGATTGCGCCAGTCGTCGCGGGCTTTCTCATCGTCTGAACGCCAGTCGCCGGCAACGGCATCGGCTAAGCTCAGTGGCCCGGTTTCCGCGACTTCTGCCGCTGGCGGTGTATCCGCTTCGACCGGCTGTGTTGGCGCTTCTGTACCACCTGAACATGCCGCTAAAAGCAGCGCGCTCGCGCTGGTCATCCAAATCGACTTCATCATTTTGCTCCGAATAAGGGTTGAATCATCCTGTACGCGTTTCCACATAGCGTGTGTCACGGCGCTGCCAAGCAGGTTGTGACCGGAAATTCTGCCAGTGCCGATGGTCGGGCTGGGTCAACGGACGTTTCCGAATGCAAAACCTCTCGGCTTTGAAGATCGCCGGAGGCCACAGTTGCTACTGAAAGGACTGTATTATGAGCACGATTGATCTCACCCCACTTTATCGCACCATGGTTGGTTTTGACCGTATGGCCAACATGATTGACAGCGCCGCTCGCCTGGACGGCGCACAAGGCTATCCGCCTTACAATATTGAGCGTGTCGCCGATGATGAGTTCGCGATCGAAATCGCCGTCGCTGGATTTGGCGAAGAAGATCTCGATATAGAGACCAAAGACGGTCTTCTGACGGTTGCAGGGCGTAAAACACCTGCAGAAGATGCCCCCGAGCGAGAATTCCTGCACCGCGGCATCGCCGAGCGCGGATTCCTCCGACGCTTCCAGCTCGCTGATCACGTCATTGTTACCGGTGCAGAGCTCCGGAACGGCTTGCTCCGCGTAGAGCTTGTTCGCGAACTTCCTGAAGCGAAAAAACCGCGCAAGATCGAAATCGGCGCGCCGACCAAGGGCGTGAAACCGAAACTGATCGAAGGCAGTGCGGACGCCGCCTAGGTTTTTTGAGTTTAAAAATTACCAAGCCCCGGATCGAGTGGTCCGGGGCTTTTTCTATACCGCGTTCCCAGGTCGACAGGCGCGCTTCATCCACCTGAAGGGCGGGCTTGCGTCCTGAGAAAAATTATGTAAACTTTTTTACATTCAGGTTCTGCGAGCGTTCCCCAAACTAGCGCTGCCTGAATTCAATTTTGCCCGCTGATCCAGCTCGATCGGCGGGTCTTTTTTGCCATCAATGACCGGCGATGTTCAGCAAATGCTGTTCAAGCTTTCGGCTCTGCTTTTGCAGATTGAAGCTCTCCGTCGCAAGCGCGAGCCCGGCTTGCCCCATGCGCGCAGTTGCGTCCGGATCTCGCAGCATTTTACGCAAGTTCTCAGCCAAGGCATCAGCATCGCCTTCGTCGCAAAGATAACCCGTTTTCCCATCCTGCACGCACTCGACAATTCCAGAGTGGCGCGTCGCGGCGAGGGCGCATCCTGACAGCATGGCTTCGATACAAACAAGCGGCAGACCTTCGGCATCGCCGGATGGCGCCCGTTTTGAGGGAACGCAGGCGATCTTTGCTGCAGCCCAGTGTTTGGGCATGTCGTCTGCCGGGACCCAGCCCGCAAGATCGACGTTCAGTCCCGAGGCGCTGAGTTGATCATGCAGGCTTTGCTCAAATGCGTCGCGCGCGCCTTCTGGCTTGTTGCCGCAGAGGCGAAGCGTCCATCCTTCGAGCTCCGGGCCAAGTTTGGTCAATGCTTGGATCAGCGTGTCGATCCCTTTCTTCGGCGACCAGCGGCCGGCAAAGACTAAGAGGTTTTCTTTCACGCCCGGCTGAAATTTCGCTGGGTCGGCGGTGTTGTGATGGACGATCATTTTCTCGTCCGGCGCGCCTTTGGCGAGCAGTTCGCGGCGAATAAAATCCGAACAGGGCAGGATCAGATCAGCTTTGTCCCAGAGCGCTTGTCGGCGGCGATTATAGACGCGGACAATCGAGTTCTTGGTGTTCGATGTCTTGGTGGCGTCTCCGCCATAATAGGTCACGGCGAGCGGCAGGCCGAGCTGTTTGGCCAAAGGCAGGGCATAGGCGCCTGATTTTCCGAAACTGGCATGGATGGCGATCGGATTGAGCCGTTTGAGTTTGGCTTCAAGCTGTTTGGAGATGATGCCGAACTGCTTAAAGCCCGCTGTGCCCGCCGCGCCATGCAAAGGCGTTAAATCGATGGCTTCGGCGCCGTCTGGAACCGGCCCATTGATCGTGTGGCCGATATAGATCGGTTTTAGCCGATCGAAGGCGCTGTACCCCCGCGGAATAAAGCTCTCCGATGGCGTGAACATTTTATCGCAATAGGCGAGGATCGTTTGTGGTTTAGTCACGCGCTTGCTCCTGCTCAAACCAGGCCCAGGCGGTTTTCAGGATAGTTTCCATGTCCGAATATTGCGGGACCCATCCGAGCACGGTTTTGGCTTTTTCGGCGCTGGCGACGAGGATCGGCGGATCGCCAGGGCGGCGCGCGGCCATCAGGCGTGGAACCTCTTTGCCAGCGACCTTCGAAACGGCATTTGCAAGCTCAAGTACGCTGCAACCTTGGCCGGTGCCGAGATTGAACACGTCGCTCTCGCCGCCTTCGAACAAATAGCTGAGCGCCCGTCTGTGTGCATCGGCGAGGTCTGTGACATGGATATAGTCGCGCACGCAGGTGCCATCTGGCGTGTCATAGTCACTGCCCATGATGTTGAATGTGAAACTGCCATCCATGGCGCCGCGAATGGCGAGCGGGATCACATGCGGTTCCGGATCATGGCGTTCGCCCGTCTCACCAGCAGCGTCACAGCCGGCGGCATTGAAATAGCGCAGCAGCGTCGACTTGATCCCATGCGCTTTGCCATAATCGCGGATCATGTGCTCACACATCAGTTTGCTGCGACCATAGGGATTGATCGGATTTTGCGGTGTGGTTTCGGTGATCAGATCATTGCTGATCCCATAGGTCGCGCAGGATGATGAGAAGACGAGATTGGAAACGCCCGCGCCCAGCATCGCATCCACAACGTTCATCGTGCCGACCACATTGTTTCGAAAATAAAGCTCCGGCGACGTCATCGATTCGCCGACATAGGCGAAGGCAGCGAAATGGGCGACAGCATCGGGCTGAACCGATTTCATGGCTGCGGTGAGCGCTGCCTGATCGAGAATGTCGCCTTCAATCAAGTCGCTCCATTTGACCAAATCTCGATGTCCGCGAGATAGATTATCGTAGGTAACGACGGTCCAACCGGCCTCAGCGAACGCCTTTGCACAATGGCTTCCGACATATCCTGCGCCGCCGGTGACAAAGATGGTTTTCGACATTCTGGAGGCCTAGTTTGAGATCCAGCCGCTGGGTACGATGCGCCCTCCGGCGCGTCAAATCAGGTTCTGCGGAATCTAAAGCACCAATTGCGTTTGCGTGACGAGGCAAACCTTCTTGCCATTTGGATCCGTCACTTCGGTTTGCCAGACTGAAAGCCGGCGCCCGATGCGGACCGGCGTCGAAACGCCTGTTACCAAGGTTCCCGCGGGCGGACCGCTCAGAAAAGATGTGTTGCTGTCGATTGTGGTCGTGCCGTTCGCGCCTTCCGGGATGGCGAGCCAGGCCCCGGTAGCGCCGAGAACGTCACAGAAGCTCATCATACATCCGCCATGCATGGTGCCGCCAGATGTGCAGAGTTCGTCGCGAATGAGCAATTCTCCGACGACGCGTTCTTTGCTCGCCTCAAGGATCTTGATGCCCAAGAGTTTTGAATAGGGTTGTGCTTCCGCAATTTGTACGAGTGGATCCATGAATGCCTCCTATGCCTGCACGCTATCGGCCAATCGCGCCTCTGAACAGCCTGGACGTAAGGACAGCGAAGGGTCGAGTTCACGCGTCTGTGATCAGATTCTTCGTATTGATTGTCGATAACGCGCGACAGGAGAATTTTTCTGCGTTAAGACACGTCAACCTAAAGCGAGAAGGGAGATTTGGGTGATGAAACCAATCCTGAATTCGAAACATTCTTTGGTCGGGGCGAGCATGGCGCTGGCTGTTATTTTGGGCGGCTGTGTTGCGCTTGAGCCAACCGAAACCGCAGAAACCGAAGCTGTGACTGAGGAGGCTGAAGCCGTCACCGAGGTGGTCGAAGAAGAAGTGGCAACCGTTGAGGAAGCTGTTGAAGAGGCCGTTGCCGAAGTCAAAGAAATGACGGCGGAAGCCAAGTTGGCGGCTGTATTGGCGGCGCAACCTGAAGAGGTTCAAGCGCGCTATGGGGCTCGAAACCCTGCTGAGACCTTGGCTTTCTTTGGTGTCGAGCCTGGCATGACCGTCGCTGAAGCCCTGCCGGGCGGTGGCTGGTATTCAAAAATCCTCCTGGCCTATTTGGGCGATGAGGGCACGCTGATCGGGGCGCATTATCCGGATGACCTTTGGGGGAAATTCGGCTTTGGCGATGAGTGGACCGCATCTCGGATTGAAGGCACGGCGAACTGGCCGACACAAGCAGCGGAGTGGGGTGTTTAAGGCGCCGCGATTGCGTCGACCTATCTGACCGCAATGCCTGAAGATGCCAGCGATCAAGTCGACGCTGTCCTGTTCATTCGCGCCTTGCACAATCTCAACCGGTTCACCGACGAAGAGAGCCCTTACATGAGCGACACGCTGGCCGAGACGTTCCGCGTGCTCAAGCCGGGTGGAATCGCAGGGGTTGTTCAGCATAGCGGTCCTGAGACCAATAGCGACGACTGGGCGAATGGTAGCAATGGTTATCTCAAAAAATCGGCTGTCATTGCAGCATTTGAAGCTGCTGGGTTTGAATATGTCGGGTCGTCCGATATCAACGCAAACGCTGCGGATGTCCCATCTGAGGAAGAGTTTGTTTGGCGTCTTCCGCCATCACGCTCGGGCACTGAAGAAGGCTCACCGGAGCGCGCCGCCTATGACGCCATTGGCGAGTCAAATCGCATGACACTGAAATTCCGCAAGCCAGCCTAATCGGGCTTGCGAAATGGGTGGCGCGGGCTCCCTCACCGCGCCACCGCTTTATTCGACTTGGCAGTCGGTCATGCTTGTCCTAAATCACGCGGCTTAGTCGCAAAGAGATAGATATGACCAATTACCGTCTATTCGGGGCCGAAACGTCACCGTACTCGCTGAAAGTACGGTCATTCCTGCGCTATAAGGGCGTGGAGTTCGATTGGGTCGTTCGCAGCAAAGCGACTGACGAAGAATTTGCCGCGCTCGCGCGCGTGCCGACAGTGCCTTTGCTGCTGTCGCCAAATCGTCCAGCCAATCAGGATTCAACCAGTATCCTTGCAACGGTCGAAGCCGATCACGCAGAGCCATCAGCTGTGCCAGACGATCCGGCTTGTGCAGCGCTGGCGCTGATTCTCGAAGACTATGCCGATGAGTGGCTGAACAAGCTGATGTTCTTTAATCGTTGGGGACAAAAACCTGACCGCGAGCTGGCAGGCGAACGCACGATGGAACAGCTCCTCGATGGCGAACTTCCACGGGCGAAGAAGAAAACACGCGATCAAATCGTTAAGCGGATGCGCGATCGCTTGCCGCTGGTTGGGATCGAAAAGAAAAACGAAAAGACCTTGAAGCCGAGCTTTGAGCGCTTTTTCACGCTGTTGAATGCGCACTTGGAAAAGAGCCTGTTCCTGTTTGGCGGGCGCCCGTCTTCTGCGGATTTTGCGATTGCAGGACAAGTTGCACAGCTTCTGATGGACCCAACGCCGGGTGAGTGGCTACGCGCCCACGCGCCATTCGTCACCGCGTGGAGCGAATTTATGGAAGAGCCGAAAGCAGGCGGCCCGTTCCAGCCGCTGAGCGAGCTTGAAGAAACTTTGCTGCCGCTTTTCAAAGACGAGGTCGCTGCAACTTATTTGCCTTGGGCAAAAGCCAATGTGGAAGCGGCGGAAGCAAAAGCTGAGCGGGTTTCGATCAAGCTTGATGGCAAAGCCTATGAGCAAGTCACCCAGCATTATGCGGCGCGGGCCTTTAAGTCCGTGATCAAAGCGACTGAGTCGGCGAAGTCGGCTGACGGTTTCTCGGACTTCTTGGATAAGGCCGGGGCCAGCGAGAATTTCGCTTAAGCCTCGTCATCCTCGGCCGGGCGAGACTCGTCCGCCCAAAGTTCGAAGTTCGCGACAACAATTCTGCCGAGCGCCAGATCGACGGTCGGCACGTCTTCGAACGTGAACGGGATGAGGACCGGCTTTGATTGGCCGGACACTTGGACTTCAATCAGGTCGCCAGCGCCGTGATTTAGCACTGCTTTGACCCGTCCGAGCGGAGCTTCGCCGCCAGCATAGACGTCCAATGCGACCAAATCGTCGATATAGAACTCGTCTTCATCCGTCTCGGGCAGCGCATCGCGAGGAACACAAAGCTTAGTGCCTTTCATGCCGTCCCATTCTTCTTTTTGGCGAGGGCGCTTTGGCGAAACAATGAAATGGTCTTTGCCGGTCCGAACAGCGGTCGGATCAATGAGCATCTCGCTTTGCTCTGACAAGAATGGCGCATAATCAAAAACCGCTTCTGGCTCAGCCGTAAAGCTCTTCACACGGACATCGCCGCGCACGCCATGGGCGCCGAGAATGACGCCGATGATCACCAAATCAGGGTTTCGTTTGCTCATCGCCGCTCTCGTAAACCCAGGCTTTACAGATTGAAAGCTTCCAATTTCATCAGCAGCGCACTAGGAGTGCGCGCTGACCAATTGAAGACGAAGACCATGACCAAATCTTTGCCAATCTCAATCGATGATGTTCGTTCGGCCGCTGAAATCCTGGACGGGCAGATTGAGCGCACGCCTATGCGCCACTCCAAGACGCTGTCTGAGATTACAGGTGCTGAGGTATGGGTGAAGTTTGAGAATCTTCAATTTACCGCGGCGTTTAAAGAGCGCGGGGCGCTGAACAAGCTGGCGCGCCTGACCGATGAGCAGAAAGAAGCCGGAGTTGTCGCGGCGTCCGCGGGCAATCACGCCCAAGGGGTTGCCTATCATGGTCGTCGTTTGGGAATCCCGGTGACCATCGTCATGCCGGTCACAACGCCATTTAATAAAGTTGAGCATACGCGGGCCTTTGGCGCCCGGGTGGTTTTGGAAGGTAATTCCTTTGACGAAGCCAATGCCCATGCGCAAAATCTTCGCCAGCAAGAGGGCCTGACCTGGATCCACCCGTTTGATGATCCTGAGATCATGGCGGGGCAGGGCACAATTGCGCTGGAGATGCTGGAAGACAATCCTGATCTCGATACGCTGATCGTTCCAATTGGCGGCGGTGGCTTGATTTCAGGCATCGCCACGGCTGCGAAGGATCATAACCGCTTTCTGCGCGTGGTTGGTGTCGAAGCGTCTATGTATGCAGGAATGCGGGCGCGCCTTGAAGGACGCGAACCGCAGACGGGCGGCGCCTCGATCGCAGAAGGAATCGCGGTCAAAGATGTTGGCGCGCTGACTGAGAAAGTCGTGCGCGAACTCGTCGATGATGTGGTCCTCGTCGAAGAAGAGCATATCGAACGCGCGATCACGCTGTTTGCCGATATCGAGAAAACTGTCGCGGAGGGGGCTGGAGCCGCTGGCCTCGCGGCGATGCTGGCGCATCCGGCCAAGTTCACCGGCCGGCGCGTTGGCCTGGTCCTGTGCGGCGGCAATATCGATTCCCGTCTGCTTGCATCCGTTCTGACCAGAGCGCTGGTCCGTGACAATCGCCTGGTCAATATCCGGATCATCGGCGATGACCGGCCTGGATTGCTCGCGCTGGTCTCGCAGGTGATCGGCGATGCCGGTGCGAATATCGTGGAAGTGACCCATAATCGGATTGCGCTCGATGTGCCCGCCAAAGGCGCCGAGTTCGACATCATGATGGAAACGCGTGACACGCAACATACCCAGGATGTAATCGAAGCTCTGAGCCGCGCAGGGTATCCGCCGCGAACTCATTAATTTTCCTCAGATCAAGTCGATAATTTTAAAGATTAGTTAGAGAATCTGCTGTCTTTGTTAACTATTACGTCGATTTTAGCATCAGAGGCATAGCACATGCGATTTTTGTTGGCAGGGCTCGTAACCGCGCTAACGATTTCCGGAGCATCAGCTCAAGGAATTCAACAAACCAAAGGCGATTTTGAAGACAAGTTTCGGCAGCTGGACGAAGTCTTGCCAAGTCCGAACGTCTATCGAAACGCCGCTGGTGAACCGGGACATGAATATTGGCAGCAGGAAGCTGACTATTCGATCAAGGTCAGCCTGGATGAGCCAGCGCGGCGCCTGACAGCTTCGTCGACGATCACCTATAAGAACAATTCGCCGGACACGCTCCGCTATCTGTGGCTGCAGCTCGATCAGAACCGGTTCCGCGAAGACTCTATTGCGGAAATGACCCGCACTTTCACGGCCAAAGAACCAGGCTCCGTGAATGCGCTGAAAGCCCCGACGCCGCAAATTACCTTGCGCTCGCTGCGCCGGATGCAGTCTCAAGCGGACAATGAATATGGCTATGACATTACCCGTGTGACCGACACCCGCGGGAACGCGCTGCCAAACACAATTGTCGGCACGCTGATGCGCATCGATCTGCCGCGTCCTTTGGCGCCGGGTCGG
Organism: Henriciella sp.; assembly: GCA_027019605.1. Lineage (GTDB taxonomy): Bacteria > Pseudomonadota > Alphaproteobacteria > Caulobacterales > Hyphomonadaceae > Henriciella. The sequence continues at coordinate 4,450 of JALUWJ010000109.1, read as the reverse complement.
AGCACCAGCTTTGAAATCGACTGGGCGTACAATCTGGTCGAACAGAAAGCCATGGGCGGCCGCGCTGGGTATGAGCATTTCCCGGATGATGACCGCGAAGGCGGTAATGACATTTTCCTCGTGGCCCAGTGGTTCCCGCGGATGATCGCCTATTCCGACTATGAAGGCTGGCACAATAAAGAATTCCTCGGCAGCGGCGAGTTTACGCTCGAATTTGGCGACTATGATGTTGAGATAACTGTGCCGAACGATCACATCGTTTCAGCCTCAGGTGTCTTGCAGAATGACCGTGAGGTGCTGACATCGACGCAGCGCGCTCGCCTCGCTGAAGCGGAAGATGCTGACCGTCCACTCTTCGTTGTGACGCCGGAAGAAGCCGAAGCGAATGAGAGCTCTAACCCAACGGGCTCTAAGACGTGGAAGTTTGAAGCTGAAAACGTTCGCGACTTTGCCTGGGCCAGCTCTCGAAAGTTTGCTTGGGACGCTCAAGGCTTCAAACAACCGGGCGCTGAGTATGAAACGGTTATGGCGATGTCCTTCTATCCGAAAGAGGGCGGAGAGCTGTGGGAGAAATATTCCACTACAGCCGTCATCCACACGATGGATGTCTACAATCGGTTCGCGTTTGATTATCCGTACCCAACTTCGCAATCAGTCAATGGACCGGTGGGCGGGATGGAATACCCGATGATCACATTTAACGGCCCGCGCACGACCCTGCAGGATGATGGCTCGCGGACCTATACAATGGCGGAAAAGCGCTTCCTCATCGGCGTGGTTATTCACGAGATTGGTCACATCTATTTCCCAATGGTGGTCAACTCAGACGAGCGCCAATGGACCTGGATGGACGAGGGCCACAATAGCTTCCTGGACAGCGTCGCTGGCTATGAGTGGGATCCAAACATCCCATGGACGCGCTCGCTGCCGCGCGACTTGGTCTATTACATGGTCTCGGACAATCAGGTTCCGATCATGACCCAGTCTGACAGCGTGTTGCAGCTCGGGCCAAACGCTTATGGCAAGCCTTCTGCGGCCTTGCATATCCTCCGCGATACAATCCTCGGGCGCGAGAAATTCGACTTTGCGTTCCGCGAGTATGCGCGTCGTTGGAAGTTTAAGCGTCCAACACCAAGTGATTTCTTCCGGACGATGGAAGAAGCCTCCGGCGTTGATCTGGATTGGTTCTGGCGCGGCTGGTTCTACACGACAGACCATGTCGATATTTCACTCGATCGCGTCTTCCACATGGAAATGAATACCGAAGATCCGGACATCGATCTCTCGCGCCTTCGCGATGATGTGGCTCAGCAGCCTAAGAAGGTTGGTGTTGCGCTGAATGAAGAGGAGAATCTGGAGACTTGGGTCGAGCGCTTCCCAGACATCCGCGACTTCTATGACGAGAACGACATTTACACTGTCACCAACAAAGACCGGAATGACTACAAGAATTTCCTGGATGAGATGGACGATCTGGATCGGCAGGTTTTTGATCGCGCGATCGCCGAAGACGCCGAATATTATGCGCTTGAATTCTCAAACATTGGCGGCCTTGTCATGCCAATTATTCTCGGACTGGAATTCACCGACGGTACGACGGAGCGTATGTATATTCCGGCTGAAATCTGGCGCCGAAATCCACATCGCGTCAGCAAGCTTCTGGTCTTCGAAAAAGGCAAAGAGCTTACTCAAATCATCGTCGACCCAGATTGGGAAACGGCCGATGCGGACATTGAGAACAACTATTATCCACGTCGGATAACCCCATCTCGGGTGGAGTCGTTCAAATTCCGTGCGCCATTCTCTTATGATCGCCGGGATATCATGCAGGATATCAAAACCGAGTTGGAAACCGACGACGAAGACGAAGCTGGAAACGCTGCGGAAGACACCGATGATGGTGCGGAGGAATAGGGCGTGAGATCACTTGTTCGATCTTTGCTTGTCGCAGCCGCCATGGTGGGCGTGTCCTTCGGCGCAGCCAATGCTCATGAGCAAGCCGTTGCGTACACCGAAGTGCTGATCAAAGCTGATGGCGCCGAGACCGATTGTTCGATTGAGGGGTGCCAGATTGAAGTGGCGCACCGTTTGGCCATTCATGATGCAGAGAGCACGCTGATGGGCGTGCTCGGTGCACGCGCGGATCTTTATGGAGACCGTGAGGCGCAATCCAAGTTTGAAGCTTATGTTGCCGACCGGTTTTCGATGACTGATGCTGTCTCGGGTGAGGGCATTGCACTCACCCTGCTCGGCGGTGAAGTCGAGCGCGGGTTTTACTGGGTCTATCTCGAAGGGGCGCTCCCGGCAGAGACAACCGAAATCGACGTTTCCAATACGGTCATGATGGATGCCATTCCGAGACAGACCAATCGTGTGAACATTCGTCACAAAGGTCAGACCCAAACGCTCGTGTTTACCGGCGGTGCGCGACCGAAAACCTACCGCATTCGTTAGATGACAGCGACCTGAAAGCGTCCTAGAGATCGCCAATCATTTCAGGAGTAATTCGTCTTGCGCACTCTTCTCGTGGCCCTAGGCGGCCTCTTTCTCGCAGCATGTGGTGGAGAAACCATGGACCCTATCGACCCAACAGACCCGCTCGCTAGCTTCATTCCCTGGGATGCAGAACGCGAAGGTGTGCAGACAACCGAAAGCGGCCTGCAATATGTCATCGTTCGCGAGGGCGAAGAGGGCGGTGATACGCCGGGTCCACGCGACCGTGTCAGCGTGATGTATGATGGCCGTCTTGTCGATGGCACTGTGTTTGACAGCTCTTATGAGCGCGGTTCTTCGGCGACCTTCGGGGTCAATCAAGTGATCTCGGGCTGGACTGAAGGCTTGCAGCTCATGTCCGTCGGCGACGAGTTTATTTTCTATATCCCAACCGAGCTTGGATATGGGGATCGTCCGCGCCCGGGCGGCAAGATTAAGCCGGGCGATGATCTGATTTTCCGGGTTGAGCTGCAACAGGTTGTCAAAGCGCCGGAACCGCGCGCCACAGATGATGCGGCGTGGGACAAGTATACACCTTGGAATTCGGATCTGCCCGAAATCCAGAAAACCGGAACGGGTCTCGAATATGTTGTTCTTGCCAGCGGCGATGAAGACGGAACGAGCCCGAAAGGCGCCGACCGCGTGGTCGTCTATTATGAAGGTCGGTTCGACGATGGCGGCGAAGTCTTCGATAGTGCATTTAAGCGCGGCGAAGCGGCTCTGTTCCCGGCCAACCGGGTTATCCCGGGTTGGGTTGAGGCACTGCAAATCATGAAGCCGGGCGATCGCTGGCTCGTTCATGTTCCAGGCAATCTGGCCTATGGGCCATCTGGCAACGGACCGATTCCACCAAATGCTGCCTTGAATTTTGAGGTAGAATTAATGGATGTCGTGCCAGTCGAGTAGGATTGCTCAAACGGAGCGTTTTACTGAGAGGGGCTTTAAAATGATCCGTAACGTACAATTTGCCTTCGCCAGCGCATCCTTGGTTTTGACCGGGTGCGCCTCGCTTCCGGATGTCGCTCTGCCGACCAATGCTGGGACGATTTTTGGTGGAGGACTGCCAGACTGTCCGGACCTTGCGAGCGGGCCAGCCCCGTTCGCACCGCCTTTTCCCGCCGAATGCGCAAGCATGAACAAAACCGCGAGCGGTGTGCGTTATGTCCCGATCCAAAACGGAGATATGGCCAACGGCTCTCCGGCAGCGGACGCAACCATTGTGGTCAGTTATGAAGCCTTCCTGGCCGCCGACGGGACGCTGATCGACAGCTCATATGCCCGCGGCGAGCCCAGTGTTTATGACATGTCAGACCTGATCGATGGTTGGGCGGAAGCGGTCAGCCTGATGAATCCTGGAGACGAATGGTTGGTCTACGTGCCAGCGGCTGAAGCGTTTGGTGACGAGCCTTTGGGAGATCTGATCCCAGCAGGATCAGATCTGGTTTACCGCGTGAAACTGGATGGCTTTCTATCCTCCACTCAGCTTGAGGAGGCTGCGGCCACGCGCCCCGCAGAGCCGGTTGGCAGCGCCGGTCCAGACATGGCAGCCTGGCAGGCCAATTTCCCATGGGATGCGAGCCGCGACGGCGTTGAAACTCTGCCGAGCGGAGTCTCAATTGTCGTGTTGGAAGCCGGTGATGCGGCAGGGCAGAGCCCGGCCGAGTCTGACCGCGTCCGCATCCACTATGCAGGCCGTTTTGCAGAATCGAGCGAGTTTTTCGATAGTTCCTGGTCAACCGGAGGTCCGGCAGAGCATACGGCGGGCGGTTTTGTGGCGGGCTTCTCTGAGGCGCTGATGATGATGAAGCCCGGCGATCGATATCTCGTCCATATTCCGGCTGATCTTGCGTATGGCGAGGCGGGCATTGAGGGAATTGTGCCGCCGAATGCTGACTTGATGTTCCAGATTGAATTGCTGGACGTGCTCATCACTGAGTAGTTGACCTAAAATCCTGCT
>JALUWJ010000108.1 GCA_027019605.1 Henriciella sp. | reverse complement strand
CAGGCGTCGATCGAACCGGGGATGTCTTCAAACATGCCAATGCGGCTGGAACGTCTCCGCTTGGCGGCGTGTTGGCGGTGCTCGGCGATGACCATATGTGCAAATCCTCGACCCTGCCGTCGCAATCAGAATTTGCGATGCAGGATGCAGAGATCCCAGTGCTGAACCCTGCGTCTATCCAAGATGTCCTCGATTATGGCCTGCATGGCTGGGCGATGAGCCGCTTCTCAGGGGGCTGGAGCGCGATGATTGCATTGGCCGACACAATGGATAGCGGCTCAGTTGTTGATGTCTCCCTGAACCGGATGAATTTCGTTACGCCGGACTTTGAGTTTCCGGATGACGGTGTTCACATGCGCCGCGCCGATCCTCCGCTTGAGAAAGAACGCCGGCTTCGAGAGTTTAAATTACCTGCCGCGCAAGCCTGGGCGCGGGCCAATCAGCTCGATCATGTGATCCTTCCGAGCGCAAAACCGCGTGTCGGTCTGATCGTCACCGGACAAGCCGCGCGCGACGTGTTTGAAGCCTTGGCCGCCCTGGGGCTCACCCCAGATGATGCCGCCAAGCTGGGCGTCACCATCTATAAAGTGGCGATGCCTTGGCCACTGGAACCGGAAGGCATCAAAGCTTTCTGCGCCGGGCTAGAGCGCGTCCTGGTGATTGAGCACAAGCGCCCTCTGATCGAAGACCAGCTCCGCGCGGCGCTTTACCCGCTGCCGGAAAAACAGCGCCCGATGCTGGAAGGTAAACACACGGCTGATGGGCAGCCTTTGTTGAGCCAGATTGGCTCAATCCCGATCCCTGAAATGGCTGAAGCCCTGCGCGGCGTTCTGCCAAAAGGGTGGAACACAGAAAAAGCCGACGCCTACTTTGCGCGGGTTGGACGCGCGGGTGAGGCCGCGCGCACGAATGCCACGCCCACCGTCCGCACACCGCACTATTGCTCAGGATGTCCCCACAATACCTCGACCGTGGTCCCAGAGGGCTCACGCGCCCTGGCGGGCATTGGCTGTCACTATATGGCGAACTTCATGCCCGACCGTAACACCGATATGACCAGCCAGATGGGCGGCGAGGGGATTGCCTGGGTCGGTCAGCACTTTGCAACCGATGAAGATCATATGTTCGTCAATCTGGGCGACGGCACCTATTCGCATTCCGGATCGCTTGCGATCCGCGCCGCGGTCACCTCAGGCGCCAATATCACGTACAAGATCCTGTATAATGACGCCGTGGCGATGACGGGTGGACAGACGGTTGAGTCTGGGCAAACCCCGCAGCAGATCGCGACGCAAGTTAAAGGCGAAGGCGTCGAGACAATTGTCATCGTCACCGAAGACCCGGTTCGCTATGCGAATGTAAAAGGCCTCCCGCGCCGCGTTCGTATTTATGAGCGCAGTGAGCTCGACAAAGTTCAGCGCCAATTGCGCGAGACCCCCGGGGTGTCTGTGCTGATCTATGATCAGATTTGTGCGACCGAGAAACGCCGACGCTCGAAACGCGGTTTGCGCGCGCCGGACCGAACCCGCGTCCTGATCAATACTGAAGTGTGTGAAGGCTGCGGCGATTGCTCGATCAAGTCCAACTGTCTTTCGGTCGAACCTGTTGAAACAGAGCTCGGACGCAAACGACGGATCAATCAATCGACCTGCAATACGGATATCTCCTGCGTCAAAGGGTTCTGCCCGAGCTTCATTACGGTCACGGATGCTGAATTCACAGCCAAAGATCAGCCGCGTCCTGAGATTGATGCCGACAATATTCCGCTGCCGGACACGCCAAGCCTGGAAAATGTCTGGAACGTTCTCTTCACCGGGGTCGGCGGAACCGGTGTCACGACCGTTGCAGCCATCCTTGCTATGGCGGCGCATGTTGATGGGCATGCTGCCTCAAGTTTGGATATGACCGGTCTTGCGCAAAAGGGCGGGCCTGTACTCAGCCACCTGCGTTTTGCGCGCGAGCCAGACATGATTTCGACAGGGCGTGTTCCACCGGCGAGCACCGACTGCATGATCGCGTGTGATCTTGTGGTCGCGGCGGGCGGCGATGCGCTTAACCTTATGGATGCCGATCGTACCGCGGCTTTCGCCAATAGCGATGTCACCCCAACCAGCGAATTCATCCGGGATCGCTCGAAGAAGTTTGAGAGTGACTTGCTCGCCGCGCGCGTGAAGCGCCAAGCTTCAGATTTCGCAACCTTTGATGCTGAGGCGCTCGCGATCCTCTACTTCAATGAGGCGATCTATACGAATATGATCATGGCGGGATATGCATGGCAGAAAGGCCAGCTGCCAATCTCGCTGCGCGGCATTTATCGTGCCATCAAATTGAATGGCGTGAAGGCGGACGACAATATGGCCGCCTTCGATCTCGGTCGTATCGCGGCTTATGATCCTGAGCGTTTGGAGCCGGCAAAAGACCCACGCGGTCATATCACGCCGATGAGCTTGGATGAGTTGATCGACAATCGCGCCGAGCGACTGACAGGTTATCAAAGCGAGGCATATGCGCAGCAGTATCGCGCTTTTGTTGAGAGGGTTCGCGCTGCTGAGACGGCGGCAGGCCTCGGCGAACGTTTGACAGAAGCTGTGGCCCGGTTTGGCTACAAATTGATGGCTTACAAAGACGAGTATGAGGTGGCCCGGCTTTGGACGGATGGCAAATTTGACGCCTATCTGGCGAAGAAGTTCAAAGGCGGCAAAGTGGCGTATCACTTGGCGCCGCCACTTAGCTCCAAAAAGGACGAGAACGGTCACCTGCTGAAACGTCAGTTTGGCCCATGGATGAAAATCGGGTTCAAACTGATGAAGCGATTTAAGTTTCTGCGCGGCACACGGTTTGATCCGTTCGGATGGACAGAAGAACGAAAGCTTGAGCGCAAATTGCGGGATCAGTATCTCGACAATATTGAGCGCATGCTCGCTGATCTGAGCGAGAAAAATCTCGATCTTGCAGTGGCGATTGCCGAAGTGCCGGATGAGATCCGAGGATACGGACACGTGAAAGAGGCGGCGATCGCTGCCGCAGCAGCACGGGAGGCAGAGTATTGGCAGCATTGGCCAAACGGCTCACTGCCCAAGACGAAAACAACGTTGATCGCAGCGCAATAAAAAAACGGCGATGCACTGGGTAGTGCATCGCCGCAATTCTCGAGCTTTTCAGGTGGGGGTTACTTCGAGATTCTAAGATCGGAGATCGAAACTGCGATCTGGCGATAAGCGTCTTTCAATTCGGCGCCATTTTCCGGCTCGAAATAGTAGCCGGGACCGGTTGCGCAATATTCTAGGACTTCTTTCCCGGAAGCCGGCGCGTTCAGGGCGACAGAATAGACTTTGACGTCCTTTAGCTTGATATTGTCGCAGATATCGCGCGCTTGATCGTCTGAACTTCCCTGACCGGGGAAGATTTCAGTATTGAACGCACCGTCCGTCATCAAGATCACGATTTTGGCGGAGTCCGGCTCAGTATAATCAAGCGGGGCGGCGTCGCCGATGAAAATCGTGTTCCATTCCTCGGAAACCAGATACCACGTCCAGGCAATTCCGAGATGTCCCGCGGTCCATCCACCGGCGGTCAGTGACGAAATGTAATTGTTGAGTGTGGTGCGATTATTGGTCAGCTCAACCGGTTCGATGTCGCGGCACTCATCACCGTCATATTTGCTATCATTTGGACGACTCGGGTGGCCAACTTCCCAATATCCGCCATCGTAGTAATAGTCGTCTTCCACGAACCAAGCCTGCTGGTGGGCGAGATATCCGCCGGTGTCTGGATGCAGGTCTGTAAAGCGAAACGGTCCATCGCGTTCCCAAACGCAAGTTGAGGTCAGCGTGTAGGATTTCGTCTCGGGTTCAGTGCCGCCCTCGGGGACGAGGGTGAAACTAAAGGTCTCATCGAAAAGTTTTGAGCCGCTGAGACTGTTCCCAGAGTAGGCGCGAAGGCGCAGCGTGAAGTCACCCATATCCCAGGCTCGGCCTGACATGTTGCTGAGGCCGCTATCACCGTACAAGGCATAAGGTTCAATGTTTTCGGTTTTGTTCTGGTATTCTGTCCCCGAAAGCTGCATGCGCATACTCTCAACTTGTCCATACAGGTCATGCGACGGGTTTAGAGTCACAGCGATTGTCAAATCATCGTCTTGATGATCCTGGACTTCAATCACCGCATTTTCGCCGATTTCCGAGATCAGTTCGCCCGTGTCTGTATCGTACAGCCCGATCATGAAATCATCGAACGTCGAACCGGTTGTGAGGTCACCAGGGCCGACACCAGCATTGATGGTATGCGTATAGGTTCGGGTTGGCGTTGTCCCCGTGACATCTTCAAAGAAATCGCCAGCATTGACCATCCCATTGTAAGAAACCATGGCGAGCCGGGTTTTCTCGATTACGTCCGGGGAGGCGTCCACCGGCAGTAGAATGTCGACGGCATCCTGCGCCGCGACTTTCAAATTGGAGAGCCGGTTCGAGCTGTTCATCGATCCCGATACGTCGAACATGAAGGCGACGTCGATTTTGTCGATACCGTATTTAGATCCCGACTCGATGGTGAATGGCATACTGTCTTGGCCAACCACTTTCATCAGCGACGTGGTTTGCACGCAGCGCATCTGCGCATCGATTTCTTCGCTCGAACTGGCGACAACCACATAGGCCGGATCGCAGGCCAATCCCGGAAGATTGTCGAGCTGTGCGCTCATATATTGTTGAACTGCGAGTTTAACCACATCGTCACTGGCGCCGGTTTGCTTCACGCGCGCCGCCGCGAGAACCGCGGAGTCCATGATGAGCTGGGCTTTCGCCTTGCGCTTCACGGTTTGTTGGAAATCGATTGCAAATCCTGCAACCGCGACTAACGGGATAAGGACCAATCCGAATAGAATTGCTACCTGCCCGCCTTCATTCTTGAAAAGCTCAGTGTATCTCATTTTTTTAAACGCTTCTGCGTCCTAACGCCCAATTTATGAGACACAGAGATAACGAACCTTGATTGAGGTCCTGTTAGGTTTTGCCCAAGGATTCTCGCGTCAACGCTGAGGATTTGTTTACCAAGTCTGCGGGTTCGGGCTGGAACCGGAATGCGAGTCGTGTTTTGCAAGTCAAATGCGACAGTATCTGAACCTACTTCAAGACATTCTCGAGAATGGCGTAGAGCGCGGTGACCGCACCGGGACGGGGACATTCGGCGTCTTTGGTCGTCAACTTAGATTTGATTTGTCGGAGTCTTTTCCGATGGTCACGACCAAGAAACTGCATCTCCGGTCGATCATCGTGGAGCTTCTTTGGTTCCTGCGCGGAGATACAAATGTCCGCTGGTTGCAGGATCGCAAAGTGTCGATCTGGGATGAATGGGCCGACGAAAACGGTGACCTCGGTCCCGTCTATGGCAAACAATGGCGTAGTTGGGCGGCTCCAGACGGGCGCGTCATTGATCAGATCCAATGGGTGTTGGACGAAATTCGGAACAATCCAAACTCGCGCCGTATGGTCGTCTCGGCCTGGAACCCGGCGGATGTGCCCTCTATGGCGCTGCCACCATGTCATTGCCTGTTCCAGTTCAATGTCATGGACGGACGTCTGAACTGTCAGCTCTATCAGCGCTCGGCAGATGTTTTCTTGGGCGTGCCGTTCAACATTGCGTCTTATGCTTTGCTGACGCTGATGATGGCCCGGGCAACGGGACTCAAACCCGGTGAGTTTGTGCATACGTTCGGGGATGCGCATCTCTATTCGAATCATGTCGAGCAAGCTCGGCTTCAGCTGACGCGTGAACCATATCCAGAGCCAAAAATGATCCTGAATCCGGACAAAAAAGATCTATTTGACTGGGAGTATGAGGATTTCACCTTGGTGGATTATCAATCGCATCCACACATCAAGGCCCCAGTCGCGGTTTAGCGCCGGATTGCCCATGGTCTCCCCGCTAGACCTTTGCTAGAAGGTTAACAAAGGGGAGACGAACATGTCGAATGCGACCTTTGAAACCTTTTTGGTCTCAGGAATACTGATTCTCATTATTGCGATTGGCTATCTCGCCTGGTCCGCATGGCGGTGGGTAGATCGTGAGCGCGATATGGAGAAGCGATCGCTCGATGGCATTCGCCACGAAATGCGCTTGAACCTGAAGCGCTTGCTTGATGAGCTACGGGGCGTCGCGGATGGAAGCGTGCAGAGCGAGATCGATATCATTCCTGTCGTTCACCCGCAGCTCGATGCGCTATTGTCTCGCCCAAATGAAGCGGATCGACGTGGTCTGACGATTGTCCGTGGGAATTATAATGAACTTGCCGCCCACAAGCAGTCTTTGCGAGCGGCTCTGGCAGGCGCCGTCAGTGTTGAAACATCTGCCAACCGCGCCGTACAAGCGCTCGTCGGGTCGATCGCGACCCTGTATCTGTGGGAGGAACATAAAGGCTGTCCTCCGGAAGGCGCGCGATCAACGCGAACCTGGGATGTCCGCGATTGGATGAAGGCCACTCCGTTTGAGGCGCATGCCCTGCCAGGATTGCATTTGCGGGACGAGGTTGTCGCGCATCTGCGCGCTGAAGGCATGACGCTGACGCCCAAGCCGCTGACCCACACTGCGCACGAGTTTTACTCCATGCAGTATGACCGCAAGGCCGATCCAAACGCGCCGTTCTGGAAGCGGAAACCGAAAAAACAACCGGTCGAACCGGTCGAAGAGCCGGCGGCAGAAGCTGTGCCTGAGCAGGTAGAAGCGGCGCCCGAGCCGGTCTACGAGCCTGATCTGCCGCAAGATCCGCCGATGGAACAGGCGGCCACGCCCGATGTGGAGGCAGTCGACACAAATCCGCAAGCCAGCGAGGCTGAAACGATTGAGCCAAGTGCGGAGACCATGTCAGAAACGAAACCTCCAAGCCCGGGCTCTGTTCATTAATCAAATGGATCTGAAACAATCTATTCGCACCATTCCCGACTATCCGAAGCCGGGGATCATGTTTCGAGACGTGACCACGCTCATGGCAGACGCTGCGGCGCTCCAGCAAGCGGTGCACGAAATGGCGGCGCCGTATCGCGATCAGAAGATTGACCAGGTGGCGGGGATTGATGCGCGTGGGTTCATTTTGGGCGGCGCATTGGCGGTTGAGCTTGGGGCAGGCTTCACAGCGCTTCGAAAGCCGGGAAAACTGCCTTGGACGACCTTCAGCGAGACCTATGAGCTCGAATATGGCACCGATGAGCTGCATATGCATACCGACGCTCTCGATGCCGGTGACAAAGTCCTGTTGGTCGATGATTTGATTGCGACAGGCGGGACCGCCGAAGCGGGTTTGAAGCTCCTTAAAGCGGCTGAAGCAGACATTGTGGGGGCAGCGTTTTTGATTGACCTGCCCGAACTCGGCGGCGCGCAACGTCTGCGCGAGTTTGGAATTATGGTACATGCCCTCATGGCGTTTGACGGGCACTGAACAAAGGAGACTCAGAGATGGGCTTTAAGCATTGGACCGCTGGCTTGGTTTTGACCGCAGGACTGGCGGGTTGCGCGCCTGCTGACCCTCCTGCGGAAACGTCTGCGCCGACCGAGGGGGCTATTTCAACCGATCTCTCGGCTGATACCTATTTGAGCTACGCAAACGATACGTTCACCGTGTCTGGAGCAAGTGAGGCGGATCTGTCTGGATTGGTTGCGAGCCTGCCAGCCTATGCCAGTTTGACCTGGGACACGCAGACATTCGATGCCGACTCAGGGGCGACCGTGTTTGAAGGTCTGGCGCTTGGCTTTGGCGGCGAGGAAAAGTTTGGGATCAAATTCGAAACCGCGAAGCTTTGGGGCTATGAGGATGAGTTGCTGCTGGCGCGCATGGCCGGCGAACGTCTATCTGAAACCGGGGCGCTGTTAACGCGCTTGGAAGGCACCAACATGACTTATTTCGGCGTCGTTCCTGCGCTGAACTCGATTTTTAATGAGACGCTTGAACAGTTAGATGCCGAACTGCCGGAAGGGTTTGAATTCGGGTTTGATCGCTTCGACAGCAATACCGAGCGCTTTGTCATGTCTGGCGTGTCGCTACGCCCGTGGGAAATGTCGCTGCTGCCAGCCGAAAAAGTGACCGATTTCGATGCCGACATTCCGGCTGAAGTGGTCGATATTATTCACGGTGGGCAGCGCCTGATCGCGGTTTCGAGATCGCTCGCGATTGAGAAGAGTGTCTCGCTCGACACTGATTTCACGTTCGAAATGCGTCAGCCCGGGGCTGAGACGAGCATGGCTGTCTCTATTGAGGTCGCCGCGGCCGAGGGCATCCAAGGGTTCGATATCGAGAAGAATTTTACCCGCGGCTATAGTGGATCGCAAACCAACACTTATTCGGATGAAGTTGCCCCTGGCGAGGTTGTTACGCTGTCTGGGTTCCCTGCCGGGTTCACCATGGCGCAGCAAGAAAGCTATGAGACATCAGAACTGCGCAACATGAAGCTGGACAAGCTGATGGGCTTCCTCGCGCGCTCTGAATTGCCGATGATGGACGAGCGCGATTTGCTGAGCCTTGGGACATGGGAAGTCGCCAATTATGTGTCACAGCTCAATGACAAAACCATTCTGACGGCGGAGCGCGGGTTCTTTAATGCCGAGAATTTCGAGTGGGTCATCCCAAGTGAGCTGAGCTTTGGTGTGTCCGGGGCGCAGCTCAATACCGAAGAATTGGGCGATTTCTTTTTTACGTTCTTCGAGACCTTCTTGGCGGGCGTCGATATTGATGAACTGCCCGAAGATGAGCGCGAAGAGATGGAACTGGTTCGCGAGGGCGTGGAAAAAGCAATGGAGCTGCTGCCGGAGCATGGGTTAAACGTCCTGCCGTTTGAAATGTCTGTCACCGCAAACTGGGCCGCGGATAGTGGTCCCACAGATTTTGCGTTTGAGTGGGATGCAGACGGATTTGGCAAAACAGAGCTCACGGCGGGCATCACGCTGCCAACTTACGAGTCGCTCCAGGCTGCTTTTGAGTCGGAAGATCGCGAAGACGCGTTCGAAACCGCGTTTCTGGAAGCGTTCTCATTCCGCGGCGCGCGCTGGTTCGAGCAAGACAAAGGCGTCTATGACAAGCTGTTTGGGTTCGCCAATGCGTTGGGCAAAGAATATCCTGACGAAGGCTGGGGCGCCATGCTCGGCAGTATGGAGCCTGCCCAAATGCGATCTTATCTCGGCACCATGACGCGCATGGGTAAAGCCAGCGCTAGCGCAGAATTCCCGCCGGCAGCAGAGTGGCTTGAGTCGATCGCGACCTATTTGGAAACGGGTGGATCAATTGAGATCGCGTCCAATCCTCCCCGCCCAATCGATGAGGAATTGATCGATAGCTATGAGGATGATCCAGAGCCTGAAGAGATCGTAGAAATCCTCGGGTTAACGGTTACCCACACAAAATAGGCATCTTGCTGCTTGACCCAGCGCCCCGCGCACATCAAATCTCAGGCCAAGAGAATTGCGGAGACTGCATGACACGCCTTGATGACGAAAATGAAGCGAAACCGATGAGTGAGCCGAACGCGTTTCTGGAAGAAGCGCTGTTCAATGCTCGCACCATCATGCTGACCGGTGGCGTCGATGATAAACTCGCACGCCGTGTCTGTGAGCGCCTGCTGGCGCTTGCATCAGATAGTTCTGACCCAATCCTTCTGGTGATTTCATCGCCAGGGGGGCACGTTGAGTCTGGAGACATGATCCACGACATGATCAAGTTCGTGGGCGCGCCGGTAAAGGTGCTGGGCTCTGGTTGGGTCGCGAGCGCGGGCGCTCTGATTTATTCGGCGGCGAAAAAAGAAAATCGCTTCGCACTGCCAAACACCCGCTTCCTGCTTCACGAACCACGCGGCGGTGTGGGCGGCCAGGCTTCTGACGTGGAAATTCAGGTTCGCGAGATTGTTCGGATGCGTGAGCGCTTGAATAAAATCTTCGCGGAAGCAACCGGACAGCCGCTCAAGAAAATTGTTGAAGACACGGACCGGGACCACTGGATGAGTGCCGAAGAGGCCGTCAAATATGGTCTGGTCAGCAAAATCGTTTCGCATCACAGCGACATTAAATAGAAAAAATTGTTCGGCGATTTGCAAGCCGTAAAGGAATTGCAGGCAGTTTCTCATACTCAATAGTAGAGTATGAGGGACGCGTTATGCCTGTTTGTCTGGGCGATTTTGTCGAAACAGCGAAGCCAATTTCTGCGACGACGCCGCTCTCACAAGTTGTCGAGCGGTTTCAGAACGATCCCGGTGCGAACTATTACATCCTTGTCCGGGATAAACGCCCAGCAGGCCTGATCAGCCGCACGATTGCGTTCGAATTTGCCGTCAGTGCCGGCGCGGACCGTCAGTTCAATTTAGCGATTGGTGATCTGGTCTCTGCGCGCGCTTTGATCTTAAAGGCCGACACGACTGTCCGCGACTTCATCTCTAAAGTTGGATCCAAGATCGACGATGTGATGTCGCGCGGCTGTATCATTGTCGAAGATCGCCGCTTTAAAGGCGTGTTGAGCCCGGCCAAGTTCAGAAACGCGCTGATGTCAGCATTTGCGACAGAGCCGGATCACGGGCCCGCGCCTTCAAAGCCAGCACAATCTGCGAGCCGAGACGCCGCTGCTCCCTTGCTAGGAACGCTCGCGCACGAAATCCGTACACCACTCACCGCGATCATGGGTCTTTCAGACATGCTCGCGTCGAAAATCAAAAATCCGTACGAGAAAGACATCGCCCAGACGATTGTTCGCTCAAGTGAGACGCTGGATCGCATTTTGACAGATACGCTTGATTTTGCGCGTTTGGAGGCTGGCAAACTCGCCATCCGCGCCGAGGCGACGGACCTTGGAGAAGTCGCGAGCGATCTTCGCCGACTTTGGGGCAATGAAGCCTCGCGCCGCGGCCTCAGTTTGCGCGTGGGCGTGATTCCGGATGGGCCCGCCCATGTTATCGCCGATCACGGTCGAATTCGTCAGATCGCCAACAATCTCGTTTCAAACGCGCTGAAATTTACCCGCGAGGGGCAAGTCGAGGTGACAATGTCGACGCAGCCGGTTGGGCAGACGCTTATGCTTTTCCTATCAGTTGCTGATACTGGCCGCGGCCTCTCAGTCGATCAGCGCGATCGCTTTATGAAAGTCTTCGAAAAAGGCCCGGAGATTGACGGCGTCAAAGGGTGGGGGCTCGGTTTGACGATTTCGCGCGCTCTGGCCAAGGCGCTGGGCGGGGGTCTGACGCATGCCGACAATCCAAATGGTGGCAGCGTGTTCACGCTCAACGTGCCTGTCGAACGTGCGGTCGCCAAAGGTTCGAAAAACTGGCTCAACAAGTCTGCCCCGCGCAAAGGCAAGTTCGAGCTTGGTGACATCTTGCTGGTGGAAGATCATGAAGCTTCAGCCATGGTTGTGATCAGTGCTTTGGAACAAGCAGGATGGACAGTGCATCACGCTGGAACGCTGCATACGGCGGAGTCCTATCTGTCGCTTAAACAGTTCCAAGCGGTACTGACTGACCTACACCTGCCGGATGGCTCTGCCATGGGGCTTATCGACAAGATTCGGCGCCGCGGCGGGTTAAACGCATCTGCGCCAATCATCGCTCTCACGGCAGATATTGCGGATCAACGCCGGCAAGACTGCATCGCGATGGGGGCTGACCGGGCGCTCAAGAAACCAATCGCGGGACCTGAGCTGGTGGCGACGATTGCAGACGCATTGATGTCTCGCGCTGCAGGGCATGTTTCATCGGTCGAGCTTCGCGGCCGTCTCGCCGGCTAGGAGCAAACGCGACTCCCTCAAAATTGACGTTGGCTAAGACTTGCTTTGCAAGTCTGAATGCGCGATCTCACCTGCATAAAATCAAACAGGTTCGGGAGATGCGCGATGCGCGAAGTAACTCATTTCATTGGCGGCCAGAAAGTGGTTGGAACATCCGGCCGGTTCAGCGATATTTACGATCCGAATGTGGGTGAAGTTCAGGCGCGCGTCGCGCTCGCAACGGAGGCTGAAGTTTCAGCCGCCGTTGAGAATGCCAAGGCCGCGCTTCCAATGTGGGCCGCCACCAACCCGCAGCGCCGGGCACGTGTGATGTTCGAGTTTAAGCGCTTGCTCGAAGCCAATATGGATGAGCTCGCTGAGCTACTGTCATCCGAGCACGGAAAAGTTGTTGCTGACTCGCGCGGCGATGTGCAGCGCGGCATTGATGTGGTCGAGTTTGCCTGCGGCATCCCGCACCTGCAAAAGGGCGAGTATACCGAAGGCGCTGGACCTGGCATCGATGTCTATTCAATGCGTCAGCCTTTGGGCGTGGTCGCGGGAATTACGCCGTTTAACTTCCCGGCCATGATCCCATGCTGGATGTTTGCCGTGGCGATTGCCTGCGGCAACACCTTTATCCTCAAACCGTCTGAGAAAGACCCAAGCGTGCCGCTACGCATGGTGGAGCTGTTCATGGAAGCCGGCGCGCCAGAAGGCGTGCTCAACATGGTGAATGGCGACAAGACAGCGGTCGATGCGATCCTTACCCATCCGGATATCAAAGCGGTTAGCTTTGTCGGCTCTTCCGATATCGCCCAATATGTCTATGCCACCGGCACCGCGCACGGCAAACGTGTTCAGGCGATGGGCGGGGCGAAGAACCATGGCATCATCTTGCCAGACGCGAATATGGACCAAGCCGTCAAAGACATTGTCGGCGCCGCCTATGGTTCTGCAGGCGAACGCTGTATGGCGCTGCCTGTCGCGGTGACGGTCGGCCAGAAGACCGGCGATGAGTTTGTTGAGCGCATGCTCGACGCTGCGCGCGGTCTTAAAGTCGGGGTCTCAATCGATGCTGAGGCGCATTACGGGCCAGTTGTGTCCGCTGCGCACAAAGCGAAAGTTGAGAGCTATATCCAGATGGGCGTCGATGAGGGCGCTGACCTGAAGCTTGATGGTCGCGGCCACACGCTGCAGGGCCATGAGAATGGCTACTTTATCGGGCCATCACTCTTCGACCATGTGAAGCCGGGTATGCAATCCTACGAAGAGGAGATTTTCGGACCGGTCCTGCAAGTGGTGCGCGCCGAAAGCCTGGAAGAAGCCGCCGCGCTGCCCAGCAATCACCAATACGGAAACGGCGTTGCGATCTTCACCTCAAATGGCCGCGCCGCCCGCGAATTTGCGAGCCAGGTCAATGTCGGCATGGTCGGGATCAATGTACCGATTCCGGTGCCGGTGAGTTATCACACGTTCGGGGGGTGGAAGCGCTCTGCCTTTGGTGACACCAATCAGCACGGACCAGAGGGCGTCCGGTTCTGGACCAAGATCAAGACGGTCACATCGCGCTGGCCGGAAGGTGATATAGGCGATCAGGCCTTTATCATTCCGACCATGGGTTAGGCCTTATTCCGGTGTCTTGCGCACCGGGACCTCAAATCCACAAATGTCCAGCATTTCGGGTGGTTTGCGATAGAAGAAGTCTTCTTCGCGCACCCGTTTGGCTGTTTTCGCATCTTCGAAGGCTTGCGTCGGCATGGCCTGGACTTGGTAGGCCGGGCGGATAACGGGATCCATGTCAGCGGCGACCGTCATCGATAGAATTTCATCGCCGACCTCGGGCGCTTGAATGACGCCGCTTTCGATCGCGCGAATGCCGCGTTTTAGTTTTTGCACATATTGCATGCCATCAATCACGCGGCCGAATACGGTAAGGTTGCGGTCGAGATAGCGTTGCGCGTCGAGCACGATGTAGAATTCTGTGCCGCCACTGTCAGGATCATTGTCGCGTGCCATTGCCAGGGCGCCAGGACAGTGCAGCAACCACTCGCTGCCCAATGTCTCACTCCGACCGACCGGGAAGCCAT
>JALUWJ010000107.1 GCA_027019605.1 Henriciella sp. | reverse complement strand
AAGCAGCGGGTATTTGCGAGCATGGTCGCTGACTTCGATTTCGGCGCCGCTGTGCGATTTTATCTTTTCCAGTACATAATCAAGCCCAGCGTCGAACGTGAAAAAGGCTTTGAGAACGCGGAATGCGCCCATTGGCTTGCCGATTACGCGCCGCCAGAACCAGCGAATGCGACAGAGATTGCGCCGAACCGGACCTGGGTCGGCGAGTAAGAGCGATGCATCGTCGTTCGCGGTTGGAAACACGGCCATCGCGAGCTGTTCGTAGCGCTGCTTGTGTTTTGCGACGATTTGCTTTGATCGCCCCGTTGCATCTTCTGGTCGCAGCTCGGTCTTATAACTCTCCATCAGGCCGCGTTCCCAAATCGCGGTTTTCTCAACCTCTCCCTTCAGCAGCGGGGCGGTTTCGGAAAGAAAGTGGCTGCTGGCATGCGCTAAAGTGTCGAGCAGGTCGCTTCGAAGATATGCGTCTTCGCAGATCAGGATCGTCGGTTGGGCAAACCGCGCCCACAACATAGATTCGAAGGCGCCGCCGCGTGCGCGCCGGCGAAATGCTGACAGGCTCACGATCGAATATTTGCTGCGCAGGCGCTCGCCGTCTGGCCCGTCAGCTTCACAATAGTGAACACTCGGCGGTGCGAGGAAAGACCCGAGCTGTTTCAACCCGAATCCATGAACGTCGCGATACGAATCCACCAGCACGTAGAAATCGAGCATTTTTCCTGAGGCTTCGCCGGCCCGCAGACTGGAGCCATAAAACAGCAAAGCTTTTTCGGCGCCAGCGTGCTTACGGCGAATTTCGGCGACCAGTGCTTCTGCGCGATCTCCGATCGGGCGCTGCTCGCTTTCGATGATCTCCCGCAAGTTTGCGATCTTCGTCTTAGCCGTCATCGGATGAACTCCAGATCGGGTGAAACTGTAACTTTGAATGTGCGGTCTTTCGGCATCGGCAATTCTTCGCCATCGAGCATGACCGGACCATCGGTTTGAAATGTGATTTGCGAACAGCCTTCGCTTGTCAGGCCGTGCCGTTCGAGGCCGCGAGGCGCGCCGCCAAGCACAGCCCTTGCGATTCCCAAGCGTAAGCGCGGAATAGGCCAGGCGGCATGGGTGAACGCAATGGGGGCATCGCCGCGGCCCCAAAATGGACTGAGCCCGAGGCTTAACTCATGGAAGGTTGAGAAGATCGAAAAGGCCTGCTCCTGTGGAGGTTCAGACTCATTCTGATCGAGCCGTACAAACTGCGACGGGCGCACGAGCGGCAGACCGTCTGATGACTTTGTCGTTCGCGGAAACATCGTCAGCTGCATGATCGCCCGCGCGATCGAGACCACACCGCGTGTTTTCCCATGCAGATTATTTTGCGTGTACAGCATCAAACGCGCCAATGACCCAGTGGATAAAAGAAAACCGACATAAGGCGATTGGGTTTCGGAGGTTTCCACCAACAGCGCCTGATGCGTCGCGATCTCGGGGCGCGTTGTTTGTTGGTTCCGTTGATCGAGTTGTTGCTTCAAAGCCTCTGCATCGACCTGTTTTAGCCCCACGACAGCATGGGTCAGGTTCGTGCTCCCGCCGGGCAGGATGGCAAGCCGTGGCATTGGATGTGTGGCTGAACGGGCGGCGAAAGCGGTCGTTAGCGCTGCCAGAACCGTTCCGTCGCCGCCTTCCACGTATATTGTATCACGCCCTTCGAATAGAAGCGGAGACAGAGTTTCCTCGAGCGGGGTATCGCCGTTGAAATAGACGATCGGAATGTCCCCGTAATCGACAGCGATGCGCGTCAAAACGGATCCCTGAACGTTCACTTTGTGGCTCTTGGGATTGATGATGAAAACAGGAGATTGAGTCATTTGACCCGCTCAGTGTTGAGATTGAGGTGAATGCCTAACCCCAAAAGCAATAACATTGGCAATCCGATCGCCATTGGAAGCGATAGGCCGCCGCCTTCCGCAACTGTTTTGAGAACGCCATCAAAAATGAAATATGCAAATCCGATCGCAATTCCGATCATTAAGCGTTGATCTCCGGTTTGACGGCGCCCTAAGGCTTGCATCAAGGGCACCGCAACCAAGACGAAGCCGATGGCAATGATCGGCATGGTCAAACGATCAAAAAACCAAACAAGGTAGGCCGTTGACGGGCGCACCCCGGAGCCCCGCAGGCGCGATAGATTGTATTGGTCGCTCAGCGATAAGTTGCGGGGCGACGTGCCGAGCTTTTGCAAAGTGATTGGCGTTTGATCCGTCGACCAGATCTCGAGCGGTGCAATGTCCGAATAGTCCAGGCTCAAGCTTCTTTGATTGCTTAGTCTCCAATCTCCGTCCGAGTATTTCGCGCTGCCGGCATAGGTGATCGTGGAAATCTTTCCCGCCCCATCGCGCTCATAGATCACGACATCGGAGAGTTCATTTCCCTGGAACCCGCCAATTTCGACAAAGGAATCCGCGTCTGCGACCCAGAGTGATCGCGGTTTTCCTGCATCTTCTTCGGCAAACGCATC
>JALUWJ010000106.1 GCA_027019605.1 Henriciella sp. | reverse complement strand
GTCCTTTGCCCGCGATCAGACATTGGGAGATCTGACGATCATGACTATCAAACAAAGCATGGCGCTGAGCGCTCTCATGCTTGCCGCAGCCTGTGCGGCCCCTGCCCCGGACTCAGAAACAACTGAGCAACCAGCAGCAGAATCAACAACAAGCCTCGACGCCAAAGCCGAGAATATCGAAGCGCATATGCGGTTTCTCGCCGATGATGCCCTTCAGGGCCGCGAAGCCGGAACTGACGGCTATGACCAAGCCGCCGCTTATGTGGCCGCCGAACTCGAAGCGCTCGGCGTCGCGCCCGCTGGCAATGACGGCACCTATTTTCAAACCGTTCCTCTACGACGCAGCTACCGAGTTCCGGAGGCCTTATCTTTGACAGTGTCCAATTCCGAAACCGGCGACGCCTTAGCACTGGAAGAGAATGTCGATCACGTTGTCTACGGCTCGACGCGCGAGGCCGAAAGCAGCGTCACCGCCGAAGCCGTTTTTGTCGGGTTTGGTGTGGTCGCTCCTGACCTTGGCCGGGATGATTATGCCGGCTTGGACGTGGACGGAAAAATCGTCGTCAACTTGGGCGGCACCCCAAAAGGCATCCAGACCGAAGAGCGCGCTTATTATGGCAATCGCAAGTCTGCGGAAGCGTCAGACCGCGGCGCCGTCGGGGTCGTCACTTTGACAACACCAACACGCGAGCGCGTTTACTCCTTCGCTCGGCTAATCGGCGAAGGCCGTTTGGAGTCGGCGCGCATGAGCTGGCTGGGGGAGGACGGCGAAACCTTCTCTCGCGCCCCAAACCTGAGACTGGCCGCGGGCCTGTCTATGGAGGGCGGCCGCAAACTGATGGAAGCGGCCGGCCAAGACTTCGATGCGATCATGGAAACCGCCGAGGCTGAAGGCGGCGCGGTCGGCGGGTTTGACCTGCCATTCACAATCAGCATTTCGCAGAGCTCAACGCTCGACACGGTAAACTCTGACAATGTCATTGGCTTGATTGAGGGCAGCGACCCGGTGCTCAAAGACGAGATCATCGTTCTCACCGCTCATCTCGATCATATCGGTGTTTCTAAGTCGTTCGAGGATGACAAGATCAACAATGGCGCCCTAGACAATGCGGCCGGCGTTTCAACCATGCTGGAAGTCGCTCGCATGGTACTTGATGGCGAGCGCCCACGACGATCGATCATGTTGCTGTTCGTGACCGCTGAAGAGAAAGGCCTGCTGGGCGCGCAATATTTCGCTCAGAACCCAACCGTCGAAGCCTCACGCTTGGTTGGTAATGTGAACCTGGACATGCCCGTGCTGACCTATCCGTTCGAAGACGTTGTCGCCTTCGGTTCGGATCGCTCGACAATCGAGTCGGCGGTGAAAGAAGCGGCCGAAGCCATGGATATGAGCCTCAGCCCAGACCCGTTCCCGGACCAGGGCCTGTTCACCCGCTCCGATCACTTCCGCCTGGTTGAGATCGGCGTTCCAGCGATCTTCCTGGCCACCGGTTTTGCCAATGGCGGCGAAGAGGCATGGGCGGCGCACTTTGCGCAAAACTATCACCGTCCATCCGACGATATGCAAAACAATATCGATTTCGATGCCGCGGCACGCTTTGCCGAGGTCAATGCTCGGATCGCGCTCAATCTCGCCAATCGGGATGAGCGACCACTCTGGAACAAAGACGATTTCTTTGCGCGCCAGTTTAATGGACCGCAATTGGCCGAATAGGTCGCAAGCCATTCACCAAACAAAAAAGCCCGCTGGAAACGATCCAGCGGGCTTTCTTTTTGGTCGGTTCGATCAAACCTTAGCTGGCGATCGCATCCGCTGTGTCGACGATAACGCCTGGGCCCATGGTTGAGCTCAGAGCAATCTTCTTCACATAAGTACCTTTGGCGCCAGATGGCTTGGCTTTCATCAGCGCATCGACAAACGCACGAACGTTCTTCTCGATCGCATCTTCAGTGAAAGAAGCTTTGCCGATACCCGCGTGGATGATGCCGAGCTTCTCAACCCGGAACTCAACAGAACCACCTTTGGCGTCTTTAACCGCCTGGCCGACATTCGGGGTCACGGTGCCAACTTTTGGGTTTGGCATCAGACCGCGTGGGCCGAGGATCTTACCGAGGCGACCAACGACAGACATCATGTCTGGCGATGCGATCACACGGTCAAAGTCTGACTTGCCGTTCTGGATCTCTTCCATCAGGTCTTCAGCACCGACGATTTCAGCGCCAGCTTCACGCGCTTCGTCTGCTTTCGCATCGCGGGCGAACACAGCGACACGAACGTCTTTACCTGTGCCAGATGGCAGAGATACGACGCCGCGAACCATTTGGTCGGCATATTTCGGGTCAACGCCGAGATTGACGGCAATCTCAACAGTCTCGTCGAACTTAGACGTCGCGTTTGACTTCACCAGTTTCACAGCGTCAGCAACGCTGTAATGGGTGTCTGCATCGACGGTTTCAGCCGCAGCGCGGTAACGTTTTCCAGCCATGCTCTTACTCCACCA
>JALUWJ010000105.1 GCA_027019605.1 Henriciella sp. | reverse complement strand
CGTTTCCAGCGACCAAGCCGACTGTGCTCACATCGCTTGGTGTAATCGGTTGGCCTGGCGTGATCCGCTGGAGGCCATCGACAATCACGCGGTCTCCATCCTGCAACGAGCCGCGCACGAAGACGCGTTCACCATCCTGGTGTAGAATTTCGACGATTCCGGGTTCCGCCTGCCAGCCATCGCCATCGCGTCCTGCCTTGTAAATCGACCATAGACCACGTTCTGACTCGGTCAGTGCGGAGACTGGCAGCCATAGGCCCGGCTCAGAGATCTCTCGATCCATGCCCAGGCGCACAACGGCGCCAGCAGCGACGAGATTTGGATTCTCGATATCGAAGACCGTCGCGACAGTTCGGTTGCTGGCCTCAATCACGCCGGTATTTGAGCGAAGCGTGGCAGGCACGGGGCCCTGATCTGAGATCAGATCATAGACCGCGCCGATTTCCAGCGTATCCGCAAGTGCAGCAGTGAGGCCGATGCGGGCCTCCAGAACCCCAGTTTCAACCAATTCAAACAAAGGCTGTCCGGGGCCGGCAATCGCGCCCTCATCAGCCATTCTCGACGTAATCGTTCCAGCGAACGGCGCTTTTATACGAGCAAGGTCGATCTGAACGCGTAAAGTGTCTGCATTGGCTTTAGCCGCCGCGATGCGCGCATAGGCCGTGTTTGATTGCGCCCGCGCTTCGTCGACCACCTGGCTTGAAACATGTCCGCGCTCCAGCAGTGCGATTTGGCGATCTACCGTCGTCTCAGCCAAGTCGAACGCCGCTTCGGCTTCGGCGACGACCGCTTCGGCTGATGCAAGCTGGGCTCTCAGGCTGCGCGTATCGAGCGATGCAAGCACCTGCCCGGTTTCAACCTTGTCTCCGATATCCGCGCGAATAGAAGCGATGCGTCCGCCGCCCGAAAACCCGAGCTGGCTGGTTCGGCGAGGTGTGACAATGCCGGTAAACTTCTCTTCGGCCCGGAACGCTTGCTGCAAATCGACGGAGATCGTTTCCACCGAAATCGGAACGGGCCGACTGGTCGGCACCAAAGGACCTTCTGAAGATCGATTTTGTAGCACGAAATAGCCAAGCGCCGCGACGACCGCGACCAGGACCATCAGGAAAACAAGGCCTTTGCCGAAGGTTGGACGAACCTGCTTCTCAGCCATTTCATAGTCTTGCATGGGTTCACTCATGATGCGTCTCCAATCCACGGATCACTTGGTCTGCGTGGAATAATATGAATTCTTCGCGCGACATTGTCGCTTGGTCGGGCTTAAGCGCGGGGAAACTCGGAATATGAACGATCATCATGGTCAGGCCATGCATCGACGCCCACACCGATTTCGCCGCGAGCGATGGGTCAATTTCAGATCGAAACGCACCGTTCTCAACGCCTTCGGCGATCATTCCGCGCAGGACATTGAACGCTTGTCCTTTTTTGGACAGCTCAAATCCGGGTTCCCCGTCCGCTGGTCCGGCATCTTCCCTTGCAGCTTCGCCAGCGAATGCGGCGGCGTAGTGGTAGGGTTTCTCGACTGCGATCCGAACATAGGTGGCGACGCAATCGCGCGCCCGCTCGTGAAATGGGGTCGATGTATCAGCGATGCGATGCACGTTCTCCAGAATGAGCTCGAAGAAGGTCTCTTTCAGCTCGTCGACCAATTCGTCTTTGGATTTGAAATACTTGTAAATGGCGGCGGGCGAATAATCGATATTCTCAGCCAATCGCCGAATCGACAGTCCAGCGGCGCCTTCACGTGCGAACACGGTTTCAGCCGCAGACAAAATTCGCGCTCGAATTTTGTTGCGTCGCCGCTCGGCTGGGGAGGAAACAGTTGCAGTCATCTATGGGACCCTTTGATCCAGAGATAGTATTCGCGTTCAAAAAGTAAACACCGTTCACTAATATAATCTTTCTGGCGTTTTTCACGAGAGTGCCTAAGTGCGAAGAATGACGTCTCTTTTCCCGCCTGCCCCGCCGCTTGGGACCTCCATGCTCCCTGCCAGAGCCAGCGCTGATGCGCGCCAATTGATCGCGCTGCGACGCTCGACCAGCAAACGCGGTCTGATCGAACCTGGCCCGAACCAAACTGCCTTGGATGAACTTCTTACGGTGGCAGCCCGTGTTCCGGATCACCGAAGATTGGCACCTTGGCGCTTTTTGGTCTTTGAGGGGCAAGCCAGAGCAGCATTCAATCAACGCGCGGTAGAGATTCAAAAGCAGGAAAACCCAGAGGCGACCGAAACGATGCTGGCCGATACGGCCGGGTATTTCACCCGCGCCCCTGTGGTGGTTGCCGTGATCTCATCCCCCGACATCACACACAAGACCCCGGTCTGGGAGCAGGAATTGTCGTGCGGCGCGGTCTGTCACAATCTCCTCCTCACCGCGAATGCAAGCGGTTGGGCGGGATGCTGGTTGACCGAGTGGATCGCCTTTAGCGACGGCATAAACACCCTGCTCGGCCTCACCGAACATGAGCGAATTGCCGGCTTCATTTACCTCGGAACGGCAAAGGAAA
>JALUWJ010000104.1 GCA_027019605.1 Henriciella sp. | reverse complement strand
TGGCGCGAGAAATCTTCTACGATCTACGCGAAGCCAAGGCCCTCATCGAAGGCTGGCGGCACCATTACAACACGGCCAGACCGCACTCATCTTTGGGATATAAATCACCCGCACCAGAAGCCATCTTGCCCGCAGCGATCATCCTGCCTTACCATGTGGAGGTAGCAGCATGATCGCTGCTACGTGGAAACCGCCGGACTAACAAAGCCGGTGGACCACCTCAGTGGGGCAGACCAACACCTACGCGCGTTTCTCTTGGGCTTTAGTTAGGTACCCAGACGTATTCGTCTTCATCGCTCGCCGATCGAAATTCTGCACCCGTGATGTCGATCGGCTGGGGAGATTCCATTTCGTAATCATAAAGTAGCGGCACGGAGTCGGCCTGGTGCTCGTCTAGGAGGTTTTGTAATTCAGCGACTTTATCTCTGCGCTGATCGGCCAGGTTGTTTTGCTCAGTTGGATCACTCTCGAGGTCAAATAGCCAAACCTTGTTCTGCTTGCCGTCGACCTGAAGCTTCCAGTCGCCAGCTCGCACAACTCGATAATATCCGGATTGCCAGAATATCGCATCATTCTCGCGCGTGATGTCGCCAGTTCCTGTCATCACTGGCAGGAGATCTTGTCCATCAATCACAACACTTTCGGGCGAAGATGCGCCGGCAGCAGCCGCGATCGTCGGCATGACATCGATATGCGCAACGGGCGTATCGATAACCGTTCCCGGCTCAATCCGGTTGGGCCACTTCACAAAGAGCGGGACGCGAATACCGCCTTCAAACAGGCTGATTTTCCAACCACGATATGGTGCATTGAGCTCCGGTAAACCTACATAACCTGCACCGCCATTATCACTACTCAGAATCACGATCGTATTGTCGGAAAGCCCTTCTTCTTCGAGCTTGTCGATCACGCGTCCGACACTGCGGTCCAACGCGTGAAGCATCGCAGCATAGACTCGCAATCGATACGGTTCGATGTCTCCCACGGCATCAAAGTCTTCTTGCGTCGCTTGAAGAGGCGTATGAGGCGCCCAATGAGCGAGGTATAAGAAAAACGGCCGGTGTTTATTCGCCTCAATCACTTTGAGGCTTTCATCGGTCCACCAATCCGTGAGGTAGCCACCGGGCTCGAACGGCTCACCCATATTGAAGGATGCCGCGTATTGACCGCGCGCCCAAAGAAATTGGTCGATTGGATCAAAGTCGAGTTTAGCGTTCACGGATATCGGATCGTCTTCTGGCAAATAAAGGTGCCCATGCATCAGAAGGCTTTCGTCGAAGCCTTGGGCATTTGGTCGGCTCTCTTCGCTTCGGCCAAGATGCCATTTGCCAATATGTACAGTGTGATAGCCTTTATCCTGCAACAATTCAGCAATCGTAACTTCGCTCCCAGGCAGTCCTTTGTCATCATATGCGATAGAGTTGGAGCTTGTGCGCGTCGCATATTCAATGTCTGGAAGTGCGCCGCGTTCCATTCCATTTGCAATGGTGGCGACCACCCGCCCCATGCCTTCTGGCATCGGCGTAAATTCAAAACCGTGACGGGTCGGGTATCTGCCTGTCATCAGCATTGCGCGCGACGGAGCGCATGTGCCTGTGCCTGAATAGGCTTGGGTAAATATCGCGCCGTCTGCCGCAAGTCGGTCGATGTTAGGCGTCGGCACGCGCCCGTCGGCCACACCGCCACCAAACGTAGAAAGATCGTTGATCCCCAGATCATCTAGCAGAATGAACACGATGTTTGGCGGTTGCTCCGCAGTCGCCTCAGAAGGTGTAGAAGGCCCCTGCTGCCAAATGACAGCTTCATGCTCTGCCACTGGATAGTGCATGGACTTCACGCGCTCTAAAACTAAGTGGGTCAAGATCGTGGAGCGGTTGAACCAGGCTAAGACTCCTGCACCGATAATTGCAGCCAGCACGACCAGCATTGCTTTTTTCCACATCCTTGCTTCTCCCATTTCTGGCCTTGGCTAGGCGGCTCACTCGGAACAGCGAAACCTGTTCTTTACGCACCAAATCACGCCAGCGACGCAATAAGCTCAATGTGCCATATCTATGTTATGGCAGATGACTTGCCATTTAATTCTCGAAAACGCAAGGTGGTCCACTCAACGCAGCCGACAAAGCATTTTGATCTTGGAGTCTTTTGCACAGGAAAGGCGCGTGATGAGACCTAGAATCTTTCGACAGTTCTGTCTTTTGGCCTTCGCCCAACTATGTCGCCCATCCAACCGAATCTTAGCTAGCGTTTACGCATCAGCGCGTTATTTCTTTTTTTGCAACTTCGTCTTATATTGTCAGATAGAACGCCAATAGCAGGAGCGCGATCTTGAATAAGTCAGCAGCGCTAAAGAAACTTTTTCCGAAAATGGAAGAAGAAACCAAAGACGGACGCCGACTGCGTAGTGGGCGCAGCCGACGACAAGTCATCGAAGCGATGTTTGAACTTCTCGCAGAAGGTGACATGACGCCGAGCGCTGTTGCGGTGGCTGAGCGTGCCAATGTCGGGATGCGCACCGTGTTTCGGCATTTTGAAGACATGGACAGCATCTACGATGAAATGGCGCAGGAAGTTGGCAAAGCCGCCATTCCGATGCTCGTAGCACCATATGAAACAACGACATGGCGAGAGCGCTTATTCGAATGCGTCGATAAACGCGCGGAATTGTATGAAACAGTCTTTCCGATGAAGATGTGCGTGACGCTTCGCCGGTTTCAATCAGACTTTCTAAGCAAACAACACGAAAGTGACATCGTATATTTGCGATCAGCGTTGAAAACCATTTTGCCCAAAGAGATCACATCCAATCGAGAGTTGTTTGGTGCGATAGAAGTAGCGCTGGATTTTTCCACTTGGAGGCAGTTGAGACAGGATCAGGACCGCTCTGTTGAGAGCGCAAAGCAGTCAATCAAACTGACTCTGGCCGGGTTGGCCGCCACTGTCGACATCGACTAACCAAACCACACGTCGAGCTTGCGTGTTACCTCGCCAAGAGCTCGCTTTGCGTAACCCACACAAAAAATGGGCGACCTAATCCAGGCCGCCCAAAGTTTGAAGGAGTGTTCAAGACGCTAGTGCTTGAACCGCAACGTCACGCCGTAAGTGGCGGGATCTTGTATGAAGGCGCCACGAGCACCGACATTCAGCGGAATATTGAAGGTCACCGATCGAGTGATTTCATCAGTAACATTCTTACCCCAGACCTCCAGTGTCCAACGTTCATCGGGACTAGAAATGCCAGCACGCAAATCAATCTTCGTATTGGAGTCTTGAACGTCGAAAGGATTGAGAGATCCATCGGCAAGCACAGCTTGCGTACTCGTCCGTCGATCACTCTCATATCTCGCAGATGCACTGATGAATCCGCTATGCCCGGCATCCGTCAAATCCTGCGAATACTGTCCGCCGAACAGTGTCACCCACTCAGGCGCATTTGTGAGCGAGTTTCCGCAAAGACGCGAAATCGTTGGATTCGGAGTTCCGCCATCACAGCCATCTGGATACTTAGCGTCGGCATAAGTCACAGCTCCGTTCAGGACCAAGTTTGGCGTTGCCAAGAACTGCCCTTCAAGCTCAAAGCCATTCGATTCTGCTTCCGGTACGTTGAAGGTCACGAACTGTACCCCAGTGAACTCCAACACTTGGAAATCCTCCATCTCTTGCCAGAAGGCGGCAGCATTGATCCGCGCGCGTCCCCCAAGCAGATCTGCCTTGATGCCAATCTCAAACACATCGATTTTTTCAGAGTCGAAAGATGGATCACCAAAGACTGGTGCAACAGGGTTACCCGTTGCAAGGCCTTGTTGAACTGCTGCACTGTTCGTGACCACGGCCGACGATGGATCCAGGTTGAAGCCACCTGATTTGAAGCCATGCGTAAACCCGGCATAAGCGTTGACGTCTTCGTTGAACGCGTAGCTGGCTTTCAGCGTATAGACGAGCTCATCATCTTCGAAAGTCTCATCATACGTCCGCGGTGTCGGCAGAAGCGACGAAGTGGGAAGGTCTGCTTGGGCAGCTTGCGGGAAGCAGGTCAGTGCAAGAGCTCCCCCGGCCAGATTCGCGGGGATGGCGCCGCCGACTATGTTTCCGATGATCGCGTTACAAGCGGGCGCATTGGCTGCCAACTGATCGAACGATCCATCTTTAGACTCCTCAATGTAGCGAAGACCAACCGTCAGATCCAACTTTTCCGTGACACTGAAAACATTGTGCGTGAACACGGAGAAGGACTCCCCTTCTTGCAAGAACCGGTTTGAGGTAAAGTTGCCTTCAGCGCTCACGCCTAAAGGGTTCGCAGCGCTTCGAGTGAGCGCCAGCAGAGGATTTCCGCCAAACCCTTGAAATACGCCTGGCACCGCCAAGAACCGCGCGCCAGCATAGGCCTGGTAATCGGCACCA
Source organism: Henriciella sp. (assembly GCA_027019605.1). GTDB lineage: Bacteria > Pseudomonadota > Alphaproteobacteria > Caulobacterales > Hyphomonadaceae > Henriciella. The sequence goes on along the minus strand of JALUWJ010000104.1, from coordinate 9,725 downwards.
AGGGTCAGTGTTGTGTCAAGTTGGATATCTTCTTCTGAATAATAGGCACCAACGAGCCAATCCAATCGATCGTCGAAGGCAGTCCCCTGCAACCTTAGTTCATGGGATATCGTATCGATTTTTTGCCCATTCGCACCACCTATGGAAGCAGGCGTTGCGGTCGATCCTCCTGCTGAGAACACATCAAGACCGATAAAGTCCGCTTCTTGAACATTTGGTCCTGATTCAAATTCTCGTATGGCGCCAAGATACGTCAATTTGGCGCCACCAAGATCCCAGTTCAGCTCACCCGAAAAACCAGTTTGCTCGCTCGGGTCTTCAAAACGACCACTGTTGCCGACAAGACCCTCAAAGGCATCGTCAAACCCTGTCACAGGAGCACCGCCATCGGCTGGTAGTCCCGCCAATGGGAATACCTGTAAGAGCGACGATGGCGTAAGGTGTACAGCGTCGCAGCAAAAGTCATCTACGTTAGAATGGTCGATAATAAAACGCAGATCTATGTTTTCGGTTGGCTCTGCATAAAGCTGCCCACGGACTGTCCAGCGGTCTTTGCTCAAACTACCATCCGGATTGTTTGGATCGCTGCTATCAAGGAACCCATCACGCTCATTGACCGCGCCCGAGATACGCACTGCGATTTGATCCTGAACGAGCGGGACAGAAACCCCAGCCTGCAAGTTGAGCGCGTTATAGTTCCCAACTGTTAGATTTCCGAAGCCTTCGACTTCCCCGAGATTCGGTTTTTTGGTGCGGATATTCAACGCGCCCGCAGAGGTGTTGCGTCCAAACAGTGTGCCCTGCGGCCCACGAAGGACTTCGATCTGCTCTAAATCGACGAGATCACCAAGCGCGACACCCGGACGCGAAAGATATACGCCATCCAGAAACACACCGACTGCTCCTTCTAGGCCGGCATTGTTTCCGGTCGTACCGACCCCTCGGATTCTAAGCGTTGATCCAGCTGACTCCGTTTGCGAGTTGCTCATATTAAAGCTCGCGGAAAGCGCTGGAAGATCTGTAATGTCTGCCACCCCAGCCTGGACCAATGCATCTGCATCTAAAGCGGTCACAGCGATCGGAACATCTTGTATGCTGGACTCGCGCCGCGTCGCGTTGACGGTGACCGTCCCCAATCTGCGACCTGCTTCTGCCTCCTCAGGTTGCGCCGTCGCCGCATCTCCTTCTTGCGCGATGGCAACGCCTGTTTGAGCCAATGCGATAAGTGAAGCACCGACAAGCCATTTTTGAAGTGATTGTGGTTTCATTGTTTCCTCCCGATGAGTGTCGAATCTCGAACCCTTTAGTTATTGGCATGTTATCTGCCACTAATATCGAGCTAACTTACCCTTACGGAATTCACAATACTAAATCTCAATATTTTGGCAGATTATACGCCAATATGTGGCCGTAGCGATACACACGGGAAAAATGATCAGACCACAGTCTGCCCAAGAAGACATTTTTTAGAAATCGGGTAGTTAACCGCTTAGCTCGTCCAACAGAACCTGCATCCAGGGCAGATTCTTCGTCCAATCCTGCAAAACCGTTTCGATGTTCAACTGGCCTGCAAGGCCCGCTGCGCGGTGCACCCCTGCGGCTTGCCACGCCTCAGATCCGGACATTTTTATCATCGCTGATCGCTCGGGATAAACAGCGATCGCAACTTCGTCCCATAATTCCTCGACCTGACCCAGCGCGAGGAAGGTCGTGTCAGCACCAAAGATCAGGCGCCCCCCGAAATCTGGAAGTACCTTTGCGACCATCTCAGCATAGATTGCGTATGCCTCCCTACCCGTCAGACTGGTTTCGCGACCATCCGGGTATTCGGCCTTCTCTTTGAATTTGAGCAAATTTATCATGAAGATGGGTCCGTCAGGCCCCTTCTCCATCATCTTCTGGATGTGACTCGGATCGGTCGGCGCAACCTGATTAACGACTTCCATGACGAGTTCCTATATTAATGAAGTTGTTCGATTTCTTGGTGGACCCAAGCGGCATGTTAAGACTTCAGTGTCGACAAATGAGCCAGCACCGTATCGCAATAGGCATCTGGAATATCTTCCAATAGAAAGTGGCTACCGCCCTCTAATATGATTGGTTCATAGGCTCGAGCACCGGGAATAATCGGTTGCACCGATTTATACCCAGTCGGCGCGACGATATCCTTGTCGGAGTAGACGCATAGAAAGGGTTTATCGAAGGACTTCAGCCTCTCCAAAGCGCGCCAGTTGTCTTCAAGCATGGGATTATCATTGCGTGTCGGCAGCATGAGCGCGAACGCGCGATTGCCGACAATGTAAGACGGATCCGGACAGGGAGCCGCGAAACCGGCTTTGACCGCATCACTCATCTCGGTGACCGCCAAGGCCGAGACCTGCTCCCAATGCGGCCACTCATTGGTTTGCCGCACCATTTCTTGGAACGGTAACAGCACCTCTGTGCCTGGGCGGATCATCTCGGTGATTTCCTTTCCAGGCTCCCAAGTCGGAAAACCGGTATTGGAATAGATGACGCTTGCGACACGGTCCTGATTGTTGGCAACCAAGCGCAAGCCAACGATCCCGCCCCAATCATGCAAGATATAATGCGCATTTGTAAGACCGAGCCCGTCGATCAAGCCCGCCTTCAACCACGCTTCGTGCCGGGCTATTGAGTAATCCTCCAAAGCTGCAGGCTTATCCGAACGCCCCATCCCGATCATGTCCACAGCGATCGCGCGATAGCCGGCCTTCGCCAAGACCGGGATCAATGCGCGCCACATATAGGACCAGGTCGGATTACCGTGAACCATCACAACCGGTTGCCCGTCTCGCGGGCCTTCATCGACATAGTGCATACGCAAAGTCCCCCCTTCGCCATCGGGGACCTCGACATAATTTGGCGCGAATGGATACCCGGGGAGATTCTCGAAACGCGCATCGGGTGTTCTGAGCACCTTCATGATCAACCTGCTCCATTCAATTTGCTTGCATGCCAACCTCTGTAATGGCATATCACATGCCATTACAAGGCTGTATTTTTCGGAGTCGGAGAGAATGAAGCATATTTTGGCAACGCTTTTCCCAAAACAAATCACAAATATGTTTCCCGGTCAGAAGATCGCGCAGTACGTTTTTGTACCGCTCACGCTGATGCTCACCTTCCGCAGCTGCATGCACCTCATAGCGCCTGATGGCGGCGCGCAGAGTATCGCCACAATCCCGTTGGACACCTATTCTGAAGGCGCCGCTGCGAATGTGATTGCGATCTTTAGCCAGTGGGGACTATCGCAACTCCTTTTGACCTTATTGTTCATATTGGTCCTGGTTCGATATCGTTCGCTGATCCCTCTCTTCTATCTCATCTTCGCCGTCGAAATGTTCGGGCGTATGGCCGTTGGGCACTTCAAACCTGTCGTCACACTCGAGACGGCACCCGGAGCCTCAAGCAATATGCCTTTGCTCATCGCGGCATTGGTCATGCTGGGGCTGAGCCTGATGCCGTCGAAGTCTGGGGATGCGAGTGATTGAGCTGGAAAATGAACTCGAAGCGTTGATGCTGAGCGGTCTCACGGAGGCCGGGCATATGATTTCCGCGAACGGCCTGTTTATGGAAGCCATCGATCCGAAGACGCGGCAAGTTTGGATGTCGACGAAGCCTGTTAATCGAAAACAGTTTGACGACTGGTCGCCTGAACATCCGTATCAGAAAGTCGGATGCGATTACGCCGCCATGGATCGCGCAGCCTTCCGGCATGACCCGTTTGGGCGGCAACACGCCATCCAGACCAAGACAATTGATGGATATACATGCCTGCATGTCGCTGTGCCGGGCGAGATGACACCACCCGCCGCCCCCGGAATGCCCGCGAAGATCTCAGTGAACAAAGCCCATACGCTCGGCTTCAAAGCCGGACGAAGGGTTAAGTTCATGAACATCAGAGACGATCACTATGTTGAGACGGTCGGCGATGGCAAAGCCGATGATGGTCTTCAACTTCCGCCGACCGCAACACTTTCCGAGCTAAAACTCAAATCTCACTGGGTCGTCGACCTCCCCTGCCCCACCACTACATTCTTCTGGTTTACAGAGCACGGAATGCGGAGCTTTCAGGGCCCCGTCGAGCTTCCCAAAATATAGGACAACTATGACCGATCATTACACGCTTTATGGCATGGCGGCTTCGCTCTACACGGGCAAAGTGCGCGCTTATATGCGTCGCAACCACGTCCCGTTTCGCGAGGAGAAAGCTGGCGGAGAGCACTTCAACACCGTCGTGACAAAAGCGGTCGGGCGTTGGATCGTTCCCGTTATCGAAACCCCCAATGGCGATTATGTTCAGGACGGCACCGACATTCTGGACCATTTCGAACGCCGAGGGTTCTCGCAGACATCACTCTACCCCGATGACCCCAAACTACGCGTGATCGCGCATCTGTTTGAGCTCTACGGTGGAGAAGGCATGCTGCGCGCAGCCATGCACTATCGTTGGAACTTCGACGAAACGAATTTGACTTTCTTGCGCATGGCCTTTGAGGACGTTCTGCCCGACGGCCTAACGGCCGAGGAGCGCGAACCCGTTTTCCTTCACGCCAGTGGCCGCATGCGAAAGGCGGCCGTCGCATTCGGCGTAACGCCCGAGACCTATGAGACGATAGAAACGAGTTATGGGGAATTTCTCTCGCTTTTTCACACTCACCTCGAAGAGCGCCCTTACTTATTCGGCGGCGCGCCCACCTTGGGAGACTATGGTCTGTTCAGCCCGCTCTATGCGCACCTGGCGCGAGACCCAGAGCCGTTGCACCTAATGCAGACGACAGCGCCGCGCGTGTTCCGATGGACGGAGCGGATGAATATGCCTGAGTCTTTCCGTGATGAATCCGTTTTGAAGTCAGGTCCCGACCTGTTCGCCTTTGAAGCCATTCCGGACACACTCAAGGCATTGATGCGCTTCATCGCGGACGACTACCTGCCTGAAATAACCGCCCATATCGACTTTGCGAATGACTGGCTGGCGGAGCAAGACGCGCCGCAGCTTAAGCCTGGGGCACTCGGGCGCGGAATCGGCATGGCAACGTTTGACTGGCGCGGCCATTCCATCCGCACAGCCGTCATGCCGTATCGGTTCTATCTCTTGCAACGTCTCACCGACGCCTTCGAGACACTCGACGCGTCGGATAAGGCCGACATCGAGGCTCTGTTCGAGGAAACGAATCTCGATGCTGTTCTTCGCTTGAAAACGAGCCGGCGAGTGATCCGCGACAACCATCTCGAAGGCTGGGCCTGAGGATCAGTTCAGGCGCCGCCAGAGCGCCCGACCCCCGATCACCACGCCAGCAATTGTGGCCAGCACCAAGAGTAGACCTAGAACAACCCATCCCCAATAATATTGTAAAAGCTTGCCGACGACATTGCGCCCGATCGCGCGCTCCACCTGATAGCCTTCCGGGAGCTCAAGGATGCCGACCTCATTCGCATAGACGCGATACGCGTGCATCAGGTCCGCCAGCAGTTCCGGCCGCTCCGGCGCAAGGTCCGTTGTCTCACCTGGGTCGTCGACAATATCGAACACGCGCCAGATGCCATCGCCGTGCGGTGCGATATTTCTGACAAGCTTATACTGCCCTTGGTACAAGGCGGCCTGGCCTGACGTTTCAAAGCCGACCGCATCGGTGTCTGCATAAACCTGCTCGGCTTCGCTGGACAAAAGCGGTTGGAGCGATCGCCCCGTCATTGGACTAGCCCCGGGGTGTGCTTGATCGGCGCCAGCCAGATCGAGCAAGGTCGGCGCGACGTCACTCATCACTGAAAAGCTATCAACGATCATGCCTGACTCAATGCCCGGCCCCGCCATTAGCATTGGGACACGCAATCCGCCTTCGGAGGCGTGGAACTTGAACAAATGGGACGGCCCGGCATTGGCGCTCGCGCCACCCGGGCCCAAGGCGACATAGCTGCCCTTTTCGCCGAGCGTTTCATAGTCGCGCGAATAGCCTTGCATCTCGAACCAAAATTGCCCACTGCCGCCCCAGGGGTCACCGGCTTCTGGTCCATTGTCAGATGTCACTACGAAGATCGTGTTCTCATACTCGCCAGTGGATTTGATGTAGTCGATTAAACCGCCGAGCTCAGCATCCATCGCTTCCAGAGCCCCGGCGTTCACCGCCATACTCTTCGCCGCGAGACGCTGTTCGTCCGGGCTTAGGTCTTGCCATCGTGGGATAGTTTCAGGCTGCGGGGCAAGCGGGGCACCTTCGCGGATCAACCCTAGTTCCTGCGCACGCTGCCAGCGCTGCTCGCGGATCGCGTTCCACCCTGCCGCATAGGTCTCGACATATTTCTGTGTATACTCGCGGGGTGCTTGAACCGGAATATGGACGGCCAGAAAGGCGACATAGGCGAAGAAGGGTTCGGCTGAATCTGCGTCTTCTTCGAGATAGGCCTGCATTTGGTCAGCGATGAAGGTGGAGGAGTAGAAGTCTTCCGGTAACACCGCCTTCTCACGCCCTTCGAACCACGGCGCATCGCGGTAGTACGGCATGTAGGGTTTGTTTTCCCAATGATCCGCGCCTGACGCATCAAAAATGAAGGAGCGATCAAAACCATGATCGATTGGCAGCTCGCCGTCCCCATGCCCAAGATACCACTTGCCGGTCATATAGGTGCGATACCCGGCACGCTTGAGCTTGGTGGCGATGGTCTCGACGCCTGGCTCGAGCGCCATCGTATAGCCCGGCTGGCCGCGATGTTCCGGCGGCAGGACTTCGCGAATGGTGCCAAGCCCTGCGAGGTGGTTGTCCATGCCGGTCAGGAGCATAGCACGAGACGGTGCACAAAACGGTGTCGCGCGATGCTGACGAAAGAGTGTTCCGCGCGCCGCGAGTTCATCAATGTTGGGCGTATTCGCTTCGCCGCCAAATGCGCCGAAATCCATGAGTGCTGCATCATCGACGAGCACCATGACGATGTTCGGCTTCGTTTCGGCCTGCGCGACTACGCCCACAAGAGCGAGACAGCCCGCAAGGCACCAACGGATCATGAGGTCGGCTCGCCGCCTTGATCGCCAACCAGGACCTGCATCATTTTCACAGCCGTCTCGGTAGCGCTGTTTTGATTTTGCCCCGTGACGATGCGACCATCTACAACAACATTGTTTGCGAATAGATCGCGAAACTTGGACTGCGCTTCGAACACAACACCAGCAGCTCGTAAGTCCCTTTCGGGATGCATCGGCGTTTGCGAGATTCCGAGTTCGGCGATCTGTTTGTCGGTCACAGCGGAAATTCGACGCCCCTCTACGATGAGCTGACCATCGTCGCCATAGGCCTGCAACAATCCCAGCGGGCCATGGCAAACACCACCAATGATAGCGTCATTCGCATATGCGATGGCAACCTTCTCGCCGAGTTCGGCCGACTGCCCAAAATCATAAGCTGCGCCCCATCCACCGGCGAGAAACACAATATCGTAGTCGGTCGTATCGACGTGATCGATCAGATAGGAGCGCGTCACTTTTGACTGAAATAAAGGATCTTTCAGATAGCGTTTGTCTGCAGCCGACGCGAGTGGCCACTGCAATGATTGCGGTTCAATCGGGATCTGCCCGCCCTGAATACTCGCGATGTCGACTTCCATTCCGGAGTCGAGAAACGCATAATAAGGCGCGGTCATCTCGGACGCGAAGACGCCAGTGGCTTTGCCGCCCTCACCAAGCGTGCCCTGGCTCGTTGTAACAATCAGCGCACGCTTTCCGGATAGGTCCATTGCCGGCACTTCATAGTGAGGGTGCAGGCCCAATCCGGTCAGCAAATGTGGAAGGCCTAATCGGCCGACCACGAGCAAAAGAACCAGACCAATAGCACCGTATTTCAAGATTTTCATCCACATGTCTCGCTCCTCTGCGATCATCCATTATCGATCGAGACGAGGAGACCTCGACTCGGTGATACCTGATTGTCGAGCATGGCCTTCCAGATATCAGCTGCCGCTTCGGCGCCAGTGACCAACTCGATGTTCATTTTGTCTGAGATTTTCTTGGCGATCTCGGCCCCTGCGGCGCTGCCCTTGTCCCACAAGACGCCAGGCCCCCATTCTGCATCACGTTTGGCGATTTGCCCGGGCGCGAAGAAGAACGTTGGCTTTGCGCCAGGCAGGTCTTTCGCCCGCCCCCTGTTTTCCCAATGAGTTGCGCCGACCATACAGCTTTCAACCATATTATCGCCGAGCAGATTGTGCAGGGTTTCGGTCAGTTGCGCATTGCCGGACATATCGACATACGCCGTTCGCAGGGACGTATCGATATCGCTTTCGTTGCCATAAACGAGCGTCTGGTCACAACAGTTCAGAGACTCAACAAATGAAAGATTACCGGCAGACATCATGCCAATAACACGTTTCGCACCATCCTGTTTGATCAGCTCCGCGAGCCCGAAGCCTGTTTTGGAGGAGACTGATCCAATGACGACTTGGTCGGCACCAAAATAGTCATTATCGACGAGATAATCATACAGAACGAACGACGTGATGAAGAGCGGAAAGAGGAGACAACGCTCTGCTTCCATCTGCTGAAGAAAGTCCGGATCAGCTTGGGTTCGGCGATATTGATTATACAGCGCTGGCAATTCCAGACGGTGCGGTGTGACGTCCATGAAGGTGCCAGACTTCACACTTCCAGGCGTGAGGATGACTTCGCTCGCCATTGGGAAAAACCCATAAAGACGTTCGCCGACAGCGATCTCGTCTGATCCCGACTCGATGACTTCAGCGATGCCCCAAACGGGCACTTTACCCCATGGGCCTTCTGCGGGGTAGTAATTCCAATAGCCGATCATGTCGCCGCTGACAGCGTAGGAGACATTGTTCGAGGTCAATCCGAATTTGTCGAGCTTGACGCGGATCTGATTGTCGACAAGCGAGTCCGCTGACGCCTCGACTATTTTGGTCTCGCGGTAGTTCTCTCGATTGACCCAGATTTCAGTGACTGTTGGCATGTTTTGTTCCTGACTGAATTTGTACAGCCTCAGTGATCGCCACGTATGTCGATCAAGAGTTTACCGTGATTGCGGCCGTCGAAGAGCATCTCGTACGCATCTGGGAAGGTTTCGAGACCTTCCAGAACATGCTCGCGGAATTTCAGACTCCCGTTTGCGTGTCCTTGCGCCAAATCCTCGAGTGCTTCAGGCACACGATGCATGTAATCTCGCATCGTAAACCCTTGCATTTTCAGGCTATGCGTGACCACGCGCATATAGCCCGCCGGTCCACGCGCAGCAGCGAAGTCGCCGTATTGCGAGATGCTGCCACAGACGACGATGCGCCCGCGATAGTTCATCCGGTCGAGCACGGCATCGAGGATTTCACCGCCAACATTGTCGAAATAGAGATCGATGCCATCCGGCGCCGCCGCATCGAGGGCCGCGCCGATACTCCCGGCTTTATAGTCAATGCCTATATCGAGCCCGAGCTCGTCCGTCAGATAGGCGCATTTCACAGGGCCGCCGGCAACGCCGACAACGCGCGCCCCAGCCTGTTTCGCGAGTTGTGCTGCAATACCGCCAACGGCCCCTGAGGCTGCCGAAACGACAATTGTGTCGCCTTCTCGCGGCTGGCCAATGTCCATCATACCGAAATAGGCTGTGTACCCGGTCATGCCGAGCCCAGATAGGAAGAGCTGCGGCGGGACTTGGCTTGTATCGATCTTCCGCACGGCTTTTTCAGAGAAGACGGCCTCTGTTTGCAGGCCG
>JALUWJ010000103.1 GCA_027019605.1 Henriciella sp. | reverse complement strand
CCAGTCAATCTGTCTATGGCGATTTAATCCTGGCCCGCGCCGATCGCTTTCGCACGCAGCATCAGTCCGCCGCGTCGCTGCATGATCGCCTAAACGCACTTGCCGGCCAGGGGTGGGAACATTTCAGAAGCGCGGTCGAAACACCGCTTGGCGGGGTTGTGTTTACCGCGCACCCAACCTTCGCGCTGTCACCGTCGATCCGGTCGACCTTCGCCGCACATGTCTCTATGAACACAGCCAGCAGCGCGCAGGCCTTGCGCGACGCGGTTCAGGAAGATGGGCGCGCTTGGTCAAAATCCATCTCGCTCCTCGGCGAACATGAGGAAGCGCAAGACACGATCACCAACGCGCAAAGCGCTCTCACCGCCTATGCGAAACGCGTATTGGATGTGGCGCGCCGTGCTTTCCCTGACCAGTGGCGAACATTGCAGCTAAGCGTTCCAACCCTCGCGAGTTGGGTTGGCTATGATCTGGACGGGCGCACAGACATACACTGGTCGCAATCCTTTGCGCTAAGGCTGCAAGAAAAAGCGGTGCAACTCAGCCGCTATGTCACAGAATTGCGTGAGCTTTCGGACGCCGCAAACGGTGACACCAAGCTTACCCTCAATGCGCTTGGTGAAAAGCTCGAAGCCGCTGCAGCGCTGACGGAAGCAGAAGCGGAGATTTTCAGCGAAGACCTGACTCAGCCTGACAATCTGGTCCGCGCCGCGAACCAGCTGACCACCGTCCAACCTGATCGGATTGTCAGCGCGCAGCCGATCATTGATACTCTGACCACGCTCGCCGCCAGCGAAAGCGATGACGTACTGGCCCGCGACCTCTTAGCCCTCGCCGCCAAAGTCGACGCCCTGAAACTTGGGACCGCTCGCATTCATTTGCGCCTGAATGCAGAGCAAATCCGTACCGTCATCCGCCGCGACCTCAGCTTAGAAACCGAGAACCGTGACCTGGGGCGCAGCGCCCTGAAAAAACTGTCTGAACTCGCCTCAGTCGAGCAGCCCCTCAACGTGAACTTTGCAGACCTGTTCCTGGAACAGTCCACCGCACGACGCCAATTCATGATGTGCGCGCAGTTGCTCAAACATATTGATGCGGACTCAACGATCCGCTTCCTGATTGCCGAGAGTGAGAACCCCGCCACAGTCATGGGCGCGCTCTATCTCGCACGTCAGTACGGGGTTGATCATCAACTCGATATCTCCCCGCTCTTCGAAACCCCGGAAGCGCTGGAAACCGGCGGACGCTTTATTGAGCAGCTGCTCGAAGAGCCGGAATATATGAAGTATCTGAACGGGCGCGGATATCTCAGTGTCCAGCTCGGATTCTCGGATGCCGGCCGGTTCATCGGGCAGGTCTCAGCCGATATGGCGATTGAGCGAATCCACAATCTGATCAGCCGCGCCGTCGCGAAAGCCGATGCGGGCCTGTCGCTGCTCATCTTCAACACACATGGCGAATCCATGGGCCGCGGCGCCTGGCCGGGCAGCTTTGATCAGCGCTTTGATCACTTGCTCAGCCACTGGACCCGTGAACAATCCCGAGAACGCGGCGTCCCCCTGCGCCATGAAGTGAGCTTTCAAGGTGGCGACGGCTATTTGCACTTTGCCAATACAGAGCTTGCGTCAGCCACTTACGATGCTTTCGCGGATCACCTTCTGTCAGCGCCGAATGATACCACCAATGATCCGTTCTATCAGCGCACAGATTTGGTTTGGGATTTCTACCGCGCCCTCCGCCGCTGGCATGAGCGCCTCTTCGCAAATCCGGATTACGGGCATTTGCTAAATGATTTTGCGACCAATTTCCTGGTCAAAGCCGGGTCTCGTCAGCGCCGCCGAACCACAGGGCCCGCTGGCCCGCGTTCGCTCCGCGCCATCTCGCACAATGCGACGCTTCAGCAATTAGGCGTCCCGGTTAACACCGCCGCGGGCATTGGCTCTGCGCTGCGCCGTGAGCAGGACCAGGTCAATGATCTGATCAAGGAATCGCCGCGCATGCGTGGGCTAATGAAGCTGGCATCGATGGCTCGCTCTGCGACCAGCGTTCCGGTCCTACGGGCTTATGCCAGTGTCTATGACCCAACCTATTGGGTCGCCTTGTCGAAATATGCGAGTTCGCCAGACCAGGCGCTAGCCTATCGCCGGATCTATTATCTCTTGCAGTCGAGCCAGACGAACAATTCGATCGAGCGGATCGCAAACTCGTTCAGCATCGATTTCAGCAAATTCGATCCGATGCTCTCCAATATGGAGCAAGCGCCAAGTTCGGAAGAACGGCGCGAAGCGAGGCTCGAAGTTCATGTCCTTCACGCCATCCGTCAGGCCTTGATGATGAAAGCGCTGGCGCTGGCAGGTCAGCTCCCGACTGTATCGCGGCGCCACGAATCCTCAGTGGTCGACATCATGACTCTGATCCAGACCATGCAGATCGGCGAAGCGGTGGCTTTGCTCTGTGAAATCTTCCCTGCATCGCGCGAAGAAGAGGTCACCCTCGCTGACTTGAATGAGCCGGGGCACATGACTGGAAACCCAGCAAACGGCTATGATCAACTGCACGCTGATGTCATCAAACCGCTGGAAGAAATCGATTCCATGATGCACCAGCTGACGCTTGCTATTTGCCAGGCCTATGGCGCGTACGGTTAAGCCAAAAAACCGCTTGCCTGTCGCAGCGAGAAGCTCTTGAAATCCGAGCAGAAGTGTTCGGAGGATATTATGAACGAAGCGTCGAAACGGTCAGGCCCATTGGCGGGTGTCAAAATCATCGATATGTCTTCGGTTGTCCTCGGCCCATTCGCGACATTGATCTTCGGCGATTTGGGCGCAGATGTGATCAAAATCGAAGCCGGACAGAAGGGCAAAGCGGGCGACATGATGCGCTATGCTGGCGCCTCACCCACCGGCGATCTCGGGCCAATCTATACCAGCCTCAACCGCAACAAAAAATCGGTTCAGCTCGACGCCAAGGATGCGGACGGCAAGGCTGCAATCCTCGCCATGCTGAAAGATGCCGATGTCTTCTTCCACAATGTTCGTCTTGCCGGGATGGGGCGGCTCGGTTTGGATTATGAGAGCGTTAAAGCGATCAATCCTGGCATCGTCTACGTGCATTGCGCCGGGTTTGGTGCGGGCGGCCCGTACGAGAAACGCCAAGCCTATGACGATCTGATCCAAGGCGCGTCGGGCTTTGCCGCACTGAACGCCATGCGCTCCGGCGCGGACCCGGAATACGCGCCCAGTCTTGTGGCCGATAAGACAGTTGGCCTGTTCGCCACTTATGCGACGCTGGCCGCGCTTTATCACAAACAAAAGACCGGCGAAGGCCAATTCGTCTCGGTGCCAATGCTGGAAAGCTTCACCTTCTTCAATATGGTCGAGAACCTCTATGGCGAGACCTTCCTGCCGGGCAATGGCAAGCTCGCTTATACGCGCTCAATCAATGCCAATCGCAAGCCGTACAAGACCAAGGATGGCTATATCGGTCTCGTCCCCTATTCGGACAAACAGTGGGAACTCTTCTTCGAAATGGGCGGCAAGTCGGGCGTATTTGAAGACCCGCGTTTCTCCACCTATTCAGCGCGGACCGAGAACATCACCGAGCTATACGCCATCATCGGCGAAGTCGCCTTACTGAAGACGACTGATGAGTGGCTCAACTTGCTCGACGAGGCAAACATTCCAGCCATGCGCTACAATGAAATGGGCGACGTACTGACCGATGAGCATTTGCAAGCCGTCGGCTTTTTCGAAACCCGCGAGCATCCCGACGCTGGGTCCTATCGCAGCATGAAACATCCCGTCGAGTTCAGCGCGACACCTGCGGATGTCGCGATTGATCCACCGAGATTGGGCGCGGATACAGAGACGGTGCTAGCGAGCTTGGGATTGTAGAGCTTGAGAGTCCTATATCTCGAGGAGGTCATTTTGAAAGACAAAGTCGCAATTCCCACTCTGATTGGGATATTCACGTCGGCAACAAAGCGGACAGAAAAAAGTACGTCCTAAACGGCCGTCAATCAGACACTGGTGAGTTCTAAGTTGGGACAAAACACACGCTCGCATTTGCTTGGTGGCACCCGATCAAAGGCTTTCAATCCGAATTGTCCAAGAGGGTTAATCGGCCATATGCTGGTGACTAAGACACAATTCCTTCTGCATTCTAGCAGGCGTCTTCAAGAAACTGATTCTGGCGCGCTTATTTGTTCTCACAATTTTCAAGCGATTTTCTGGCCATTGGCCAATGCTTTATCGACCTGTTCAGCAATAGCATCTAATTCTGGTAATGACCGGCCCAAACTCTGTCCAACGAGTTGAACGATCTTATCACATCGCTCAACCTGTTTTGCTCCTGCATGAACCGCTCTCGCAAATGAAGACGGCGCGCTGAGTCTTTTGGCGACTGCGGCATAGTGGCGAAACGGAACGAGTTCATTGTCGTTTGCACCGAGATCCCGGACAAGATCCATGGTCCACTCATAAGCCGCTTCACTGGCCACGACGTCCCCACGAACAGCCTCTGAGATCGAATGAAGCGATCCATCGGGCTTCAAACAACGACAATTTCCTGCAACCAGCATAGGCCACTTGGCCAACGGCGCGAATAAAGAAGCATGCGGGATGAATTGAACTTTGACAGGTAATCCATTGTGGCGAACAGCGGAAATATCTTTTGCCAACCGTTCGAGTAAAGCTTGATCCTCCGCAAACTCAAAAGGCGCTATTTTAAAGTTAGAACCGAGAGTCACCCAAAGCTCGTTTGGTTTTGATGGATCACGACGAACAGCTTGGGCATCCGGGCTCGCTGCCGTGACCCGAGCTGGGTTCAGTGAACTCCACGTCTCCCAAGCAAAGTAAGCTGGTCTCAAGTTTTCGGCGTTTGCTAGCTGCAAGCGCTTCAGAAAAGCTGGAGGCGGGGCGTTAGATATAGAGACGACGGGTAAATTTGCCGCTGAAATTCGTGCCACCAGATCCTCGAGTTCTGGCGCCGCAAAATATGGCTCGCTCATCGCTAAGAAGACCATGTCGACAGAGTCGATTTTCATCTCCGGCCCTGCGACGCCGATATGGCCATCTTCGCCGCAGCCGAGTTGTACAGGCGCAGTTAAAACTTGCCCTAGCTCGTCACCAACCCCTTTAAAGGCAAGGATCGCACCGTTCGAGGCGAACGCTTGCTGTTCATCGCGGCGGCAAACCATCGTGACGCGATGACCTGCTTTAAAGAGCTTCATCGCTGGCAGCAATCCATACGCAGCGCCGAGCACCAAAATGTGTGCATTATTCATGGGCCTCCCCCTTTCTCGCGTTTAGTGGGCGTTGAATCGCAGACGGGCACACAAAAAAGACCCTCTGTTCAGCAAGCCAGTTAATCTGAAGGGCTCTCCAGATCGGTCTTAAAAAGCGGCCAAGAAAAATCCCGCAGCTCAAGGCAATCGCTGTTTCGAGTAGTATAGGTAGATTAGGCTCGAACGTGAGCTTGAGCCCGAGCAATACCGACCAGTGCGTCAGGTAGATCATGAGTGCCTGTGTCGAGATGCTAGCGACAAGAATCGAGAATAGCTTGGGTAGTCTTAAAGTAGACAGATATAGACAAACCAAGAGCGCAATGGCCCATGCCGGCTCCTGATGAATACCATAGACAAACGAAAAAGTTGTGAGTTTCAGCAAAATTAGCCCAAGCGCGACACTGCGTTGTTTAGGAGTTGATGCAAGACCACAAAGAACACCGAGAGATACAAAACAAAATAACGTTGTCGGCAGACGTTCGAGATGCAAAATCAATGTTGGTGGATCGGAGAAGTATAAGTGCGCTCCCAATACTGTCGCAGCCATAAGTAACTGAGAGCCCACAGCAAACGCTATCGCAGCTTGCCATTCGTGCGTCTTAATCCAAGCAAACACCCTCGGAATCGAGATGATGATCGCCATGATCACGAACATCTGCAAATAGGCATGCAAGAACCAAAGCCACCCCTCATCGCGTTGAGAAATTTCGCTCTGTTGCATTCCCAATTCGATGAACGGGACGAAATTCACGCCAAAAAAGAGTATTGCGGGGTGTGGGTCGTTTCCCCGGATTGTGTGGATGGTAAATAAACCAATCGAGACCGCAATAAGCGGCACAAGTAGGCGCGCAATCATTGCCCAAAGCCGCCCAGTCTTACCGTCATTGAAGATCGCGGGAGCCTGTAAACGCCCGATTGAGTATCCAGTCAGAGCAAACAACGCAATCGATGCGCCAGTAAGAAATGTTACGCCTGCGTGATGCAATACGATTGAACCTATCGCCAAACATCGCAAAACTGCCAAAACATCCATCTTGTGAAGACTGAAGCCCGCACTCAAGCCAATTTGAGAGGAGGCGGATGCACGATACTGCGGCAAGGTGCGAATGGGCAGAATGTCCCAAGCATCAGGTAATTCATACCCTGCTTCTTCCAACGCAAGTCGTACCTCTATCACCGACAAACTATCAACACCGAGATCACGAAGACTTTCATTGCGACTTGGGCTTGATTGATCGGTATATTTTCCGAGCAATCCAGCTAGGAATCGTTCTTCTGCATTTAATGGCTCGGACGCATTCGTTAGATTGGGTGTCTCTGAAACTTCGCTTAAACCTTGCAAAGTCATTCGATCGATTTTCCCGTTCGAGGTGACCGGCAAACGATGCATAATTTCGATGCGGTGTGGTTGCGCCTCGCTTGGTAATGTTTGTGCAAGGACACTGCGTATTCCATCTACCTCCAGCACACGGGTATCTCCAGACACAAACAAACGCAGCTCTGGCGTCGGGTTTTTCGAAACGACGGCGCAGACCGCTTCGACTCCGTCAATCGCGCACGCGGCGGCCTCAATTTCTCCCAACTCTATACGGTTTCCGTTGAGGTTGATCTGCTCATCAAGTCTTCCAATGAACTGCACCCTTCTATCAGGTGTGATGAATCCCAAATCTCCCGTGTAATGGACCCGGCTTGCAGAGGTTGACCGGGTATGCCCAGCATCGTTCACTCCAAGGACTGGATCAGCTAGATCAACGACGATCTGACCGACCTCCCAAACGCCAGTCTCATCTTCGCTGGCACCCAAGATCTGAACGTTCGTCCAAGGCATCGGGCGACCAATTGGGATCCGATCGTTAGTCTCGGTTTGACCAATTTCATGAATAAGTGAGGCTTGAGGGGTCTCTGTTGCCCCGTACAGATTGAACTGACGAGCATTGAGAGCGCGAGGTCTCCAACTCTCGCTCACCCTCCTGGTCAAACGCTCTCCCCCCCAAAACAAACCTACGATTGACGGACACCGCCAATTCGGTGCGCCAATCGTGAGCAACCGACCAAGACTTGGGGTCATGTGAAGAATGTTTACCCGGTGATTGGAGACTAGATCGCGAAGTCGTTCGGGATTGGCCATTTCACAATCAAAGGGAATTACCACCGTACCGCCATGATGCAGCGGTAAGAATATATCTCGCATGATCGGATCATGAGACAGACCTGCAAGCATCAGCGTGATTGGCGCCTTTAGACTAAGCGTGTCAGTTTGCCAGCTGACAAATCGCTGAAGTGTTGTCGCTGGATGAGACACTTTTTTGGGGCGCCCGGTGCTTCCGGAGGTGAATAAATGGTAGGCGATCTGCGAATCCGATCTATGCGGATAGCTCACTCTTTTTGAAATCGAGATTGGTGCCTCAAGCCCTTTCGCCAGATCGCTTCTTGCAAGTGAGATCAGATGGCTCGGTTTTAGCTGTTCGATTAACTGATCAACGCGAGATTGAGGTAACTTGGCATCGATCACTGCAAATTGCCCACCAGCCTTGGATACGCCGAGCATCGCCGCCACTAGGTCAGAGACACGATGAGCGATGAGCGCAACCGTTTGGCCTTCTCTAAAGCCATCCGCATGCAGAGCTTCTGAATACATCCTCATACGTGCAGCGAGTTGTTCGTAAGAGATGACATCTTGGCTGGTCGCAATCGCTGTCGCTCGCGGCTGAGCCAGAGCGTTTTTCTCGAATTTAGTATGCAGCGAGGCACCGACCTCGTCATAGCGCTGCCCGTCAATTGATTTGATTTCAATTGGCTCACGCGCCGTTTTTATTAGATCTTCACATGTGCGCGACGGATCTTCGAGCGCCATGCTAAGAATCACTTGCTGTGCCCGAAGGATATGCTTCACCCGTTCCGATGACATAACACTTGGGTCATAAAAAGCGCGGGCGGTCAGATCACCAGCATCCTCCGACCAAACCAAATTGAGATGATATTCAGTCCGCCGATCAAGGAATTCTCGAACACCAACCGAGAGCCCCTCTACTGCGATACGCGGTGCCGGTGGAAACATGTTGAGCGAGATGGACGGAGCTTTGAGAGCAGCATGAATGGCTTCCATGACTGGCTCACATTCTTTGCTGAGCGCTTCTTTCGTCCGGGAACCCAATTGCTGCGCAAGACCCGAGAAAGATTGATCTGAGTGGAAACTTAAATCTAATAGAAGTGTATTTGAATAAGGACCAACCACCGAGTTCGAGGCTCCCACGGCTTTACGCCCTTCTGACTGGAAGAAGCTGGACATGGTTGACGATGATGATGCGCTCTTCAAACTCAGTGCGTAAACCGCCGATAATATGTTAAACCGGGTCGCTTTGCAGACCTTCGCCAGGCGGCGCACGGTTTTAGAAAGCTCCGGAAAGTGCATTTTCTCAAACACACCTGGCAAAGCCTCATTTTCCGACTGACTAGATTCCGAAAACAGAACCGCTGACTCTGGCAAAGACTGAACCCACGCTTCGAGATCATTGGTCTGTGGCGCCGGCTCGAGACTATGAGAGTCATAATAGGATCCGACCGACGAGAGCGTTTCTCCACCATAGAGCTTTAAGAGCTCGCGATTCATTACGCCACGAGAGACACCGTCCGTTATCGCGTGATGGCCTGCAATCGTAAATCGCCAAGCATCCCCATAGTCAGCAACGAAAAAGCGAACAAGCGAACCGCGCTTAAAAGGGTCAACATTGCGAAAAACACGCGGGGTCGCCCAGTCCTGAAAATTCTCGAACGAGCGGTCTCGCAGTTTAACCGTCTCGAGGAAGAGGCGAGGTTGCTCTTCGATAATCGCGTTAATGTTTCCGTGGGAAACTTCAAAGTGAGTGCGTAATGCATCGTGGCGTTGCAATAAGCTCAGGCAAGCTTTTCGCAATCGACGTTTGTCCAATGGCCCACTCACCTCGTGACCAACCGCAATCATGTAAGAAGCAGTCCCTGAAAGTTCGGCTTTCACGTACCTCGCTTGGTTCCGACTCGCGGGCACCTTTCGAGTGTGTTGCTCGTTACCCCAATTCACGATTTTGCGTCCCCACTTAGAAACAAAACGCATTTTGAAGCGCCAAAGGAATCGCCTCACTTTTCGTTGCCAGACTCAGAAAGCAACATTCATACCGCGCCGCATGGATGCTGTGATAATTCATTTAAATACAGAATATTAATTCCGGATTTGCGCCTTGCGGGGATGTCCAGCACTAGGATTGGATAGACTTTCGTAGACGGGTGGGCGCTGTCTCTGAGTGATGCGCATAGTCGGTACAACCGATCCCACAAAGCTTGTTGATCAATGCGCGCCCGGTGCAGCGCTCTCTTTCTGACCCAAAGCAGACACGACCACCAAAACAAACCAAAAAAGGGCGCACTAAATGCGCGCCCTTTTCCTCAATCATTGCTCAGTTTCTGTGTTTTCAACTCTTTCTTGGAGAGTTGATGCTTCGCGATGATCCGCCAGTATGGGTTTGGATCAATCTGGCGGCATGACAAAGCCTCAAACAGAGCGCGGCCGCGCAGGCGCCGTCCAAACCGATCTTCGGGCGGATAATCGGTATCGACCTGAAACCAACGGCCTTTGAGCTTCACCAAAGCCCGCGTGTCGGTGAGACAACGCAGATTGTGCACACGCTCGCCGTGGGCCCGGCGTTTGTGGTCTTCTCTGACCTTGGCGCGGAGGGGCTGCAAGCGGAGCTTTCGGCAGAGCTTATCCGTCCGTTTGATCAAGCCGTCCTGCGGATCGACATAGAGCTCCGCCCACCAACGATCTGGCGGCAAGGGCTGCCCCCAATGATTGCCAGCCACGAAGCTGCCATCACGTGTGACCGTCACCTTCACGAGAATAAAATCAGTAAGGTGATCGCGCACATGCTGTTTCACCGTGCTGCCCGTGTCGAGATGGTCACTGATCTCGCTATAGACTTTGTCCCAAGGCCGCCCGACTTGCTTGAGGAGATAGCGCTTTAGCGGCGCCAGGTTCTCGTTCAAACACTTCGTCCAGCCTTCGCGCTCAAGCACCATGCGGCGGCCCGTAGCGCGCTTGCGACCCGGAACTCTGTCGTGGCGCAGCTTGGAGCGCGTCGCATGACGGCTGCCCCAGCGCGGACGCTCAACAATAACTTTAAACATGTCCTCACGCATGAAGACCTCCTGCCAGCCCATCCGGCTGAATTGAAATGAAGGGAGCGCTTTCGCGCACACGATCTAAGCTGCGCATGCAGCTCAAATTAAAATTGCCCATTGGAAAAGGGTCCTGATCCTAAGAGAAAGAAACGGGGTATCGGTTTGCGATCATGGTCTGCATGCACCCCTCCTCTTCTTGATCAGGTTGGCAGAGGACGCGGCTATAGGCGCCGAATCTGGCAAAGGCAAGGCAAACTCAGGTGAATCCCTTACTTTTCTGTCCGGCCCGCTTCTGGCATAAGCCGCAGCCATGTCAGAAATCCGTGTCACCGCCCTGTATAAATTCGTTCGTTTCGAAAATCCCGAAGCGCTGCGTGAGCCTTTGTTCGAGCGCCTGTCAGAGCTCGGCGTCAAAGGCACGATCCTGCTCGCAACCGAAGGTGTGAACGGCACAATTGCTGCCGCGCCGGACGCCATGGACAAGGCGTTAGAAGCGCTTTGCGCCCTGCCCGGATGCGAAGAGCTGGAATGGAAAGACAGCCACGCCGAGGCCATGCCATTCCTGCGCTTGAAAGTCCGCCTGAAGAACGAAATCGTCACCATGGGCGTGCCCGGCACCGACCCAACCTGTCTCGTTGGTTCCTATGTGAAGCCGCAAGAGTGGAACGCGCTGATCACTGATCCCGATACCGTCGTCATCGATACGCGCAATGATTACGAAGTCGCCCTCGGCACGTTCCAGGGCGCGATTGATCCAGAAACCGAAACCTTCCGCCAGTTCCCGGAATGGTTCGAGAATTTTCGCGCCGAGCTCGCGAAACAAGGCCGCACGCCGAAGATTGCAATGTTCTGCACGGGCGGCATTCGCTGTGAGAAATCGACCTCTTATGTCAAATCGCTCGGCATTGAGGACGTCTTCCACTTGCAGGGCGGGATCTTGAAATATCTCGAAACCGTGCCGCGCGATGAAAGCCTCTGGGAAGGTGAGTGCTTTGTCTTTGATGAGCGCGTCAGCGTCGGACATGGGCTCGAAGTGGGCGACTATCAGCTCTGCCATGCCTGCCGCCATCCGGTCAGCGCTGAAGACCGCGCGCATCCACATTTCGAGGACGGGGTATCCTGTCCGCGCTGCTATGGCACGTTCACGGATGAGAAAATGGCCGCCCTGCGCGAGCGGCAAAAACAGGTTCGACTGGCCAAAGCGCGCGGCGAGACCCATATTGGCGATGAAGTTGTCATGACGCCAAGAAAGAAAGTCTCTGCGTGAGCGCCAACCGGCCTATTCTCTACTCCTTTCGCCGCTGCCCCTATGCCATGCGTGCCCGCATGGCGATCGCCGCGGCGGGCGTTGAATGTCGCCTTCGCGAAGTCGTCCTGCGCGATAAGCCGGCCGAAATGCTGGAAGCCTCCCCGAAAGCCACTGTCCCAGTTATTGTCGAGACGGACGGCACCGTCATCGAGGAGAGCCTGGACGTGATGGCCTGGGCCTTAGCCCAGAATGATCCTGAGAGTTGGTTGGAGCCTGAGCAGGGCAGCCGCGCGGACATGGACGCGTTGATTGCAGAAAGTGATGGTCCGTTCAAACGCGCGCTCGACCGCTACAAATATCCCAACCGCTATGAAGATGAAGGCGTGGACCGCGAAGCGCAACGCGCACTGGGGCTGAGCTTTCTTGAGAAACTGAATGCGCGACTCGACGGACAGGCCCAATTGTTCGGCAATCGCGTCAGCCATGCCGATATCGCAATCTTCCCATTCATCCGGCAATTCGCCAACACTGACAGAACCTGGTTCGACGCCCTCAATTTGCCGCATCTTCAAGCCTGGCTCGATGGCCATTTAGAAAGTGCCCGCTTCAAGCAAATCATGCCGAAATACGCGCAATGGAAAACAGGCGATGAAGAGCCGGTGTTTCCAGGAGCAGATGCTTAAAGGCGAGCAGCCTGCAAGTGATGCAGCATGTCATCCCGAACGATCAAACAATCTCGTCCCAGCGATGACTTAGACGAGATGCGGCATTTATGATGCCGACCATCGAATAGGTTTGAGGGAAGTTGCCCCATAGCTCATTCGTCTTGGTGTCGACATCCTCCGAAAGAAGGCCGAGTTTCGTCCGCGCAGATAGCACGGCCTCGAACATTGTCCGTGCATCGTCCAGGCGCCCGATCCGGGCCAGCGCATCAATGTGCCAGAACGTACAGGCCGTGAAAGCGGTTTTTGGAAACCCAAAATCATCTTCAATGCGGTAGCGATAAACGTGGTTGCCGACGCGCAGCTCTTCATCCACCCGCTCAACCGTCGCAATATAGCGTGGATCCATTGGGTCGATAAAGCCAATCTCCGCCATCAGCAGCACAGAGGCATCGAGATCAACACCGCCAAAGGCGCCGGTAAAGGCCTGGCGGTCTTCGCTCCAGGCCTTTTCGAGAATCGTCTCACGGATCTCATTGGCGCGCTCATGCCAGCAGTCTGCGCGATCGTTTCGCCCGAGGGTTTCCGCGATTTTCGCGAGCCGGTCGCACGCCGCCCAGCACATGATGGCCGAGGAGGTGTGGACATGCGCAATGCCGCGAAACTCCCAGATTCCCGCATCCGGCGTGTTGTAAACCTGAAACGCGCGTTCGCCGACTTGCTCAAATTGTTCAAATTCCAGGTCGCCCGCCTTAGCCAGAAGCCGGTCATCGAAGAAGGCCTGAGCCGCGCCGAGGATTACATGGCCATAGACGTCATGCTGGATGTGCTCGGCGGCCTGGTTGCCAAACCGCACTGGCCCCATCCCGCGATATCCAGGCAGACGTTCCGCAATCTCTTCGGTGAGATCGTTTTCAAGCGCGATGCCGAACACGGGCTGAATATGGCCGCCCTTGGTCATCGCAACCGTGTTGCGCAAATAGCCGAGATACTTTTCCAGCGTCCCTACCGCGGAGAGGCGGTTGAGGGCCGTGACCGTGAAATAGGCATCGCGCAGCCAGCAAAAGCGATAATCCCAATTGCGCTCGGATCCGGCGTGTTCCGGGATGGACGTCGTTAGCGCCGCAACGATGCCGCCAGTTTCTTCATAGACGCAAAGCTTCAGCGTGATGGCGGCGCGAATGACCGCCTCTTGCCATTCCGGCGGTGTCGCCAAACGCCGCGACCATTCCTGCCACGTGTGCGAGGTTCTTTGCAGCCAATCAGACGCGATAGATTCCGGATTGTCAGACAAGGACTCATCGGGGCCGAGGACAAAGCTAATCTCCCGATCGAGCACAAATTCCCGCTCATCCATAACGAAGGAAACCGGGGCATCCGTGGTGACCCGGAAATCATAATCCTCGTCTGGGAAGCGTATGTGTGAGACGCCGCGGCGCCGCAAAATCGTGCGCTCGCCGCGCTTGCTTTCGGCGCGCAGAAAAACCGTGACACGCGGCATGCCGGTCAGGGGCGTGATCCGCCGGACGACGGAGGCAGGTCGGAAGACGCGGCCACGGTCAAAAAAACGCGGGGCAAAATCGGTGATCTTGATCGACGACCCATCATCTGCGGTCAGCACGGTTTCGATGATCGCCGTGTTGCGCACATAGGTCTGTTCGGAGTTGACCTGATTGGCCAACGCGACCGAAAACGCGCCGTTGCCGCCGACCAGCGCGTTGAAGACCGGCTCCCCATCAAAGCGCGGCAGGCAAAGCCATTGCATTGAGGCGTTGGGATCGACCAAGGCCGCAACGGTGCCATTTCCAATGATTCCGAGTTCAAGCGTGTTCATTCAATTGCTCCCTCAGCCAGCGCCACACGGTTTCTGTGGTGCTAA
>JALUWJ010000102.1 GCA_027019605.1 Henriciella sp. | reverse complement strand
GGAACGCATGATGGCCAGCGGCGTCTGAAGGCCGCCTCGACAGGCCGAACAGATGCCCGCTAACGGCCAACCTGCAAATGACCAACTAAAATCTCTTGCCAAGGGGGCGCCGTCCACAGATGCTCGCCTAAGAGACTAGGCACCACTCCGGATTCTCTCGCTCGAACTGCTCCATCACCCGCGGATCAAACGGATGGACAATCTTCAACAGTTCATCTCGTCGGTATTCCAACGACCCGCCATCTCCATAGACAGGCCGCGTCGTCTTGTGCCCCATCAGAAGGCAGCGCAAGCCGTAGTCGATATTGGCTTCTTGCATGCGTTTTTCAAAGGCGTGGCGGAGCGAATAAACCTTGTGATTAGGCGTCTCCAGCAAACCCCGATTGCGCATATTCTTCATCATGTTCGCGGAAACGAGCTCATTGCGGTCATAGTAGTGAGAGAAGGCCCTTGGTGCGGCGCGTTTTGCCGCCTCAAGTGAGATGCCGACCAGCGGGATGTCACGCTCCGATGTGTCGGTTTTCACTTCCCGGTCCGTTCGCGCTCGGATGGCAATGTAAGGAACTGGGCTGTCCATATGGAAGTCCTCGATCCGTAAATTGATGATCTCGCTGGGACGGCATCCCGTTTCGATCAGCATGAGAAGGATTAGCTGCAGTTCGGGATTCCATCGGCGTGTTGCTCCTGGCGCAAGGATCTTCTTGCAAACCCAGTTGGACGAGAAAGGGGGCACTTCGGTTCGCGCCTTGGCCTTGAAATGCATGTTGCGAAAAGGGTTGGGCCGCTCCTCTTCCCCGATATGCCTGAAATAATCGGTGTAGAGCGAACGGATATTGCCAATGTGCCGGTTGGCCGTGTTCGGTGCCATCGGCTTGGTCTTGCTGTCCTTCGGTTTGACCTGCTTCGCCCAATGCTTTTGATACTTAAGCGCCAGCTCTCGGGTAATATCTTCGAGTGCAATATCCCCTGCAAAGTCGATGAAGTATTGGATTGAGGTGCGCTTGGTTTTTTCCCAGGACGCTCTCTGGTTCGGCGACTTGTAGAGCTGCGCATTGTAAGCAATTTCTGCGAGGTAAATCTCAAAGGCTTCAGTAACAGTTATCGTGGGTTTGGTTGCACCGCCAAGCAAGGCTTCGGCATCGCGCTCCTTCGGTATCTCTTGAGGACCGGCCTGTGTCTGCACAGCCAGCAATCTCGCGAGCGTCTCTTCGATTGGCGCTTCAGTCGCCAGATGATCGATCGGCTGATAAATGAACCCGCTTGCCAGCGCCTTCACTGTCGCCATCTTGTATCGGCGACGTACAGCTTCGGATACTTCGCGGTTGGTCGAAGGCCCGGCTTCGTCAGAAATCTGCAGAGATGCCCAGTAGTGATCGTCGGCTTCCGCAAGGAGATCGCGTTTGTAACGCGCTTGCTCGACCGATGTTGTGCCGAGCGATTCCTTGATGCGCTTGCGGGTATCGAGGTGTGCGAATTTTCTCGGGACCCGGCGATTGTACCACCAGACCCGGCCTCTTTGTTCGAGGTATGAATTGTCTTCGACGCGCTTCATGACGCCGACCATTGGTCCACAATTTGGTCCCAATTTGGTCCACAATTTCCGGCCAATTTAGACAAAGAAATCCAAACGGAACCGAAAATTCCGTTTGATTTCAATGATTTGCGCGATTGCCATTTCGGGTGAAATGGCGCGAGTGACGGGACTCGAACCCGCGACCCCCGGCGTGACAGGCCGGTACTCTAACCAACTGAGCTACACCCGCGCATGGGCTTCTCCGCCGAAGCGGTGAGAGGGTGATCTATACGTGCGCTTTTTAGGGGTCAAGCGGCAATTGCCATGACTTTGACATCAGATGCAGTTATTCAGCAGCGATACAGCTAAAATAGGCCAGAATCCTCCCATGAAACGTATTTTGATCATCGCAGCCGGCCTGCTCGCCCTCTTAATTGCGGTGGCGGTGGCCCTGCCCTTTCTGATTCCCGCCTCAGTTTACAAGGCACAAATCGAATCAGCGGCAACAGATGCGCTCGGACGGGACGTCTCTCTGACAGGCGAGGCGAGCCTTTCTGTCTTTCCAGTCATCGCAGCGCGCGTTGACGGCGTCGAAATTGCCAATCCGGACGGATTTTCGGATCCGCTGATGGTCGACGCGGGCAGTTTACGGGCGAGCATAAAAATCCTGCCGCTCTTATCCCGCCGCGTTGAAGTGGCTCAGATCACGCTGGATGACGCAACGGTTCGCCTCGAGCGGCTCGCGAATGGCGACGTGAATTGGGAATTCGGCCCTGATCAAACGACAGAGACCGAAGAAGATCCGGGCACCTCATCCGGCAACCTCGAAACCGGGATCGATCGCGCAAAGCTCTCAAATACGTCTGTGTTCTATCGTGATGGCATGACAGGCACACAGTATGCCTTAACCGATTTCACTGCCACGGCGCGCCTGTCTGCGTTTGATAAGCCGCTATCTTCGAGCGGCGAAGGTTTGTTCAATGGCCAAGCCTTTGATTATCGCATTCGATTGGAAACCATCGCGGCGCTGCAGGCGCAGTCGCCAGTCGACCTGGATGTTCGTCTCA
>JALUWJ010000101.1 GCA_027019605.1 Henriciella sp. | reverse complement strand
CCAATCACAACAATGATCTCTATAGAACGGCGTTTAAAGCTTGTATTTGGCCCCCAAGGCGGCATACGAAGGCGCCTGAAATTACGATTTGAATATGGGAGCTCGCATGAGCGATCTGACAAAACTAACCCTCACTGACGCGATGGATGGCCTGAACAAAGGCGACTATTCCAGTGTAGAGCTGACGCAAGCCTTTGTGGATGCGATTTCAGCCTCAAATGCTTCATTGAATGCCTATGTGGTTGAGACGCCTGAATTGGCACTCTCTATGGCTGCTGATTCAGACAAGAGACGCGCAGACGGCAAGGCAGGGCGCCTCGACGGCGCGCCATTGGGCGTCAAAGATCTTTACTGCACCAAAGGCGTTCGCACGACAGCGTGTTCGAACATCCTTGGCGAGTTTACCCCGACTTATGAAAGCACCGTCACCCAGAACCTGTGGGATGAAGGTGCGGTCATGCTCGGCAAGCTCAATATGGATGAGTTTGCGATGGGTTCGTCCAACGAAACCTCTCGATTTGGTCCGCCGTCAAACCCATGGCGACGGTCGGGTAGCAATGCGACGCTGACCGCCGGTGGGTCATCAGGTGGATCTGCAACCGCGGTTGCCGCAGATATCTGTCTAGCCGCGACGGCGTCAGATACGGGTGGCTCTATTCGCCAGCCTGCCGCGTTTACGGGCACCGTAGGGATCAAACCAACTTATGGCCGTGCATCACGCTATGGCATGGTCGCGTTTGCGAGCTCTCTCGATCAGGCTGGACCAATCGCAAAAACGGTAACGGATGCGGCGCTACTCACTGAGATCATGTGCTCGCATGATGACAAAGACTCCACGTCGCTGAATGTCGAGACGCCAGACTGGGTGTCAGAGGTCAGCAAAGGCGTCAAAGGCATGAAGATCGGGGTGCCTAAAGAGTACCGCATCGATGGCATGCCCGAAGAAATCGAGAAGCTTTGGCAGCAGGGCATTGAATGGCTCAAGTCAATGGGCGCAGAGATTGTCGACGTTTCACTGCCACATACGAAATATGCGCTTCCTGCCTATTACATCGTGGCGCCCGCGGAAGCCTCTTCCAACCTCGCACGCTATGATGGCATGCGCTATGGCGCCCGTCAGGACGGCGAGGGTCTGATCGGCACGTATGAAGACACCCGCGCTGAGGGCTTTGGTGCGGAAGTGCAGCGCCGCTTGATGATCGGGACCTATGTTCTGTCTTCC
Source organism: Henriciella sp. (assembly GCA_027019605.1). GTDB lineage: Bacteria > Pseudomonadota > Alphaproteobacteria > Caulobacterales > Hyphomonadaceae > Henriciella. The sequence continues at coordinate 13,155 of JALUWJ010000101.1, read as the reverse complement.
GGTTATTACGATGCCTACTATCTGCGCGCGCAAAAGGTCCGCACGCGTATCCTGCAAGACTTTGAGGCCGTATTTGCCGACGTTGATGCGCTCCTCACGCCGACTTGCCCGAGCGCGGCCTTTGCGTATGGCGAAAAGACTGATGATCCGGTGCAAATGTACTTGAACGACATTTTCACGGTGACCGCGAACTTGGCAGGTCTACCCGGAATTTCGGTGCCAGCAGGGATCGACAATGATGGGCTACCGCTGGGTCTTCAAGTGATCGGCAAAGCGCTCGACGAGTCCGCCTGTTTCCGCGTCGCCGGCGCGATCGAAGACGCAGCTGGCTTTGTCGCGAAACCGGAGAAGTGGTGGTAGAGGGGTGAGATGAGCCGACGCTTTCTGCTTCTATCAAGCGGCGCCTTCGTTATTTGCGTGAGCCTGGTGCTGCTTACAGCCTACAGCGTAGGAGCAGATCCTTTCCATCCAAGATCGCGGCACATCTGGCTTCTTTCACTGGTAGCTGCCGGTTATGCATCGATTAGGCTCGCCATGATTGCCGGAAAAATGATCGATGCGAGAAGCGGAGAGGGTGACTCAGCCGCCCTCGGAATTTTTGGCAAGAAAGAACACGCCATCGATCGCCGGTTGGCCGAGCGCAAAGCGCGGGTTGAAGCGGCGAAGAAGCGCGCTAAAGACACAGACGAAACGAATAAGGAAACAGGCGATGAGTGATCGTCCGACATATACGCTCAAAGGCGATACCGGAGACTGGGAAGTCGTGCTGGGCCTCGAGGTTCATGCACAAGTCTCGTCCAATGCGAAGCTCTTTTCAGGCGCGTCGACGCAGTTTGGCGCTGAACCGAACCAGAATGTTTCTTTAGTTGATGCGGCGATGCCGGGCATGCTTCCGGTGATCAATAAGTTTTGCGTTGAGCAAGCGGTGAAAACCGGGCTCGGCCTGAACGCTCAGATCAACAAATACTCGCGCTTTGATCGCAAGAACTATTTCTATCCGGATCTGCCGCAAGGCTATCAGATTAGTCAGTTTGAGCATCCGATCGTCGGCGAAGGTGAAATTGAGGTGGATGTAGAACCGTCTCACGGCGACCCGGCCTATGCGTTTACCGTTCGGATCGAGCGGCTGCACCTGGAACAAGATGCCGGTAAATCGATCCACGACATGGACCCGACAGCGACCTATGTTGATTTGAACCGTTCGGGCGTCGCCTTGATGGAAATCGTGTCAAAACCCGACATTCGATCTCCGCTCGAAGCGGCCTCCTATGTGAAGAAGCTTAAATCGATCGTTGTTGCGCTCGGCACCTGTGACGGTGACATGGAGAAGGGCAACCTGCGCGCGGACGTGAATGTCTCGATCTGCAAAGCGGGCGCTTATGAAAAGTTCCGCGAAACGGGCGATTTCAGCCACCTTGGTACGCGCTGCGAGATCAAGAACATGAACTCTTTCCGCTTCATTCAAGCGGCGATTGAGTATGAAGCACGCCGTCAGATTGAAATCGTTGAGGGCGGCGGCGAAGTCGATCAGGAAACGCGCCTCTATGACCCGGATAAGGGTGAGACGCGCAGCATGCGGTCAAAAGAAGACGCGCACGACTATCGCTATTTCCCGGATCCCGATCTTTTGCCGCTGGAAATAGATGATGCGTTCATTGAAGGCATCAAAGTCAATCTGCCGGAACTACCGGATCAGAAGCGCGCGCGCTTTGAGACTGACTATGGGCTCTCACGCTATGACGCGGGTGTTTTGACCGCAGATGCTGAAAGCGCTGATTTTTACGAGACTGTCGCCAAAGGGCGGGATCCAAAACTCGCTGCGAATTGGGTGACACAGGAATTGTTCGGCTATCTCAACAAAGCCGAACTCGATCTCTCAACGACTCCCGTTTCCGCGGTTCAGCTCGGCGGCCTGATTGATTTGATCAGCAGCGATGTGATTTCCGGAAAGATCGCCAAAGACGTGTTCCAGCGTATGATCGATGGCGAAGGCGACCCGGCGGACATCGTCGAAAAGCATGGCCTGAAGCAGGTGACAGACACTGGCGCGATTGAGGCAATCGTAGATGAGGTGATTGCGTCAAATCCAGATCAAGCCGCTGCGGTGAAAGAGAAGCCAAAAACCATCGGCTGGTTCGTCGGTCAGGTGATGAAAGCGTCTAGCGGTAAAGCCAATCCGCAAGCTGTGAACAAGATCCTGCGCGAAAAGCTCGGTCTCTAAGCCATTACGCAAGCTCAGCGCGGATCTTCGCAGCAATAGCCTCGAGATCCGCGATGTCTGCCATCTGTCCGCTCGCATGCCCCGATACGGCTTTGTCTGTCCAGCGCGGGATGACGTGGAAGTGGAGATGGAAGACGGTCTGACCCGCCGGCGCGCCATTAAACTGCGTGACCACAACCCCATCAGGATGAAGCGCTTTTTCTACGGCGCGCGCAACCTTTTGAACTCGCTCCATATAGGCGCCGACATTCTCTGTTGGCATATCCAGGAAGTTCCTCGCCTGCACTTCTTTCGGGATGATCAGAGTGTGGCCCTCTGATTGCGGGAATACGTCCATAAAGGCGAGCACGGTCTCATCCTCATAGACTTTCACGCTCGGCATCTCTCCGCGCAGGATCTTGGCGAAGATATTGTCCGGGTCATAGTCAGCGTGCAGGGTCATGATGGGTCCTTTTTAAACGGTGTGCGCTTTTCCAGATAGGCGGCTTCGTGTTCAACCGCTTGGCGTTCACGCTCAAGATAGTGATCGATGGCTTCTCTGAGACCTTTGTGCGCGATCCAGTGCGCCGAGTAAGTTGTCACCGGGCTGTAGCCGCGCGCGAGCTTATGCCCGCCCTGCGCGCCAGCTTCGACCGACGAAAGTCCATGCTCAATCGCGTAATCAATCGCCTGATAGTAGCAGGTCTCAAAGTGCAAGAAGGGGCGCGGATCTGTGCAGCCCCAATAACGCCCATACAGCGTATCTGATCCAATCAGGTTGAGCGCGCCAGCAATCGGGGTGTCGTCCTCATAGGCCATGATCAGCAGGATCTGTTCAGCGAGTCGATCACCTAAGATCGTGAACGTCTCTCGGTTGAGATACGGATAGCCCCATTTGCGCGATCCTGTGTCCATGTAAAACTCAAAGAACGCGTCCCAATGTTCTTTTGTGATGGCATCGGCTGTCAGGTGTTTAAACGTAAGGCCAGCTTGCGCTTTCGCGCGCTCTTTACGGAGATTTTTTCGCTTCGCTGAGGAGAGCGCGGCAAGAAAGCCATCGAAGTTATCATAACCGTCATTGCTCCAGTGAAACTGCTGGTCCGTGCGGATGAGAAGACCGGTCTCAGCCATTTGAGAGGCAAACTCGGACTCGACAAAATTGATGTGCAGAGACGAAAAATCGTTCTGAACCGCAATCTGGATGGCGGCAGAGAGCAGGGCGTTCTGGAGGCGCTCTTGATCTGGCCCTGGCGGCACGAGGAACCGGCGCCCAGTCACTGGGGTGAACGGTACGGCACTCAGCAGTTTTGGGAAATAGGCGCCGCCCGCGCGCTCATAAGCATCGGCCCAGGAGTGATCGAAGACAAACTCGCCTTGGCTATTGGTCTTCGCGTAGAGCGGCATCGCCGCGACGATCTCTTCGCCGGGGCCTTCCACCAGAACATGGCAAGGGGACCAACCGGTTTCAGGACGGGCCGCACCAGAGGCTTCCAGCGCTTCCAAAAACTCCCAAGTCAGAAAAGGATCGAAGGGTAAGGCAGGCGGATTTGCCAAGCGGTTCCAGGCTTCTGGAGAGACCTCGCTCAAGCCTGAGATGATACGTGCTTTGAAAACCGTTTCGTCCATACCGTTCTATGTATTCAAAATATGCCGTTTTGCGAGCGCTGGATCGAAACCTTCGAAAATTTGACTGTCTGTGAACGATGACAGGTCTTCGCAAGTCGCAGCGTCTTTGACGGTCCATGTGATGAGAGGCGTGACGCTGCGCGCAGTTTGAAGAGACGGATTCTTCGCATCGCCCGTGTGGCACGCCAAATAGTCAACGATAACACTCGGCGTGTCCGCAAGAGGCTTTGAGGCATCACCCTCACTCGGCGCAATCAATTGACCCCGCATGATTGTGTCTGGAATCGCCGCGACGGCGCTTCTGGAGAAGCTCATCATCGCGGCGGGACCATTATGCTGCTCCAGGAGCGCTGCAACAGCCGCGCAGAACGTTTTCGGATCAGTCTTGCCATCCACCTTCATTTCGCAAAGAAGCGGCGTGGTTGCAGGCCACGCTGAGAGCAAGTGTTCGAGGCTGATAATCTCGCCGCCACCTTTCAAGGAGAGGCCGATCAGTTCCTTCCCTGTGCGATCTTCCGTGGCCCCGGTTTCCAGGGTCATGCGTTCGAGCTCTGGATCATGGAACACAATCGGCACGCCGTCTTTCGAGGGGCGGACGTCAAACTCGATACCCAAACCCTGCTCAGCCGCCGCTAGAAATGCCTCTAGGCTGTTTTCAGTCGGCCCATCGGGCGTCCAAAGCCCGCGATGCGCATAGGCAAAGTCGCTAAGGTTGAACCGCTCAGCCAATCTCAAACACGCCGTCGACTTCTACGGCAACGCCGAGCGGGAGGACGGGACTGGACACGGCAGACCGCGCGTGACGCCCAGCGTCGCCGAACACATCGACCATGACATCGGAGCATCCATTGATGACTTGCGGGATCTGAACAAAGTCCGGGTGCGCGTTGACGAAGCCGCCAAGCTTCACCACGCGTTTGATGCGCGAGAGATCTGAAACAGCGGCTTTGCACTGTGCGATCAGATTCAGGGCGCATAGGCGCGCCGCAGCTTGCCCTTCTTCCAGGGACATGTCTTCACCGAGGCGCCCCGTCACCAAACCATCCGGGCCGACACTGACTTGACCGGACACAAATAGCTGATTTCCTGTGATTACGAACGGAACATAGTTCGCAACAGCGGCCATTGGCTCAGGCAAGGTGATGCCAAGCTCGGCGAGACGGCTTTCAGGTGTCGACATGGGGGCTAATCTCCTTTTCGCTCAGCTAGCGTATCCGCCTCTTGAAACGCAAGTGAGATTACGTTTTGCGAGCTTTTTCCGCGGCGAGTTTTATTGACCGTCCCGTGACCACAGAAGACAATCCAAACTTCGATCTCGCAGCATCGCTTGCGCGCTCTGCTTTGGCACGTTTTTCAACACCTGGATCGACCAGATCCCGATTGTCGAAACGCGCTTCCTGAAGGTGAGACAAACCAACTCCGATCAATCGATACGCTCGCTCGCCTTGAGCTTCACGCGCCAGCAGGGGTTTGGTGATTTTGAACAGGGCATTGGCGAGATTGGTGCCGGTGGATAGCGTCGCGGACCGTGTTAGCGTTCGGAAGTCTTTGGTTTTGAGCTTTAGCGTAATTGTTGAGCCTTCGACATTGTGTCGCTTGGCTCGAATGGCTGTTTCTTCGCAGACTTGCCACAAGCGATCTTCGAGCGTGGGATAGTCGCGAATATCGGTTTCGAAGGTCCGCTCCGCCGAGACTGACTTCCGGATCGTGTCGGTGCGGACCGGGCGATTATCGATCCCCTGAGAGCGTTGATGTAGCCAAAGCCCGGTTTCGCCATAATGACGGATCAGATCCCGGGCCTCACTCGTTTGTAAGTCCCCGACGCACCGAAACCCATCGCGCTCGAGCTTTTTGGCGAGCTGTTTCCCAACGCCGTGGAGAAATCCAACGGGTTTATCTGCCAGGAACGCCGTGGCTTCAGACTTCGCAATCACAGCAAAACCGCGCGGCTTGTCTAATTCGCTCGCGGTTTTGGCGAGGAATTTGTTTTCCGAGAGGCCGATAGAGATGGTGATGCCGATATCAGCTTCGACCTCTCTCGCCAGTTTGCTGAGCGACATGGCAGGAAAGGCACCCGCCAGACGCGTGGTGCCGGACAGGTCCAGGAATCCTTCATCGACACTCAGCATTTGAACGGTCGGCGTTAGTGAGCGAAACTTCTCTTGGATATGCTTTGAAGCGGTCGAATAGGCCTCTCTGCGCGGTCTCACGACGACCGCCTCTGGGCACGCTTTTAAAGCCTTGAACATCGGCATCGCAGACCGAACGCCATTCAATCGCGCAATATAGCAACAGGTGGCAACCACTCCGCGTTTCCCGCCGCCGACGATGACGGGTTTGTCCTTTAGGTCCGGATTATCTCGCTTCTCAATCGCGGCGAAGAAGGCGTCGCAATCAATATGCGCAATCGAGAGCGTTTCCAGATTCGCGTGTGATACGATGCGGTAAGACTGACACTTCGGGCATTGTTCGGCCACGTCAGAGACAAGGGTATCGCAGTCTCGGCACATTGAGGGCATGTTTGTTCGTGCCATGTTCTGCGCAGTGGCGCAATTGGAAAAGAATCGTTAACGAAGCTAACGTTAGAAAGAATCGGGGCAAATCAATGCCCGGAATGATTCGGAACTAGACGGATGGCAGAGACGACCCCTCGCAAGGTCCTGATCGTTGAAGACAACGCATTGAACATGCGGCTGTTCAGCGATTTGTTGGAAGCGAGCGGCTATGAAACGCTGCAATGTGTGGATGGCGCGAAAGCGGTCGGTATCGCGCTCGAAGAAACCCCGGATCTGATCATTATGGATATTCAACTGCCGGAAGTTTCTGGCCTGGATATCACCCGGTGGCTCAAGGATGATGAGCGGACCTCTGAGATCCCTGTCTTAGCGGTCACAGCCTTTGCGATGCGAACCGATGAAATGCTTGTGCGTGAGGCTGGTTGTGAGGGGTATCTCTCGAAACCCATTCAAGTTCGGTCATTCCTCAAAACGGTTGACGACTTGATGTCCAATGAGGCGCCCGCATGACCGCCACCGTGCTGGTCGTTGATGATATCGAACCCAATCGACGCCTGCTGCAAGCGAAATTAGAAGCAAAGTATTATACTGTTTTCCTTGCGGATAATGGTGAGGGGGCGATTGCCAGTGCGTTGCGCCATCAACCGGATATCATCCTGCTCGATGTTATGATGCCGGGCATGGATGGCTTTGAAGTCTGCCAACGACTGAAAGCCATGCCCGAGACCCAGCACATCCCGATTGTCATGGTGACCGCCCTGGTCAACATCGAGGACCGGCTAAAAGGCCTGCAGGCGGGCGCGGATGATTTTCTCTCAAAACCCGTAGATGATTTTGGGCTTTTTACCCGATTAGACACGCAAATGCGGTTCAATATGGTGGCCAATGAATTGCGCGTGCGCGGCAAACAAAATGCGCGCGTAACTCAGTTCTCTGATTACGAAAAAGAACTGATTGAAGCGCCCTCAAACGTCCTGGTGATCGATCAAGATAATGCTGAGGCGCGGCGGGTGGCAGAGGCTTTAAAAGCCACCGGACATCGTGCGCAAACCTGGGTAGACGCTTCGGGCGGCAGCATCGAGTTCCGGGACCTTGATCTCGTGATCGTCGCGCTCTCCAACCAGAAACACGACCCGCTGAAACTCTGTGCCCATTTGAGGACGCTTAAGGAAGCGCGCGATTTCTCGATCATGGTGACGTATGATCCCAGAGATCAGAGCAGGGCGCTAGAGGCGCTCAGGATTGGCGCAGCTGATCTGGTGTCGACCCCGCTAGAAATTGCTGAGCTGCAGGTTCGTGTGCGCACACAGACGCGGCGACAGCGCTATATTGATGTTCTACGCCACCGGGTCGATCGAGGCATGGAGCTGTCAGTGATCGACCCACTCACAGGTTTGTTCAATCGGCGTCACATGCTGGAGAAGATGCAGAGCTGGATGCACCGCGCCCGCGCGGGGAGCAAACCTCTCTCTGTCGTGGCGTTCGATATTGACCACTTCAAATCCATTAATGACCAATTTGGGCACGGCGCCGGCGATGATGTGCTGCAAGCGTTTTCAGACCGGCTCAGAATGAACATCAGGCCGAAAGACATTGCCTGCCGAATCGGCGGTGAAGAGTTTTTGGTAATTATGCCAGAAACCGAAATGAACCTTGCGCTTGCTGGGGCTGAACGGATTCGTGAGGCCATTGCGAGTGAGCCATTCACGAATGAGCGCACATCAAACCCAATTGATGTAACGGTCAGCGCAGGCGTGGCGACGCATCAGGGGGAGGCTGAGGTTTTAGCAGATTTTCTGCACCGCGCGGATCAAGCGCTTTACCGGGCCAAACAGAATGGCCGCAATCGAATTGAGAACCGTGCGGCATAAAAAAACCGAGCTCAAAGCTCGGTTTTTTTCTAATTCGATCAGAATGTTAGATCTTACTTGATCTTACCTTCTTTGAATTCGACGTGCTTTTTCGCAATCGGATCATACTTCCGCTTGACCATTTTCTCGGTCATGTTGCGTGGGTTCTTTTTCGTAACGTAGAAGAACCCAGTGCCTGCTGTTGAATTCAGGCGAATTTTAATCGTTGCCGGTTTGGCCATGACGGTGCGCCTTTAATTTAGGGCTGAAACTCGAAAACGCGTCTAATGATGGGTTGCGAGGCTGAAGTCAACCGCTTCGACGCATCAAATTCTATCTGCCGAATGACCCGAACGCGTCCAGCGCAGAAATGGCGGGCCAAGATCGTCTTTTTTGGTCAGTCTTTCCTCGATTTCACCAAGCATAAAGCGGGTGACATTCGGGAGATCCAGGTCGAGGGCGTCTTTCAGGGAAACCCATTGCAAATCATGCAATTCAGCGCCGTCGAGGGGCGGTCGATCATCAATCAGGATTTTTTCGGCGTCGGCCATAAAGAACCGGGCATCGAAACGTTTCGGGCGATAGGGCGGAGTGACGGCGCGGCCTATAAATTTCATGTGCTGCAGGCAGGGCGCGATATCGATATCATATAGAGGCTGCCAGCCTTGAGGGGCCTTTCGCGGCATTTCGGCCTGCCGTCCCAATAGAAGGCCCGTTTCCTCAAAGGTTTCGCGGATCGCCGTCAGTGCAAAGGCACGCGGAACGCGTCGTGTTTGGTAGCGCAATCTGGCATCTTGCGCGGCCTCAAGTTCTGTATAGCTGAGTGCGCGGCCATCTTGAGGGTCGACCCGCCCGCCCGGGAAAACATACTTGTCGGGCATAAAGTCATGACCACCAGAGCGCTTGCCCATCAGAACGCGTGGCTTTGCCTGATCACGGCGGACCAGGATCAGAGTCGCGGCATCCTTCGGACGCGGGCTTGGTTTGTTTTTCAAGATAATCTCGGCGGCATCTTCGCGGTCATAAGCCGTGCCTAAGTCGGGTTTGCTCATCGCCGTTTCTTGCCTTTTCCGCCTGTCTTTCTTCGTCCCCGTTTCATGTTGCCAGAGCTTCTGGAACGATCAAACCGCTTCCCCCGCGTCCGAGGCTGCAATTTCTCGTTCGGATCGCGAGGTCGTGGATCAGAGGTCAACTCAACCAGCAATCCGCCCTCGAGTGGGGTAACTTCGCGCAGACGCACCGTTACGGATTGGCCGAGTTCATACCGCTTCCCTGATTGATCTCCGACGAGTGCCTGTGCAGCTTCACGATATCCCCAATATTCATGCGAAATCTGTGAGGCGGGGCAGAATCCGTCAGCGCCGGTCTCATCAAGGCGAATGAAAAGTCCCGAAGCGGTGACGCCTGTGATCCGCCCTGAGAACTCCGCGCCAACGCGATCTGCGAGAAAGTGAGCGAGATAACGATCCGTCGCATCACGTTCTGCAGCCATAGATCGTCGTTCAGTCTGAACCAAATGTTCAGCGGTTTCTTCAAGTTGAACGGCTTGTTTTTCATCCAAGCCGCCTGGGCCGAATTTCAAAGACTTAATCAGCGCGCGGTGAACGATGAGATCACTATACCGCCGAATTGGGCTGGTGAAATGAGCGTACTTTTTCAGGTTGAGGCCAAAATGACCGATATTCTCGGGGCTATAAATTGCCTGGCTCTGCGTCCGCAAAATGATCTCAGAGACCGCTTCGGCTTGATCTGTTTCCTCAAAGTCTGACAGCAGCTTGTTGAAGCGCCGGGTTTGCGTCTTTTCACCAAGCGGCCATTTGACGTCCATCGTCTTGAGGTATTCTGCAAGCGCCGCGATCTTAGCATCCGACGGGGCATCATGGACGCGGTAGAGCAGGGGGGAGCCTTTCGACTCCAACTCTTCGGCGGCGCAGACATTTGCTTGGATCATAAACTCTTCGATGAGCTTGTGCGCATCAAATCGTTCTTTTGTCCGAATCCCTGCGACTGTACCATCTGCTGCGATTTCGACTTTGCGCTCTGGAAGATCCAATTCGAGTGGAGCACGTCGTGCCCGCGCTTGCGAGACCGCGTCATATGCGGCCCAGAGGGGTTTCAGGACGCTTTCTAGCAGCCCCGCAGCCCGATCGGTCGGTTGGCCATCAATCGCTTGTTGCGCCTCTTCATAGGACAGGGCTCCAGCAGAGCGCATGATCGCGCGTAAGAAGCGATGCTTGCGCTTGTTGCCTGATCTATCGAACTCGATCTCCACCGCCATACATTGTCGGTCTTGGCCTTCTTTCAGCGAACAAGCATCCGCGCTGAGCTCGAACGGTAGCATGGGGACAACACGATCCGGAAAATAGGTCGAGTTCCCGCGTTTCAGGGCCTCTCGATCAAGCGCGCTACCGGGTGTCACGAACGCCGCGACATCAGCGATCGCAACGATCACACGAAACCCGCCCTCCAGAGCTTCGGCATACACCGCATCGTCATGGTCACGAGCGTCGGCAGGATCGATCGTTATCAGCGGCGTTTCACGAAGATCGGTCCGCTGAACCTCTGCAGGTGTCTTCGTGCGAGCTTGCTCGAGAATCTCTTCAGGGAAGTCGGTTGGAATGTCATAGGCCGCGATGGATAGGATGGAAGCGGCTCTAGGGTCTTCGCGGCGCCCCAGGATTTGAGAGATTTCGGCGCGAACCGGTCCATAACCTCTTTGCGGATATGGGGTCGCCATCACCAAGTCGCCGTCTTCAGCGCCATTGCGGTCGGCTTCGCGGATATGGAGCTCATGCTTGATCTTACGGCTGGCGGGTTTTACCCGGCCGCCGCGATCCGTGTTGATATAAACGCCGGTTACAGGACGCTCTTCATCTCGAGCCTCGAACAGTTTCATCAGGCGAGCCGTCCACACGCCGTCCGTTTCTTTCAGACGCGCCAACCCCCGATCACCTATGCCGGGCGCTGGGCCCCGCGCTTTGCCGGAATAGCCATCGAAGATGAGCTCCGGGCCGTAAGCGCCTTGCTTGCCGAACGCGCGGGCGATCAGGTCACCATTCTCATCCGTCTTCTCAAAACGTACGACTGAGGTGGGTGGCGGTGCATCGGATTGCGCCCAGGCGCGCTTGCCTGTCTTGGTGAGCGTGCCATCCGCTTCCAGGTCTTTCAGAATGGCGCGAAGGGTCTGTCGTTCACGGCCTTTCACTTTCAGGCCGCGGGCAATGTCTTGTTTGGTGGTCGCGTCAGGGTTCTTTTTCAGAAACGCCAGGACGGTTTCTCGATCTGGAAAACTCATGGAGCGCGCCATACAGGAAGTCGCACGCCTTGGCTTGTGTTTATTTTTGGGCAGATGGACCGACGATGTCCCGCGCCTCTAATCTCGTTCGTCGAGGTTCATTCTCATTTCCAGGATATAGGGCTCAAATCCAACCTTCTCATAGGCGCGAATGGCTGGCGCATTGTCTGGATAAACGGTGAGATGTATTTCGGGCAAATCGTTCGCCCGCGCCCAAGCGAACAAATGATCCAGGACCCGTTGATTGACGCCTTGGCCTCGAAACTCCGGCTCAACGTAGAGAAAACCGATATAGGCGTGAAACGCGGGAGACACGTAATGGCGAGAGGGTTTCTTCAGCGCATAACCAGAGCCGATCAATTGACCGTCAGCGACGGCCACAGCAACTTCCGCATCATCTACTGCGATCAACTCTGAGATATCATAATAGCTGATCGGATCTGGCCTAAGCGTCTGATCATAAGGGCGCTCAGCGGTGATTATTCCCTGTTCAAATCGTAGAAGCGTGGGGAGATCTGTAGGCGTTGCTGTGCGGATAAGAATGTCATTGCTCATACGCGCAACTTTAAGGCCGTCAATGCAGAACGGTCCAGATCAAAAGCGCGAACGAAAACTCTATCTACTGACGATAATTAGTATTCGAACTTTGTTTGTAAAATAATAGAGTTTCTTGTTATACAATTGTAAATGGAAAAGAGATTTACTTTGCTCGTAGGACACTAAGAGAAGGTCAAATTCTTTAAAATCTGCGTTTCATTTCGCGTAAGTCGACTGACAATTCTGGGGAAAGTTCGACGTATGCGACCAATGTAGGGATTGGACACGCTGTTCAATCAAACCTGGCGAATGAATTTAAACGTAGAGCTCTTACAGCTATATCGATGCAAACAATTTGTGGATCTGCTCCATCACACCGGCCGCTTGTTCCTTCACATCGACTTTCCGCATCTGTCACTGGATTGGGTGCCGGGGCCTTCAACGCCGCATGCCATGCAAGAGAATTTGTCTCCGGTCTGGGACAATTACGAGGAAAGCCTGGGTGAAAAGGCTGAAGGTCTTCGAGAGGCATTGAGCGCCAGCTGGACGTCGATTTTGGGATCGGATGCGGCTGAGACGCGCCCGTTTCTGGATTGGCAATTCGAACAGAGCGGTATGATGTGCGCCAGTCAGATCGCCTCGCCCGTGTTTGCACGACAATATCTCACCATCACAGAGTTTGAGGAAAACGCGTGGACAGACTATCTCTCGCATACGATCTGCCGTGAACGCGATCGGATCCTTTTGCTTACGGCAAAAACGCAAGCTGCGATGTCTGAAGCAATGTACGAGTCTGCAGCGATGATTTTCGATACGTTCGTCGCCGCCTACAGATACTTGCACAGCCAGTCTTTGGTGATCGAACCTAAAACGGTTCATCCCTCCTTAAATTCACCGCTTTCGCACCGCGAAATTGAGTGTTTGCAATGGTTGGCAGTGGGAAAAACCATCTCTGAGGCGGCCTGCATACTTGGCATCTCTGAGCGAACGCTACGCTTTCACGTCACCAATGCGCGCGAGCGGTTGGGAGTTAGCACGACCATGCAAGCCGTGGTCGCCGCGGCGCTAAAGTATGGGTTTGATCCTAACGATCCACGCCGGTCTATCTACACGGCCATTCGAAGCAAACTC
>JALUWJ010000100.1 GCA_027019605.1 Henriciella sp. | reverse complement strand
GGAAGGAAGACTTTGTCGCCCTTCGCATAGCCAAGCTCGAGACAATCATGCGCCGCGCCTGCGAGATCCAGGGTCTTCAAGCCGACATAGCGTCCGACACCATGATCCACATGAACGACGAGGTCGCCCGGGTTGAGACTTGCGGACTCGGCGATAAAGTTCGCTGCCTTGCGTTTGCGTCTCGGCGCAGCGAGCCGATCGCCGAGAATGTCGGGCTCGCCAATGATCACGAGATCGTCGGTCTCAAAACCTGACTCCAGCGGCAGCTCACAAATCGCAATTTCAGCGTTTTGAGCGGCTTCCAGCGAATAAACGCGCGTCGCGTCCGGCAGACCGTGATCTTCTAAAACACCCTCAAGCCGGCTTGCCGAGCCATCGGTCCAAGCACCGAACACAACCGTCTTGCCCGCATCATGGATGGCTTTGGCATGCGCCGCAGCAACCTCGAAGATATTGATTTCAGGCTGCGCGCGTTCCGGCGCAAAGTCACGCCCTTGGGCCCCGCCAAGATCGATCCCGCCCTCGCCCTGCCCGGAATGGAAGCGTGCAACACCGCTGCTCTGCAAAGCGGCTGAAAGTTGCCCATCAGTGAGGTAGAGATGCTCAGGCGCCAATACCCGCGCCTGACGCTCCTCGCCAGCCGCTTCCAGGCGCGCATCATAATAGTCTTTTGCTTGCGATAGACGCTCGCTCGCGGCTTCAGCTGAAAGCGCGCCCAAACCAATGATCGCATTCGCACCGATATAGTCGAAAATTGTGTCGAGATGGCTGTGAAAGAGCGGCAACCATCCTTCAATCCCACCGCGCCGGATTTCTGCCCGCGCAGCTTCATACATGGGATCTCCGACCGGGGATCCGAGTTCGGCCAAATAACGCTCGCGGAACAGGCCAAGCGTTTGCTCGTTGAACAAGATTTCTGAGACCGGCGCCAAAGCAACACGGTTCAGGGTGCGGGTCGACAATTGAGTTTCCGGGTCAAACGCCTTGATGGTTTCGATCTCGTCGCCGAACAAATCGAGGCGAACCGGCTCCTCCCCGGTCGGTGGATAGATATCAACCTTGCCACCGCGGATCGAATACTCGCCTTTCTCCGAAACAGAGGCGACGCGAACATAGCCGTTTACCGACAGATAGGAGGAAAGCTCATCCTGCTGGATGCGCCCGCCCGTATAGACCGATAGTGAGCTTGCACGCATCGTCTCGAGCGGCGGCACGCGCTGCACCAATGAGCTGGCGGTCGTCACGACCAAGCAAGGTTCAGCATTGGCGGCGCGCTGTGATAGTCTCGCCAGAGCCGCACATCGCGCCGCTGCAACTGCCGGCGACGGGCTCACACGGTCATACGGAAGCACGTCCCAGCCTGGCAGGCGGATCAGCTCAAGGCCTGGCCGGAAAAACTCAGCCAGTTTGAGCGCGGTCGCCGCCTGCTTATCGTCGCGGGCGACGTACAAAGCGGCGCTGCCGCGTGCCTCAAGCGCTTCGATCAAACGCAGGACATCGACACCGAAAGGTGCGCCGTGAACAGCGGCAGGGCTGCTCAGATTGGAAAGCATGGAAACCGGGTTCATGGGAAACGGGACCGAATCTTTGGTTAATCGTGCGCGCGCGAAGGGCGCTACATAGCGTATCGCGCGAGAAAGGCCAGCGATCGGTTTTTTTGCAGGTGCCCTACCCGTTTTGAGCTGTGGATAAGTGACAGCTAAACGGGGGGTTTCTGTTTCCGGGGACTGCCGCAGATTGCAATTTAAGGTTAATGAAAAGCCATGAGCAACGCTGTCGCCACTCTTCCCAGCCCGGACGATCCAGCCCCGGAACTGCCACACAACCTGTCGGCAGAAGCCGCGGTCATTGGATCAATCCTGTACGACAATAACGCGTTTCAACGTGTCTCTGACATTCTGCGTCCGGTCGATTTCTATGCCCCAGCGCACCAGGAAATTTTCGAAGCCTGCATGATGCTCATCCAAAATGGGCGGGTCGCAGACGGTGTGACCTTGCGCGAGCAGTTCGAAAAAGATGAGCGACTGACGCAAATTGGCGGCGCGCAATATCTGGCGGATTTGCTCGACAGCGCAGCGTTCGGCCCTGAAGTTCAGGATTATGCGCGCATTATCCGCGACCTCGCCATGCGCCGCGAGCTGATCAATATCGGCGCGGGTGTGCAATCACGAGCGCAGCATCATGACCGCGATTCTGACGGTAGCCAGCAGATCGAACTTGCTGAACGCGAACTCTTTGCACTCGCCGAGCGTGGTTCGACCGGACGGGGCTTTTCGACATTTGCCGAAGCGCTGACCGAGTCCCTGCAAATGGCTGAGGCGGCGTTTAAGCGCGAAGGTAAGATTGCCGGGATCGCAACGCGGCTTGATGATCTCGATCATAAAATGGGCGGCTTGCACAAGTCTGACCTGATCATTCTCGCCGGACGCCCGTCCATGGGGAAAACCTCGCTGGTGACCAATATCGCCTACAATGTCGCCGCTGATTATCGTGGTGAGAAGTTGGAAGACGGTTCGACCAAAACCGTATCCGGCGGCAAGGTGGCATTCTTCTCGCTGGAAATGTCGTCCGAACAGCTGGCAACACGTATTGTCGCCGAGCGAACCAGCATTAACGCGCACAAGATCCGCCAGGGTGATCTCGACAAGCACGATTTTGAAACCCTGCGCGAAGCAACGGAAGAACTTCAGAACCTGCCGCTCTATATTGATGACCAAGGCGGCATTTCGGTCAGTCAGCTCGCCGCGCGCGCCCGAAGACTGCAGCGCGCGCAAGGCGTTGACCTGATCATCATCGACTATTTGCAACTTCTCACCGGGACATCTGGCAAGTCTGATGTGAACCGCGTGCAAGAGATCACCCAGATCACGACGACCCTGAAAGCCCTGGCGAAAGAGCTGAACGTTCCAGTCATCGCGCTTTCACAGCTCTCCAGGCAAGTTGAGCAACGTGATGATAAACGCCCTCAGCTTTCCGACCTTCGTGAATCCGGATCGATCGAACAGGATGCCGACGTGGTCATGTTCGTCTACCGCGAAAGCTATTATCTTGAGCGGACCGAACCGCAGGCCGATGGCGGCGATCCAGCGGCCGCGGACAAGTGGGCCTCCTGGCGCCAGCGCATGGATGAAGTCTATGGCACTGCTGAAGTTATCCTCGGCAAGCAACGTCACGGCCCGATCGGCAAAGTCGTGCTGTCATTTGACGCAAATGTTACCCGTTTCGGCAACCTCGCACGCGCGCCACAAGAAGCATTCGACGAATAGGCCTTACATCCGCCGCAAAGCGTTGTAATCCGAGCCATTATGAGTCTGAGACCGCGCGCCCGCATCCACCTTTCAAACATCGCCGACAATTGGCGAACCCTGCGGGCAGCGCAAACTAAAGGCGTGACTGGTGCGGTAATCAAGGCAGACGCTTATGGGCACGGCCTTCGACAAGTCGCCGAAACCCTGCATGATGCCGGATGCGACCATTTCTTTGTCGCCCATAGCTATGAGGCAGAGCTCACGCGGGCGACGCTCGGCAGCCATCCCAACATTTATGTTTTGAACGGCCCGTCCCCGGACGAAGAAGCTCTGTACCGTGAAAACGCGCTGATCCCGGTGGTAAATTCAAACTTTCAATATCGGACCATGGCAGACTGGCTGGTCGATGGTGTGAAGATGCCACGCGGCTTCGCTCTGCATTTTGATACCGGCATGAACCGGCTCGGGCTTCCGGTCGGCGATGCGCAAGAACTCGCCAAAGCCAGCGAGGGCCAAGCACCGATCTTGATCATGTCGCACCTCGCCTGCGCAGAAGACACCGATGCCGCTATGAATGCTCATCAGGCGGCAATGTTGGAAACCGTCTCTGAAGCTTTTCCCGGCGTACCGCTAAGCCTCGCGAACTCCGGCGGCGTCTGGCTCGGCGCCGACTATCACCACGCCCTGTCGCGACCTGGAATCGCGCTTTATGGCGGAGGCATTCCGCCTGAAGGCGCGCCTCTAAAGCCGGGCATGACGCTCGAAGCGCCGATCCTTCAGGTCAGCCTCGTCGAGACCGGTGAAACTGTAGGATACAACGCAACCTGGCGCGCAGAACAGCAGACATTGGTGGCGACGCTCGCAATTGGATATGGCGATGGCTTCCCGCGATCAGCTTCAAATAAAGGATTTGTCACCCTTGGCGGCAAACGCTGTGATATCCTCGGCCGTGTCTCGATGGACTTGATAACAATTGACGTCACACACGCTGCGGATCTTGCCAGACCCGGTGTTTATGCCCAATTGATCGGACCGGACGCGGCATTAGAAGAACAAGCTGCCCTCGCAGGCACAATTGGATACGAACTCACCACAGGACTCACCCCTCGTGTCAAACGCATCTACGAAACGTAAGGGCGGATTTCCAAACCCGCTGCAATGGCTCGGCGCCGCCACACTCGGCATGCTGGGTGAGATTGGCCGTTTGTCGATTTTTACCGGCAAAACGATGGGCGCGGCCTTCACACCGCGCTGGTATGGCGCGCAAATCGTCCGCCAAATGATTGCGATCGGGTTTTACAGCCTGCCTGTGGTTGGGCTTTCGGCCGTGTTTATCGGCGCCGCTTTGGCGTTGAACATTTACTCAGGCGGCAGCCGGTTTGGCGCTGAGCAATTTGTTCCAAACATTGTTGTCCTCGGCATCACAAGAGAGCTTGGGGTGACGATTACCGGCTTGATGCTGGCGGGCCGTGTTTCGGCGGGGATTGCCGCTGAAATTGGCGCCATGCGCGTCACCGAGCAGATCGATGCCCTCAAGACGCTGAGCGCGAACCCGTTCCGGTATCTTTATGCGCCGCGCTTTCTGGCCGGTATTCTAACCCTCCCGCTTCTTGTTCTGATTGCTGATATTATCGGCGTGATGGGCGGTTGGGCCGTCAGCACGCTGGGTCTGGGATTTGATTCCACCACTTACCTTCGCAACACGCTCGACTTTTTGACTTGGCAAGACGTCACGGTCGGACTGATCAAAGCCGTCGTGTTTGGCGCCGTTATCGCGGTGATGGGCTGTTATCACGGTGACAAATCATCTGCTGGTGCAACGGGCGTTGGCCGAGCAGCAACTTTCGCCATGGTCGGCGCTGCGGTGCTGATCCTCGCGTTCAACTACCTGATCTCAACTCTATTGGTGGACTTTGGATCATGAGCACTGGTGCCCTTCTCGAAATCAAAGACGTTCACAAATCCTTTGGCCCCAAACAGGTCCTCAAAGGCGTCAATTTGGACGTTGCGCCCGGTAAATCTCTGGTCGTGCTCGGCGGCTCTGGATCCGGGAAATCAGTTATGCTGAAAAACGCGCTCGGACTGATGACACCGGACAAGGGGCAAATCATCTTCAACGGTGAGGATGTCACGCACGATCAAGGCAAAACCCGAGAGCAGATGCGTGCAAGAATTGGCATGTTGTTCCAGTCAGCGGCGCTGTTCGACAGTCTGACCGTTTGGGAGAATATCGCTTTTCGTCTGCTCAATTCAGATCGGATGAAACGCAAAGAGGCGAAAGAACGCGCGATCGCAACCCTGAAGCAAGTGCGTCTCGGCTCCGACGTGGCTGACCTCACGCCTGCAGAGATTTCTGGCGGCATGCAGAAGCGTGTCGGGCTTGCCCGCGCGATTGTTTCCAAGCCGGAATTGATCTTCTTCGACGAGCCGACCACCGGCCTCGACCCGATCACGGCGGACGCGATCAATGATCTTATCGTTGAGCAAACCAAAGCGCTCGGCGCGGCGGCCGTATCGATCACGCATGACATGGCGAGCGCCCGCAAAATCGCCGATGAGATCGCGATGCTGTTCGAAGGCGTGATCATTTGGCGAGGGCCGGCGAGCGAAATCGATAATAGCGGAAATGCGCATGTCGATCAGTTTGTTCACGGCCGCGCCGATGGACCGATCCAACCCGCGCTATAATCAACGCCTTAACCAACTGGCAGCGCTGCGCTAAGCTCGCCGCAATGAGGGACGGGCTATGATTGAATTCATCAAATACGCATCCGTGGCGTTCACCGCCGCAACCGCAGTCGTCACGGGCTGGATGCAGTACGAGAAGTTCCGCCTGGATGGCGAGTGGCATATCGATACCTGCACAGAAACGGCAGATTTCAACAATTATGTCGGATTGCATTTGGCGTGGCGTGTTTTCCTCTCCGACGATCCGCTGCAAGCGCCTGTGGTGGGCAATGGCGAAAAGCTCGAAGAAGCGTTTCAGACTATCGCGCCACGCGGTCGCTATCCGGTTAGCTTTGTCGGGACGAAAGAGATCAATAGCGTTTCCCTGACCGGTCGCTTTGAGGGCGCGCGGCGGGCCTCCACAGGACGATTTGAACTGGCGCCAACGCTCACCCGGCGCAGCTGGACGGGATACCTGCCCTTCTACCAGCGCAATGTGAATGTCTTGGAAGGCACTTTCGCTCTAACCGCCGGAAACTCCCGCGGTCGGGCGCGGGCCGTTCGAATGATTGATGGCGTACCGGTTGAAGCCGAGCCATTCATCTGCGAAGGCGCGGTCGCAGCCGAAGAGACGCAAGAGACGATCCCGGAAGAGAGCCTAGAAACGAGCGACGAAAGCTAGACTTTCGCGGCTTGAATACGTGCCCGCGCGATCTCATCAGCAACTTCATTGGTTGGCTTTCCGGACGCAATCGCATCATCAAGGACTGTCCCAAGTGTTCCGATGAGCGTGTCGAGCTTTTGATCAACCCAATCGCGTGAGTACGAGCCTGAAATCTCGGCCGCGACATTGATGATGCCGCCGCCATTGATGACATAGTCAGGCGCGTAAAGGATGCCAGCTTCACGGACCTTCTCGCCCATATCTGGTGTCTTCAGCTGATTGTTGGCACCGCCGGCAACCACTTTGACCTTGAGCCGCTTCAGTGTGTCAGCGTTCAAAATCGCACCGAGCGCATTCGGTGAGAAAATGTCTGCATCGACATCGTAGATGTCATCCGGCGCGACAATCTTGGCGCCCGTGCGCTTTGAGATATCGTCCAGAGCTTCTTGATCGATGTCCGTGATGACGAGATTTGCCCCCGCTTCAGCCAAGTGCTCGCAGGTATACCCTCCAACCGAGCCGACGCCTTGCACAGCGACCGTCTTGCCATTCAGATCATCCGTACCGAATGCGCGCAGCGCCGTTTGCTTGATTCCTTTGAACACACCAAGCGCCGTGATCGGCGATGGATCGCCGCTGGCCGCTTTGCCGGTCGTTAGACCCGCAGCATAGCCGGTTTCCTGCGCCGCAATCTCGATGTCCGCCGTGTCGATACCAACATCTTCAGCGGTCCAATACTTGCCCTGTAGGCTTTCCACCGCACGCCCAAAGGCACGAAACAGCGCTTCGGATTTATCCGTCTTGGAATTGCCCCAGATCACCGCCTTGCCCCCGCCATGTGGGATCGACGCCATCGCGTTTTTGTAGCTCATGCCCTGACTGAGACGCAGCGCATCGGTGACCATGTCTGCGCTATTGGCATAATCCCACATACGCGTGCCACCAGATGACGGCCCGAGCGTGGTCGAATGGATCGCAATAATCGCCCGGAGCCCGCTCTTCTCATCCGAAAAGAAGTGAACACCTTCGTGATTGTCGAAAGAAGGATTGTCGAACATCGGACCGCCCATCGCCATAGTTGCAATTAAAACCAAAGCGGCGGTGTAACGCCTCTTTTCGCTGGGTCAACAATCAGCTTGAACTGCGACCCGGAACTTCGCCGACTTGGCTTGGAAGCTCTGCCTCAGGATCTTTGAGGAATGCCAGCACATCTTCGAAAACCGTCTCAGCCTGCAAGTCGCGCAGCAGCATGTGATAGCCGTCAGGATAATAGGCCGTTCGAACATGTGGTGACAGCCGTTTCGCCGTCCGCCGGACGCCCCTTTCCGGGATCACAATGTCGCGCGCGCCATAGGTCAGCAGCATCGGGACGTCTTTTGGCAAAGAAGCTGCCGCCTTGTGCGCGTTCTCCATAACACTGACCACACCATGCACTTGTTCGATTTTGTTGACTTTGATCCCTAATGGGTCGGCCCACATCCGGCGGAGCATTTCAATATTGTCGCTCGGCTCGATTTTGACGAAGCGCGGGGGCCTCACCACCCAGCCAGGACGTACCCGCACGCTGGCCCATAGCGCGATGCGTTGGATCGCTGGGATAGAGCCCCATCCACGCAGGCCCGGCCCGCTAAACACGACGCGGTCCACGCCCTCTGGTGGTCGATCTGAGCCAAACGCGGTCATCGCGACGGCCCCGCCCATCGAGATACCGACCACAGCGAGGGTCGTATCGGGATGTCGCGCCCGCACCAAGGCCACCACAGTCCGCAAATCCTCGCGCATGGATTCTTCCTCAGGCCATTCGCCGCGCCCATAGGATCGTCCAAACCCGCGCTGATCATAAGCGAAGGTTTTCACGCCGCGCTCAGCCCAATACGGCGCCGCCATATGGAACGCATTGGCATAGTCATTCATGCCATGAACCCCGACAATCACGATTTCAGGGTCACCTGCTGTATCCCAGACCGTGAGGCCAAGCTCGGCGCCATCATAGCTGATGAGACGGTCATTCTCCGGATTGAGCTGTGGCATAATCTGGGTCTCCGAGACCAAGGGTTTCAAAGTGGCTGGCGTCACACAAGCTGCCAGCATCCCGAACAGGCCCGCAATCAGGACAACAAGGATTGCACTCGTTTTTGCAATTCGGGCAAGAGCTCTGTTTCGAACCAAGGATTGCGTTTCAGCCATGCATTGTTTCTCCAACTTGGGTGCGGCGTAACCACGACACCTTGGTCCAAAAAGCTTCGCCACTTTTGAACCGTCGCTGTCAAAGTCATTTCCGTCTGATCGCCGATATGCCACTTTTGAGCATAGCCGCCGATCAAGATCTTTAGCTCGATCTGCGGCAGCTTTTCAAACAGCGCTGCGTGCCAGGTCTTGGCGCAACGTTTCATGGGCGGGATGTCGCCGCCATTCTTGTCATAGCCCGGAAAACAGAAGCCCATGGGCACAATTGCAACTTTCGCCGGGTCGTAAAATGTCGCCTCACCCATTTGCAGCCAATCGCGCAATCGATCACCCGAGGGGTCAGTGAAGGGGCGACCTGATTCCATAGCAAGATTGCCTGGCGCCTGGCCCGCAACAAGGATTTTTGCGGTTTCTGAAACCTGTAAAATGGGCCGTGGTTCGCGTTCCATGTCGGCTGCGCATAATTGACATGCTCGGATGTCGGCTACGAATTCATGGAGATCAGTGCTCATAAGCCTATGTCTTCATTCAACGAATAGATTGGCAAGGAGTAAGGACATGAGCGCCCTGATCGAGCAAATCATAAAACCGCGAGAAAAGGATCTTGGAGACGGCTTCATTGTCCGTCGGATCTTGCCCTACCACAGTCGTAAAATGGTTGGACCGTTCATATTCTTCGACCATTTCGGCCCGGTTGATTACGCACCTGGCAAAGGTTTTGACGTTCGCCCGCACCCGCATATCGGCCTCGCCACCGTCACGTTTCTGTATGAGGGCGCGATCCAGCACAAAGACACGCTCGGCAACGATCTCGTCATTCGCCCGGGCGCTGTGAATTGGATGACCGCAGGGCGCGGCATTTGCCATTCAGAGCGCACACCAGATGAAGAACGTACAGCTGGGCAATCCATGCACGGCATTCAAACCTGGGTCGCACTGCCAAAAGAGTACGCCGAAGTCGCTCCCGATTTCGTGCACCATCCCGCGGAAACACTGCCAGAGTTCGATCTTGGCGGTGCGCATGCTCGCGTCCTCGCTGGCGATGCGTTTGGGCATTCATCGCCCGTCGAATTCCCGTGGGGGATTTGGTATGTCGGCGCCGATGCCGACAATGGTGCAGAGTTCACAATTGGGGCAGATGAAGCCGAGGAACGCGCCCTCTATGTCGCTTTTGGTGAGGCTGTCATTGATGGCGAGCTGATTGAGGCGGGTCAAATGGCGGTGCTGGCGCCCGGAAAGGATATTCCTGTCTCAGTCGCGGTCGGAACGCGATTCATGCTTGCGGGCGGGCAGCCCATCGACGGGCCGCGAAAGATTGAGTGGAATTTCGTGGCCACCGACAGTGAGCGCCTCGAACAAGCAAAAGCCGATTGGCGCGCGTCGGCGGAGGGCGGATGGACCGATACGCCCTTCACGCTACCGGACGGCGAGAGCGAGTTCATTCCTTTCCCGGGCGAGTAGTCCAAGCGCAGGCGCCTGCTTGTCGCTCTGTGCCGGCTATGTCACATCAGGCACAAATAGAAAGATAACAGGAGCCTGATCCATGATCCGTCGAATTTTTGCGGCATCATCGCTCGCTATCATCGCGGCGTGCCAACCTGCGTCCGACACAACAAACGCGGTTGCGCCAGAACCAACCACTGACACTGACGTCCCAACTGTTGAGCTACCGCTTCCGGTCGCCTCGAATACGAGCGCAGACATAGATGCCGAGGACCTGCGGCAGCGCATTCGGATCTTGGCGGATGACGCGTTTGAGGGGCGCGGTCCGGCGGGCGAAAAAGGCGAACTGTCTGCGGACTGGATCGCAGCGGAGCTTGACCGGGTGGGCGCTGAACCTGCAGGCGAAAATGGCTCTTGGTTCCAAACCGTTGGAATGGTTGAGCAAACCCTCGACGAAAATGCTTCAAGCGTCTCGTTCGCAGGCGGCGCCTCAGGAGAAACACTCTCTGCCAAACTTCGTGAAGACGTCGTTTTGTGGACGAAGAAGCAAGATCGCGATGAAGCCTCATGGACGGATTCCGAACTCGTATTTGTTGGCTATGGCGTCGTTGCCCCAGAATATGGCTGGGATGACTATGCGGGGCTAGACGTCGAGGGAAAGACCGTCGTCATGCTGGTCAATGATCCGGGTTATGCCCGCGGAGACGAGCTCTTTAAGGGCAATGCCATGACCTATTATGGTCGATGGACCTACAAGTTCGAGGAAGCCGGTCGCCAAGGCGCAACCGGCGCGATCGTCATCCACGAAACCGACCCTGCCTCTTACGGTTGGGACGTTGTTGCGAATTCCTGGTCTGGTGCACAAGCTGATCTGGTTCGATCCGATGGCGGCGACAATCGCACCCTGTTTGAATCCTGGATCAGTGTTGAGATGGCTCAAACCCTGTTCGAGGAAGCGGGCCTGGATTTTGAAGCGCTGAAAGAGGCTGCCAAAACGGAAGAGTTCGCACCTGTTGATATGGGCGAGCTAACCACCAGCGGCTCATTTGTGCAGTCCATCACGACCACTGAATCGCGCAATGTTGTCGGCATCCTTCCAGGCACGACGGCGCCGGATGAGTATATGCTCTTCACGGCGCACTGGGATCATTTGGGCAAAAAGCCAGATGAACGCGAAGGAGAGCCGACCCAAGACTTTTACCGCGATGATATCTTCAATGGCGCGGTCGATAATGCCACCGGCACAGCGGCGCTGATTGAGATCGCAGAGTCACTTGCAACCGAAAAGCGTGAACGATCTGCGCTGTTTGTGATTGTGACCCTCGAAGAGTCAGGCCTGCTCGGATCCGCCTTCTATGCTGAGAACCCAACCGTCCCGATGAATCAAATCGTTGCCGGCCTCAACATTGATGCGATGCAACCGATTGGCCGAACCAAAGACATGGTCGTAGTCGGTTATGGCGCATCGGAGCTTGAGGACTTGCTGAAGGAGCACCTCGACGAAACCGGGCGAGTCATCGTTCCTGATCCAACGCCGCAAGCCGGGTATTTCTATCGCTCCGATCACGTCTCGTTCGCCAAAAAAGGTGTCCCTATGCTGTATGCTGATGGTGGGATCGATGCCCGCGATGGCGGGATCGCTGCTGGCCGCGCCTTCGCCGACACGTATCGCGTTCAACGCTATCACAAACCCATGGACGAGTATGACGAGTCCTGGGACCTGACCGGCATGGAAGAGGACGTGAAAGCGCTCTATTCCGTCGGCCTGAAAGTGATCCAGTCTGATATCTGGCCAAGCTGGTATCCCGGCAACGAGTTCGAAGCGATCCGCGAAGCGTCCCTGGCAGAACGAGAAGACTAGGCCTTGCTTTCTTATCAACACGGTTATCATGCAGGAAACCAGGCGGATGTGTTGAAGCATGCGATCCTGCATGCCGTGCTGACAACCAAAGCGGAGCTGAATGAGTCTCTGCTCTATGTCGAAACGCATGCCGCACGGGGGTTTTATGACCTCCAGGGTGCGCAGTCGAAAAAGACCGCAGAGGCCGAACGCGGCGTGCTCGCGATGCCAAAAGCGAAGAAAGCACCGAATGCGCTGCAACCTTGGCTGGCGCACGTGCAGAGCAAAGGGCCCGGCTCCTATCCAGGCTCACCAGCGCTGGCCACACAGCTGCTGGGTGAGGCGGCTCGGATTGTCTTGTTTGAGCTTCACCCAACCGAACACAAGGCTCTGTCGCAAGCTTTGCGCAAGGATGACCGTGTCCAAATTCGGAAAGAGGATGGCTATCGCGGGGCGCTGCGATTGCAGCCGCGCCGCGGAGAGCAGATGTTGATCATGCTCGACCCAAGTTACGAAACCGATGCGGACATGGATGCGCTTGCCAACTGGGTGCCTCGCGCCATGCGCAAATGGCCGAAAGCGGAATTCTTGATTTGGTTGCCCCTTTTCGCCGACGGTCGAGAAGAAGAATTTGGCGCTTTCCTCTCATCTTTGGATGAGGGGTTCGTCGCAGGTAGCCGTTGGGACCGAGCATCCGACGATCCGTCTTCGCTTGAGGGGTCTGCGATGATCGGCTTGCGACTTGGCGGGGCGGCAGCGCGAAAATCTTTCGCGATTTCAGCCGAGTTGGACAAACTTTGGCGCAAATAGCGCGTTGGCCTTGCCTTCGCGAATTCAACTCGTACAAATCACAATCGGTTTGATGGAGTAGATTTGTGAACCTGTTTTTCAGACGGCTCTGGGTCTACTTGCGCGCGCTCCTGTCCTCGAAAGACGGCGCCTTCAGCGATACTTACACGCTCCAGTTTCGGGTTTGGTTGACCGATCAGGATGCGTTTCTGCACCTGACCAATAGTCGCTATCTGTCGTTCAGCGACCTCGGGCGCTTAAATATGCTTATTCGAAGCGGCATATGGACAGCCCTTAATCGCAATGATTGGGAACTCGTTATCTGCAGCCAAACGCGAACGATCTCCCGCATGCTAAAATCGCCTCAGACCTTCGAGATGGCCTGCCAGATTACGGGTTGGACAGATGAACATTTGGCGATCTGCCACCGCTTTCAGCGTTCGTCCAAAGTGCATGCAGAGGTCAATACTTTGCTGCGCATTGAAAACCGCGCGGGCAACATCGTTCCGGTCAGCGAATTGTTACAGCAATTGCAGATCACAACGCCCTCGCCGCAGCTGACCGATGTCTTCGTAGATTTGGTCGAACGCGCAAAATCCGCGTAGAATACACCCAAAACAGCGTCAACAACTAAAAAACGAAATTACCCTATTGCACTTTTTGATTGTTAATATACTTGTTTTAAAGTTCTGATTACAAGAACTCAAGGCCCATACTGACATGAAAACAAGTAATCCACATTGGACTTTTCATTTCGAAGTTCTTTCTCGGGCGATGAAAGATCTGGAATCAACCTGTACCGCATCACCGGATAGTGCAGAGTTCCACTATCTGAGAGCGGAAGCCCCCTCCATCTGCGCGGAGGCTCGTGAGTCGCTCGCAGCCCTTCGCGAACATGTGAATGCGCTCGAAGTCGCCAGCGACCTCATGCTCGCACCGCCGACGGCGCATTGAGGCCCTAACGTCAGGCTTGATTATCCTCGCACCTGTGTGATCAATGCAGGAAATGGGAGCAATCAAATGAGCAAGCAGCACGAAATCACAAAGTCGGATCTACGCCAAACCAATTGGCAAGAGGCTGACCTGCCCGCCCTCGCTGATGGAGACGCTCGATTGTCCATCGACGCGTTCGCTCTGACTGCGAACAATGTGACCTATGCCGCATTCGGTGGTCCGCCAATGCACTATTGGAACTTCTTCCCTGGCAGCACGGACACGATGGGACGTGTCCCGGTTTGGGGCTTTGCCACTGTGACGGAGTCGAAAGCAGAAGGTGTCTCGGTCGGACAGCGGATGTATGGTTACTTTCCGATCTCGGAAACGCTGACCGTTACCCCTTCAAAAACGACGCCTCGCGGATTTTTTGACGCCGCATCCCACCGTCAAGGCCTCGCTCCAATCTATAATTTTTATAGCTATATCGACACCGACCCGGCCTATGTCGAAGGCACAGAGCCGGAGCAAATGCTATTCCGACCCTTGTACCTTACCGGCTGGATGATTTGCGACAGCCTGATGGAAGGCGACCCGGCGCCCGACGCGGCGATCATTTCGAGCGCCTC
>JALUWJ010000099.1 GCA_027019605.1 Henriciella sp. | reverse complement strand
CTTGATTGGCGGGCCTGGAAATTCTATGCCCGCCTTTCCATTAAAGATGGGGCCATAGCTCAGTTGGGAGAGCGCTTGCATGGCATGCAAGAGGTCGGCGGTTCGATTCCGCCTGGCTCCACCATTTCCCAAAAATTCAGATCGCGCCTTCAGCCGTTACGGCTGCATAGCTGCAAATATGCCATCGATGGCAAGCTCCAGCGATGCGTGGGCATCCTCGCCGGTATGCAATTGGTGCAGAGCCGCTTCGGCGACCAAGGCGTTAAGCAAAGAGATTAAGAGGTTCG
The DNA here is from genome assembly GCA_027019605.1 of Henriciella sp. Taxonomy (GTDB): domain Bacteria; phylum Pseudomonadota; class Alphaproteobacteria; order Caulobacterales; family Hyphomonadaceae; genus Henriciella. The sequence goes on along the minus strand of JALUWJ010000099.1, from coordinate 14,234 downwards.
GATCGGGAGGCGCAATTTCTCCGCTTTCGATCGCTTTGCCCAAAAGCCGCTTGATCGATTGCCGGCTGGCAGCGTCCTCGATGTTTCGCGCTTTTTGCTCGCCAATGGCCGCAGGGCCGATTTCGAACAAAATCCTCGCAATATCCGGATCACGGACAACCTGTGTCCATTGCAGATAGACAGACTTGAGCCGCGCCAACGGGGATCGTCCGGTCGCCGGTTGGGTCACGACTTCAGCGATGGCGGATCGAGACTCGTGCTCATAAAGTGCTTCGATGATTTCCGATTTGCTGCGGAAATGGTGATAAAGCGCGCCTTTGCTGAGCCCGGTTAGGGTCAATACCGATTGAACCGTGGTTTGCTCAAACCCTCTTTCCAGAAAGGATGCTCTAAACGCGGAAAGCAATTTTTCGCGTGTTGCATCAGAGCGTTGTTGTTGGGCGACCATATCCTCCCTTTACACTGGCTTGGCAAAATGTAAACAAACCGACGGTCGGTTTATATGGAGCAACGTAAATGGCAGAATATCTGGATAATTTGGCGCGCATGCTGGAGATATGGAACACGAGTGATCCAGCCAAAAAGCGGCAACTCGCGGAGCAAGCGTTTGAACACAATCTCCACTTCGTGGATCCCAATCATAACATTATCGGGCGTGAAGCCTTCTTACGGATGGTCGACCAGGTGCAGTCCGAGATTCCCGGCGCTGTGTATGGACGTGCCAGTAACGTCGATATGCAAAACAACCATTGCCGCTATCATTGGGCGATCCATCAGAATAACAAACTGATCATGCCAGGGTTCGATATGACGGAAGTCAATGATGCCGGCAAAATCGTCAAAGTTGTTGGCTTTTTCGGAGAGATGAACAGAGACTAGCTTTGCTTGCGTTTTCGGCGGGCGCGGAAAAAGTCGGTCAGGATCGCGCCAGCTTCCTCGGCGCGCGCTTCGTCTTGCTCAACGCTTGGGCGCCAGTGACAGGTGGCTTGTTCAAAAAATTTCGGCCCATGGATGACCGCGCCGCCTTTCGGGTCGATGGCGGCAAAGACGAGTTTTTCAATCCGCGCGAGACTGATCGCACCGGCGCACATCGCACACGGCTCTAGCGTGACATAGAGATGCAATCCGCTCAGCCGATAATTGCCGATCTTTTCTGCGGCAGCTCTGAGCGCCTTTATTTCGGCGTGCGCCGTCGGGTCATGATCGGCGATCGGTTGATTGTGACCATCGGCAACAATTTCCCCCGTTTGAGGATCAACGACCACCGCACCGACTGGGACTTCGCCGCGTGCAGCAGCATCTTTCGCCAATTGGAGGGCGCGGAGCATAGGGTCGGAGGTGGCGGTCATCTCTTCCCCATCGCGCCATGAGCGCATAAAGGCAAGCCATGCGGATCGTATCAGGACAGTTTAAAGGGCGCCCGATTAAGGCACCAAAGACAGATGCCACGCGGCCGACGTCGGATCGGGCACGGGAGAGTTTGTTCAATGTATTGGCCCACGCAGATTGGGCGCCAGCCTTAGATGGCGCCCGGGTCATCGATTTGTTTGCAGGCTCCGGCGCCTTGGGGCTGGAAGCGATATCGCGCGGCGCGGCGTTCTGCTTGTTCGTCGAAACCGCCCATGCGGCGCGCGGCGCTATTCGGGAAAATGTCGACACGTTGCAACTGTTTGGGCGCACCCGCATCCATCGGCGCAGCGCAACCGATTTGGGCGATTTGCCTGCTGGACTGGGCGCGCCGTTCAGTCTCGCATTCATGGATCCGCCCTATCATAAGGGCTTGGTCGAGCCGTGCTTGCAGGCCTTGAAATCCGGCGGATGGCTCGCGCCTGATGCCCTCATCGTTGCCGAAACGGCAGAGAATGAGACTGTGCATGTAGAGGGGTGGAGCGTCATTGCAGACCGTAAAATCGGCGCCGCTCAGATCTGGTTCTTGAAACCGGATTAGTCCTGCAAGAACTCTTTTTGCAGATCGACGCTGGAGTCACCGCTGCCGAGATATTTCGAGCATGAGCCTAACCAGCGCTCGGCTTCTGTCCGGCCTTTGTCTTTGAGATCTGTCAAAAACGTCCAGCTTGTATCGTACTTTGTTTGCAGGGACAGATCGCGCAAAACTTGCCCGCCGCGCAAGGCGTGGATGGTGAGGCGGCGATACTCTTTCATCGCGGTCTCTTTGAGCAGACCATCATCGAGCAGTTTCTGAACAAAGGCGATGGCCCGAAGCTCGCCAATCAAAGAGGCGTTGAAGCTGATCTCATTCAAGCGGTCCATGATTTCAGGAACGCGTTTCGGAACGCCCAGACGGGAAATCGGATTGAGCAAGACAAGCAACACATCGCGCGGCGCTTTCGCATAGATCAACGGAAACAGGCTCGGATTGCCCATATAGCCGCCATCCCAATAGGCCTGGCCATTGATTTCGACGGCGCGAAAGGTTTGCGGCAGACAGGCCGAAGCCAGCACGGCGTCGCGGGAGATTTCTGCGCCTTGGAAAACTTTGACGCGTCCAGTTTCGACATTGGTGGCGGACAGAAACAGATCCACCGGCGCGGCGTGCACGGCCTCAAAATCGATCGCCTCGTCCAAGGCATCTCTCAGCGGGTTGATGTCGAACGGGTTAAACTCATACGGACTTGCGATGCTGGTAAACGCCATCGCGGCCTGAAATGGTCCAAAGGGTAGAGCGGTGAAGGGCGAATTGGCCCAGGAAAAAGCTGAAAAGGGAGCGCCTTTTTCAGAAACGGTGCGCCAATAGCGTTCCAAGGACTCTTTCGCGCCATCAGGTCCGCCTTGCGCCAGACCGGCCGCAAAGGCCACGGCATTGGTCGCACCAGCGGAGGTCGCGGTAATCGCTTTGATGGTCAGCCCGGATTCCTCGACCAGACGATCGAGAACGCCCCAGGTAAACGCGCCGTGGGCTCCGCCGCCTTGCAGGGCAAGGCTGATCGATCTGTCTTTTCGCTTTGCCATGGTGCGCTTTCATTGATGAACGACCCCTTTGGCACAAACTCTTTACGAGGTCTTCAAGACATTCTGTGCAATCTGCCTGCCATGTGTGCGACACCGAAACCTGTTGAAGACTTGCGTCCGGTCCCGGCGGTAGGCGTGGTGTGCTTTCGCGATAGCGAGGTTCTTTTAATCCGCCGCGGAACACCGCCCAAACAAGGGGAATGGTCGCTGCCAGGTGGACGGGTTGAACCTGGCGAACCAGTCCGTGATGCCGCGCTGCGCGAACTGAAAGAAGAGACCGGGGTCGATGCGGTTTTGATTGATCTTGTCGATGTCGTGGATGCGGTGTTCAAAAATCGCGGCGGCGACCTGATCACGCGGCATTACGTTTTGATCGATTTCGTTGCGCAGTGGCAAAGCGGCGAGCCCATTGCAGGCGACGATGCGGCTGACGCACGGTTTTTTCATCTTTCCGACCTAGAGTCCCTGCAAATGTGGGACGAGACGCTGCGCGTCATCGACGCCGCGGCCGCTCGTCTTGGTCTTGAGCGAGAGGGCCCAGAATGAGCATCTGGCAAATGATATCACGCCCGGGTTTGCAGCGCATGCAAGAGGCGGCACCTGAGGACAGAACCGCGCCCGCGCCGGATCCAATCGAAGCGATTACCGAGACAACTGCGCAGGCGACGGAAGCGGCCACCGAATTTGTGGACTGGATTGGGTCTGGCGAGCTTGAAGCGCTGATCGCGCTCGGTCTTGTTGTTACCATCACGCTGGCTCAGCTTTGTGCACGCTGGGCGATCCTGAAAGGCATTGTGCGGTTGCCACAGGGCGATGAGTATTCCCTGACCTCGCTTCTGCGGCGCGTGGTCAAAAGCTTTCACACCTATTTCATGATCATGATCGCGTTCGCGCTGACCGACGCCATGCTCGGCTTGCCGCAAGCGGTGTCGGTGATTGTGAAGATTTTCTTCGTGCTGGCGGCGATTCTGCAAATCGCGGAATGGGTGCAAGAGTTCGCGGTCTCGTTTATTCGGCGTAATGTCGCGAGATCGAGCGGCGATGCCCGGGCACTCGCTTCTGCGTTTAACATCATCAAATGGTTCATCTCCGTCGCCGTTTGGTCGGTTGCGCTCTTGCTGATCCTCGACAATGTCGGCGCCGACGTCACCGCACTGCTCGCAGGTCTGGGTATTGGTGGTATCGCCATTGGTATCGCGGCCCAGGGTATTTTCCGTGATCTTTTCTCCTCGCTCTCAATCGTCATCGATAAACCGTTCCAGGTCGGGGATACCGTTCGCTATGGCGAGAGTTGGGGGATCATCGAAGACATTGGTCTGAAAACGACGCGCATCCGTTCAAAGTCGGGTGAGCAGATGATTATCTCGAACACCAATCTCCTCGACTATGAGATTCACAATATGCAGCGCATGTCGCGGCGGCGGATGGAAACCATGTTTGGGGTGATCTATCAAACCGATCCGGAGCTGGCTGACAAAGTGCCAGAGATCGTCGCCGAGATCGTGAAAGGCGTTCCTGCGGTCGATTTTGATTATTGCGGCATGGCGGCTTTCGGACCGAGTTCGCTAGACTATGAGCTCGTCTTCTATTCCCTGCAGCCCGATTTTAATCGATCTATGGCGGCGCGGTCGCGGGTTTTGCTGGCGCTGTTCCGGGGACTTCAGGACCACGGCCTCGAGTTCGCCTATCCGACGCAAACCTTGTTCATTGAGGGAATGGCCGAGAAAGCCGCATAGCGGTCTATTCTACAGTCCAACCGCGCGGGGTCTTCTTGGCTTCCAAAGTGATGGTGCCGTTATCCGCCTTTTCTTCGTAACGGGTTTGGCCGCGATCTGAGCTTGAGCCAGAGAGACGAAGAATAAGCGCGTAAGCGGCAAGGGCGATCCCAGCGGCGGCAGTCGCAACTGCAAGAATGCCAGCCATCATGATGATCGCAACTCCGAGCGCACCTTTCATGAAAAGGTTTCCCAATCGGCGCAAAAGCGCGAACAGATTGTGGGGGAATCCAAACGGAGCGGTGTGCGTTGCGGTCATTTTTTGCCTCTTACCTCTTTTAGATGGCGTGCAAGAGGGGTGCCGTCAATGTCTAGATCATGACCATTGATCAATTTGCGGCGATTAAACCGCGTTCGGCGCGAATTCGGGCATAGGCGCTCGTAATGGTTGCAGCCTTCTCATGTGCGGCGGTTTCAAACTCGCGCGGCGCGCCATTTTGGATGACCCGGTCGGGGTGATTGTCGGCCATCAGGCGCCGATAGACGCGCCGGATCTCGTCAAACTCTGCATCATGCGCGACGCCGAGCACGTGATACGGGTCATCTCGGTCTGGGCCCATATGGCCCGCCTTGATGCGCCGGAATGTGGCCTCTGAGAATCCGAAAGCGGTTGCGACCGTTTGCAGATAAGTCAGCTCATCCTCTGTCACGACACCGTCTGCGGTCGCGATCATAAACAATCCATCCAGAACGCCTTCCAGCAAACAGGGACGCGCCGCATATTTGCGACCGATCTTTCGGGCATAAGATTCGTAGCCTCTGACGGTTTGCTGCGCGAGATTGAAGACCCGCCGAACCGCTGCGGCATCCTTTGGCGCGGTTTGGAAGACCCGCGAAAAGACCATGATCTCATCATCCGTCACGCGTCCATCGGCTTTCGCCATTTTGGCCCCGAGACCGACAACGGCCGCAGTAAAGCCGACATCGTTTGGGTCTGGCGCGCATTCGAGATCGGCCGGGAGGGGTTCATCAACCACATCCACGTCGAACAAGCGTTTTCCGCTTTCAATCAGGCGCTGCCACATATTCATAAGCACACCTATAGCGCGTATTCCTTAAAAGTGTCAGTGAGCGAAACTGACACGCCCTATTACTGCGCGGATTGGGTTTCATTAAATTCGAGTCATACAAAAACTATTTTATATACGATATCGTATCTAATATGACGCCGATATGGTTCGGGTCGTAATTTGTGACGGAGAAAACCCGTGAAATTCGCAACTCTCGTAATCTCAGCAGGCCTGCTCGCTGCGCCAGCTTTTGCCGATTCTTGTTCATCCAAAAAAGACGCAACGCACCGCGTGGACGCAAGCTATACAACTGCAGTCGCCGGCGAAGGCTATACCAAAGCGAAAGCCGACATTGTTGACACCGCCGCTGCTGCCGGATCTTTCTCAACTTTGCTCGCCGCTGCTGAGGCTGCTGGTTTGGTTGGCGCGCTGAAAGGCGATGGCCCACTCACCGTTTTTGCCCCGACCGATGAGGCTTTTGCAGCTTTGCCGGCTGGCACCGTGGAAACCCTGCTTCTGCCAGAGAACAAAGACGCGCTTGCAGGCGTTTTGAAACTGCACGTCATTGCGGGTTCTAAAGTAAAGTCGGGCGACCTTGCGGGCCAGCAAATCACCGCGACCACACTAAATGGTGATTTGAGTGTTGATGGGACTGATGGTGTTGTCCTCACTGCACCGGGCTCAACGGCAACCGTGGTCGCTGCAGATGTCGCTGCCTCAAATGGCGTCATTCACGTGATCGATACGGTTCTGCTGCCAGCCAGCTAAGCCGCCGGAAAAAATGTGGGAAGCGCTTGCGTCCCCCCCATCCGACGCTTCCCATCGTCCCGCCAGACTTGCACTGGCGGGACATCTTTTATTTGGAAGACGATTTTGATTTTTCGGCGCGGAGGATTGCGATCTCAGCCTTTAGCTCGTGCAAAAGCTCGATGATCTCATCGCGTTCCTTATCCGCAGAGTCGAACTCTTCATCCATATCTTCCTCGATTTCATCGAGGTGCTCCTCGGTGGCGGCGCGTTGTTCAGCTGCGAGCGCGTCCACGATCAGCGCGATAAACAAGTTCAAGACGGCGAAACTGGCGATGAAAATGAAAATCAAAAAGAAGAATGGTGCATAGGGATTGCCATCATCCACCACCTTCTGGACGACTTCGAACCGCCACCCATCCATCGTCATGACTTGGAACAAGGAATAGGCAGAGCTTGGCAAATCACCGAACAGCTGCAGCACTTCTTCATTGTCTGTGTCGCCGAACAAATTCGTCGCCATAACAGCGCCGACATAGGTCAATAGCGCCAGCACTGCGAGGATGGCGCCCATACCAGGCAGCGCGTTCAGCAAGGCTTCGGTGATCCGCCGCATCATCGGTACGATGTGCAATAGGCGCAGGATCCGCAGCACCCGCATCGCTCGGAGGACTGAGAACGCCGCGCCGCCGGGGACGAGCGATATGCCGACGACGAGGAAATCAAACCAGTTCCAACCGGATTTGAAAAAGCTTAGCCGGTACACGGAAATCTTCAGCGCGATTTCAATACAGAAAACAATCGTCACCGCCTGATCGAACCAACTTAGCGACGAGACAAACCCATCCGGCATCGATCGTTCATAGGTGAGGATGCCCAGAATCACCGCATTCACGATGATCAGAGTGGTGATGAAATTGCGAAACAGCTTGCCTTCGATGAAGCTTTCAATACGCGAGTTGCTGGTCTCGAGATCGAGCGTTCCCTGTTTCATTGGATAAACCCTTATCCCACCCTGTGTTCTGGCGAATCCCTACATTCGCCTTGTAGCGTCCATCGTGAACGGATCAATCTGTCAGAAGTGCGATCTGCACGCCAGCAAATTGAAAACTGGCGCCCGTCACCTCTAATCCCAAGGCTGCGGCGCGCGCCAAGCAGGCTTCGGGGTTTGGATGTTTGAGCGTGTATTTGCTGAGAAAATCGCGCGGACCCGGGATTACTCGAACCAGGCCTTCAGCCAAGGCGAGCTCCCAAACATCATGCCCTACGGAAACGGCTTCGACGGCTAATACGCCGGCCCATTGCTGCGCCAGGCTCTCTGGGTCAGCGGCCGTAATCTCCAGCTCCTTAAGGGCGCCAGGCACAGCATTCTCTTGCCAATCCGGTCCACCCCATCGCCATGAGCCGACTGGACGCGCCTCATCAATCGAAACGATCGCTGCGCCAATATCGGCGGGATGAAGATGGCTTGCGGAGATATCCGGGGCATCGATATCCCAAACACGGCGCAGGCTATTCTTATCGGCATGCGCCCGGACGCGTTCAAGATTGTCGGTCTGGAAAATCGCCATATAGCCGCCCTCGCCCTGGTTCCGGTCCAAGAAGCGACCGGCGGCTGTCTTGTCCTCGACCGGCACGACGACTTCGAGAAACTGATCCCCGAGCGCGAACACCCCATTGGTGAGTCCGAACACGGATACGCCTGGATCTACGAAGCCCGGGCCAAGGTCCAAGACCTGTCGCAGCCGCTCAATGTCGGCTGAATCATGCGATGCGAAAACGAGTTGGCGGATCCGAGGCAGGGTCATGAACTGCCCGCCGATGTGGTTGTGTCACTGACAATTTTCCAACCGCCGTCTAAGTCGCGAAACACCAGCGTGAACAAGCCAGACGGATTATCTTCAGCGCGTGCAAGCGCCCACGCCCCGTGTACGATCGCAGCATCAGAGCTCAGCATGTTGACCTCTAAGTCCGAAAAGGTGAGCTCGCCCATCAATGCGCGGTCTGAATAATTAGCGTGATATCGATCGCTTGTGTTCTGCCAGCCCTTTGTGACCGATCCCCCAGATGCGAAGCGCAGCTCTGGCGATTGCCAATAACCGGCCATGAAAGCGTCGATGTCTCCGGCATTCCAAGCCGCTTGCTGTGTCGTCAGCACGTTTAGGATGCGATCCTCGTCTGTTTCTGCGCTGCCGATCAGTTGCGTATCGTTGACATTCACATTCACTGCGCACGCCGGAAATCCGAACGCCAAAACACTGGCGATCATAAACGTTTTAAACTGCATCCAAGTCTCCCTCAGGACTATCTCTCTTGGCCGAAATCATTTACCCGCTTGGACATCTTGGCAAGTGCGTCCATATCAGCGCTTAGATTTTCGGAGCCACGTTCCATGATGATGACCCTCTTGATCCTTGGCGGTTTCTTTCTCCTATTCATTGGAGGCGAAGCGTTGGTCAGAGGGTCTGTCGGCATCGCGCGAAAAGTCGGCATGTCGGAATTGGTGATTGGTCTGACTTTGGTCGGCTTTGGCACCAGCCTACCCGAAATGGTCACTAGTCTTCAGGCCTTGAGCGAGGGCGCAACCGGCCTCTCGATCGGGAATGTCATTGGCTCAAACGTCGCCAATATTTTGCTGGTGATCGGCGCGGCAGCGTTCGTGCGGGCGATCACAACCAATCCAGCTGCTTTGGCCCGCGATGGTGCTTTTATGGTCGGTGTCACCGTGCTGTTCGCTGTGATCGTGTGGATTGATGGCTTCACGCGCACGACCGGGATCGCATTTACGGCTTTGTTGATCGCCTATCTCGTCGCTTCGGTTATCCTGGATCGGCGCGCCAATAGCGCCGCTGGCGGCATGCATAGTGACGAGGCCGAAGAGTTCGAGCATGATGATCCGACCTGGCTTTCTATCCTGATGACGATTGGCGGCATTGCCGGGGTGATTGTCGGGGCGCGGTTCCTGGTCTCAGGGGGATCTGATGCGGCGCGCCTGTTTGGGGTTTCCGAAACCGTGATTGGCATTTCCATCGTCGCCATCGGCACCAGCCTGCCAGAGCTCGTCACATCGATTGTAGCAGCCCGTAAAGGCAAAGCCGATGTCGCGCTTGGCAATGTGCTGGGTTCGAACGTCTTCAACATTTTGGGCATTCTTGGTGTTTCCGCGATTGTGTTCCCATTCACGCTGATCGAAACCGGCGCCGCTGGGGTTCCGCTTGAGATTGCCGCGATGCAGTTTGGCCAGGCGGCCAGCATCGTCACATGGACGGATATGGGCGCGCTCTTCCTGTCGGTCTTCTTGCTCTTTGTATTTGCCTTTACCGGCCGCAAACTGGCTCGCTGGGAAGGCGGCGTCTTGCTCGCGGCCTATGTTCTTTACATTGGAATGCGGTTTGACCTTATTCCACCAATTTTGGGGTGATCATGTCTGACAAGTCGATTTATGACGGGCTCGATCAACTGGGCCAACAAATCGGAGCGCCAAACTCGCCGGATGAGGCGAAGCTTGAGCGTGTTCCAAACCCACATCCCGATACGCTCTATCTCGCCCGCTTTGTGGCGCCGGAATTTACCTCGCTCTGCCCGGTGACCGGCCAGCCCGATTTCGCGCACCTCGTCATCGATTATGCACCGGGCGATTGGCTGGTGGAGAGCAAAAGCTTGAAACTCTTCCTGACCAGTTTCCGAAATCATGGCGGCTTCCACGAAGATTGCACGCTCCGGGTCGGGAAAGATATTGCGGAGTTGTTGTCGCCGCGGTGGCTCCGGATCAGTGGCTATTGGTATCCGCGCGGCGGAATTCCGATCGATGTGTTCTGGCAAACGGGCCCGGTCCCTGAAGGCCTTTATGTACCCGATACGGGAGTCGCGCCATATCGCGGCCGCGGCTAAATCGCTGATTTCTTTCACTTACTCAGCTTCCGTTCAGTCTTGCGACGATATCAAGATCGCATGAAATGGCTGGCCACTCTTACATCTATATTGCTGCTGGGCACACCTCAGGTGCTCGCTGAGCCGCCCGCTTGCGACCAATCCGAGGCAAGCTGTGTGCTGGATGCCGCCTGGACCGCTGCACTCTTATTGCCCGAGGAAAAGCGGCTGCGACTGTCCTCTGCATTCCTGGAGGTTGCTCAGATCTCCGGCGATGATGATGTGGTCCGCAAGTGGGAAGACCGGTTTGATCGAAGCGCAAAGGATCTGCCGGAATACGCCGATTATGGATGGCAAGTGGCGGAGCCGATCTTGGCTGCGGGGGGGTTAGACTCTCTGCTTTCGCTGGCCGAATCTCGCGCCGACCCCCTAAATTTTGGTCGCGCAGATGTATTGCTGGCGGCGGGCAAACGCTTGCACCTGAGCGATGAGGCTGCAGCGCTAAAGGTGAACCAGGCGATGCTGAACATGCTCGCGAATGCGTCAGACTTTGAAAAACCCAACCTTGCCCACGCTGCGGCTGAGCTTGCCATGGCGCGCTGTGATGCTGACCTGTTTCAGCAGGCGCGCCGATCAACTGATGCCCCGGACAATATGCGCTACGCCTTCTGGCAGGCGCGGATCCGAGGCGATGCCCTCTCGCTTTTGAGCGCGGTTAGAGCGATCGATAATGAGGACGATACGCGAGATATTCGCCGTGTTTTGGATGGCTATCGCGCTGTGCTCGAAAACGGCTACTGCGCTCCACAGAAAACCGCGATTGGCGGCTGAGCGATTCAGCTTATACTTCCGACCATGATAGACGCTGATCAGGATCCACCAGAAGCCATATGCGGGAGCGCCGAAGTCGGCGCGCTTGCGCACCTGTATCGCGCCGAAGTCTATCGCTCGACGATTTGGCGCCAACGGCTCGACATGACGACCAATTGGGCCGTGGTCTCGACCGGCATCGCTTTCTCAGTCAGTTTCGCCAATGAAGAAGCTTCGCCGCTGCCGATCGTTCTGGTCGGATTGCTGTCGGCGATGTTCCTGATCCTGGAGGCGCGGCGCTATCGTTACTTTTATGTCTGGAAGTTCCGCGCGCGGATGATTGAGATTACCAATTATGTGCCGATCTTGCGCGGCCGCGGCGCGCAGATCGCAATGGATAAAGGCACCGCGCTGTCCGATGATTATATGCGGCCGCGACATCGGATTTCTGCGATGCGGGCGATCGGGCGACGCCTGCGCCGCAATTATGGCTGGTTATTCTTGATCCAGGGCGCAGCGTATTATGCCAAGATCGGCATGCACCCGAGCGATGTCACATCCTGGTCAGAGTTTCTGCATCGCGCGCATGTTGGACCGATCCCCGGCTGGATTGCCTTGATTTCAGGCGTCCTCTTCCACCTGAGCTGGATCGCATTCGCCTATTATACATGGCGTTTGGACAAAGCTGACAAGCGGATCACCGCCGATTATCTCGATCCTGAATTGGCCTCTGGCGTGGCGGAAGACGGGACATAATTCCCCCGCTCAGCCGGCTTGCATCCAGAGATTGCTATTTCGGTTTTACCGCAGAGCCTCCGGCGCAATCATATCCAAGCTGATCGAGCCTGCCGCCGCCAGAGTCGCGTGTGGACCCATAGAAGACTTTGCAGACGCCGCTGCCATTTAAAATCGTTCTGACATCGGCGCAGCCCATGCTGACGCTTTGGACGCCGCTCATACCTTCAGAGGAAATGCGGATCTTGGCGAAATTCTTGTCCGCCTTTTTGTCCATATTCATCGTATTGCTGGCGCCGGCATTTATCGTCAGTGAGTTGCCGGCAGACTTGCCATCCTCTTTGAGCGCTTTGACTCGGATCGTATGCGCCGACGATTCCTGAGATAGAGACGTACTCTTGCTGGAGCCGCCACTGAGACCGGTCTGGTTCTTGAATTTGATGTTGCACTTGCCGTCATTGAGCGCGCATTTTGTGTCCGAAATATCGCACGCTGCTATTGCAGAGGGCGTCATCACGCCGAGCGCGAGCAAGGCGAAAAAAGTTGATCTGATCATAGACAGTCTCGTTTTTTAACCGACGACCTTTCCGCCGTCGCAGCTGTACCCCAGCTCATATTCGAAGGCGTGCTCCCGGTAGAGCGAGTAGCCGTAAAAGACTTTGCAAGTGCCGTTTCCATTCAAGACGGCATTGACGTGGTCACAGCTCATCGTCTTGCTCTTCACGGTTTCCATATTCGGGGAGGCCATGCGAATCTTGGCGAAACTCTTCTTGGCTTTCTTCTCCAAGTTCATGGTCTTGCTGTCCCCCGCATAAATCGTCAGCGCGTTGCCAGCTCTGTTGCCGTTTTCCTTGAGCGCTTTCACTTTGATTGTTTGGGTCAGGGACGTCTGCTTTAACGGGTGGCCATGGGCCGAGCCGCTATCCTCACCGGTTACATTGCGGAACTTGATATTGCATTTGCCGCCATTCAGCGCGCACTTGGTTTCAGAGATATCACATGCAGCAAACGCAGCCGGCGACAGAGCGCCAAGCGCCAGGGCGACGAGAGGGAGAGTTCGAATCTTGGTCATCAACCTGGCCCCGATGTGTTGCCGCCATCGCAATTGTATCCGAGCTGATACTCAAAACTCTCATTCCCATACGGCCCATAGCCGTGAAAAACTTTGCAAGTGCCGGAGCCGTTTAGGACGTTTTGCACGTCGGCGCAGCTCATCGTGACCCCTTCGACGCGGGCCATGGACGGGGAGGTGATGCGGATCTTGTCGAAATTCTTATTCGCTTTCTTGTCCATATTCATCGTTTTGCTGGCGCTGGAATCAATCGTCAGCGCATTCCCGGCTTTATTGCCGTTTTCCTTGATCGCTTTGATTTTCACCATTTGAGCCGATGAGGACTGAGTCAGATCCGTGCCGCCCCCTGAGCCTTTCTCGGCGGCTGTCACGTTGCGAAACTTGATGTTACATTTGCCGCCATTCTTGGCGCATTTGGTCTCCGAGATATCACATGCGGCGCTGGCCGTCGGGACGGCAATGATCGCCGCTGCGCCGATCAACAGGGCTGATAGAGTGTGAGTTCTTTTCATCCTTATTCCTCCTCTGGGCCGACGACATTCCCGCCGTCACAATTGTAGCCAAGGCGAAAGTCGGTGTGCGAGTTTCCGCTCGCGCCATAGCCGTAGAAAACTTTGCAAGTGCCGTTGCCATTGAGGACGTCCTGAACCTCGCTGCAGCCCATAGTGATGCCTTCGACGGTCGACATCGAGGTGATGCGGATCTTGGCGAAATTCTTATTCGCTTTCTTGTCCACATTCATGGTGTTGCTGGCGCCCGCAGCAATGGTCAGAGCATTGCCGGCTTTGTCGCCATTGTCTTTCAAAGCTTTGACTTTCACCGTCTGCGCCGATGATTCTTGAATAATATCGGTGCCGCTATCAGAGCCGCTTGAGATGCCGGTCTGATTGCGGAACTTGATATTGCACTTGCCGCCATTCAGCGCGCATTTGGTCTGCGAGATATCGCAAGCCGCATGAGCGACCGGCGACACAGGTGTCGTGACGATGGCTGCGGTGAGTAAAGTGGCGGTGATTGCTGCATGGAAACGCATTGGACGTACCTCAAAATCTTTCATCGAAGACATCAGAGAGCTCACCGCGACGAAACTGTCAGATCCGCCAGCTGGCTCTTGCGCGCTCGCCTGACTCAATTGGCTTGCGCTTCCACCCCCCTTCCTGTATGTCCGCGCTTTCGAGATTTTAGGGCCGGTCAGTAATCGTCCCGCAGCACACTCAAAGAGGCACCCGCGATGAAAGCCGAAGG
>JALUWJ010000098.1 GCA_027019605.1 Henriciella sp. | reverse complement strand
TCTGAAACACGGGGTGAGCATGTCCAGACCAGAAAATGTCATCGCCAGAAAAATGGCCAACGCCTTGATGAAGGACGCCGAGATCACCGACCGCGGTCAGTCCTTGCTTGGCCCAGGCGGACGGCTTGGAACGAATGCTGTAAAAAAACTGATGGGCGGACTATGGGTCGGTGGAACCGTCTACCTGACAAAAGATGCAGTCGAGTTTCACCCGAATGGTCTCAACCGCGTTGTGCATAAAGACCCGGATTCTCTCAGCGTGGTTATTCCTCTGCGGGGGATCACATCGGTTGGAACGCGTTTCGGGATTGCAACGCAGATCATTGATATAAGGACCGCGATCGGAACGCTCTCGGTTCGCTGTATTGGTGCCCCAGGATTTGCAAAGAAAATTGAAGCTGCAAGAGGCGCTTAATTAGTGTTCGGGATCTGATGCACCGCACGCTGAGTCCACAGTTCGACATCCGCATGAGATTCAACCGGCAGCGTGATATTCGTCGCGATAAGCCGGTCGAACTGTACCGGCCGCTCAAGAAGCGCATTTATCTCTGCTTGCAGTTCGCGTCGGTTCTTCGGCGCGCCATAACAGAGGCTAATGTGAGGATCGAAGGCGCGGCTCGTGCGAAATCCTGGGCGGGTTTCGAGTGCCGCTCGCGCGCGAAGAATCTGCTCAGTTGGTTTGAAGCGCACGAAGAGCGACATGGTAAAGCTTGGCGACTGAGCGACCTCTGTCGGTGAAAGCTCCAAGCCAGATAGCAGCTGCAACACCTCATCCAAATCTGGTTCTGTATCTGTGAATGAGCCAAAGGAGAGATGGGGATGAA
This sequence comes from Henriciella sp., assembly GCA_027019605.1. Taxonomy (GTDB): domain Bacteria; phylum Pseudomonadota; class Alphaproteobacteria; order Caulobacterales; family Hyphomonadaceae; genus Henriciella. The sequence goes on along the minus strand of JALUWJ010000098.1, from coordinate 1,807 downwards.
ATAGCGGCGCTCCTTGCTGATCAGCGAGCGCATCAACCACGTTCTGGAAGCGCGCCGTATGTTCCGCTGTCGGCACGAGCCAATAGGCAATTATCTCTTCGCGCTTACTCATCCCAAGTTTGATACTTTTTGCGCATATCCGCCAAGCCATCGAGCACGATTTCTTCAAGCACATCCATATCAATATCGTCGAGCTTGTTCACATAGAGGCAGGCTTTGCCGAGCTTATGCTTGCCGAGACGAGAGAGCATTTCCTGCATCTCTTCGGCGCGATATCCAGGCATAATGTAAAACACGAGATTGCTTTTCCGGGGGCTGAAACCCGTCAATAAATGTTCGCCCTCGCGCCCGCTTTCATATTTATAGTAATAGCGCCCATAGCCGATAATGCTCGGCCCCCACATTTGTGCTTTCAAACCGGTCACCCGCTCAAAAAACTCGAGCAAAATTTCAGCATCGGCGCGCCGTTTTGGGTGTTCAACCGCCGCAACAAAGTCCTTCGGATCGACTTTCGTGACCTGCGTTTTGTTTTCCGCTTTTGCCATATCATCCTCCCTGCCGAGAGTTTAGCCGAATGAGACCGCCGCGCCCAGATCCAGGACCAAAATCAGCACCACAGCGACCAATAAAAGCAAAACCGAGAGCGCCATATTGATCGCAACCGCGCGGTCTGCGCCTTTCTTTTCGAGCCATGTCCGGGGGCGTATGCCCCTCAGTCGAAACACGACGAGCGCTGACAGGATCAAGCTCGCAACATTAAGCGAAAGCAGCAGGCCGGCGCGAGAGGCAAGCGCAAACTCTCCGGTTCCAAGAAATAATCCCACCGCTGCACCAGGGGGCAAAAGCGCAGCAGCGACCATGACACCGACTAGGGTTGAGTTTGCGCCTCTGGTGAGAGACAGCGCCGCGGCGGCTCCGGCTGCAATCGCGAGCGCCATGCCGTCCAGGCGTACCTCCGCACGAGACATCAGTTCCCGACTTTCAAAGTCGACAGGAAGGATAAATGAAATCAACACCGCACACGCCAGCGCGACTGCAATGCCTACAATCAACGTTTTCACAGCGCCGAACAGAAGGTTGCGATCCCCCAAGGCTGCGCCGAGCGACAGACCGAGGATCGGTCCCAATAAGGGCGCGATCACCATCGCGCCAATGACGCCTGCCACACTGTTTGAGTGCAAGCCAATCGCCGCCACAATGGTCGACAGGACAACGAAGATCAGAAAGTCCCGATCGAGTGTCGCGTCTGCTTTGACATCCTGATAAATCTCTTCGCGTAGCGCCATTTTGCGCTGGGTCGCGCGCTTGTTCTTGAGATCTTTGTCCTCAGGGATGGCCGGCGCGGTCGCTTCGATCGGCACAAGTGAGATCCGCCAATCCTTTTCCTCTTCGAGACACGCTTGGAGATTGTCGACGAGTGTTTGCCGGGTTCCATCCCGCAGGAAAACCGAAACCATCCGGCGATCCTGCTGCTCCAAAGGGATGACGATATAGTCAATCGGATCGGCAGCACGGATCGCTTTTAGCGCGGTCTCATACGCCTCCCCTTCGCGCATATGCAGATCAAGCCGGCGCATCTAGTCTGGCTTACGCCCCATCCGGGCCAGCAGGCTGCTTGTATCCCAGCGCTGCCCGCCCATAGCTTGGATATCCGCATAGTACTGATCAACCATCGCCGTCACCGGAAGGCTCGCACCATTTTCGCGCGCTGTATCGAGCGCTATCCGAAGATCTTTGCGCATCCAGTCTACGGCGAAGCCATGCTCATAATGCCCATCGCGCATGGTCTCCCAGCGATTTTCCATTT
>JALUWJ010000097.1 GCA_027019605.1 Henriciella sp. | reverse complement strand
AACTGATCGCGCGTCAGGTCTTCGCGGGAGCCGATTTCCTTTAGCTCTTCCGGATAATTTTCCTCAATAAACGCGCGGACTTCGGCGCGAAACGCAATTTCTTCGGGCGAAAACTCAAGATTCATGGCGGATCTTCCCAACAATATGATTGTTTGACTTCAGCTTGTTTTGCCGCGCCATAGCAAGGATTGCAAGTTAACGCGAACGTAAACGTCACTTTGTCTCATATGCCGTCGCGGCAGTGTTATTTGCCCGCTGGTTGCGCGATGAATGGCGCGCAAGCGGTTCGCAGCAACCCAATTGCTGCCACAGACCCCATGCCCCCTCCGGTATTGAATTCGAAGTCGGCCAATGGCGTCATTCCAAGTCGCTCGAGCGCGGCTTGGTGTGCCGGGCGACGCGTGACGTGAGCGGCTTTGACATGATCAATCCCAAGCGGGTTCAAAGCATGGACGACGGCAGCGGCGATGGTCGTCGCAAATCCGTCCACGAGCACCGGAATGCCCTGCGCGCGCGCAGCGATGATGGCGCCAACGCAAGCGGCGAGCTCGCGGCCACCCAAGCAGCGCAACGCTTCAAGCGGATCTGAGAGATTCCCGCGATGGGTTTTCAGCGCCTGACTGACAATCGCGACGCGTTGTTGATTCATTTCACTGGGCACTTGCGGCCCGGGTCTGACCCAATATTCCGGTGCGCCGCCATATAGTGCACACGCAACAGCGGCAGCGGCGGTGCCAATGCCCGCCCCAATCACGCCCAAGGCGACCAGATCCGGTTCGCCCTCAAGCGCCTCAAACCCATAAGCAATGGTTGCCGCGCATTCCCGTTCGGTCATCGCAGCTTCTTCCGCAATGTTTGGCGTCGGCTTATCAATCGCGAGCTCAAACACGCGAATGTTCGCTTCAACTTGCGTTGCGATTGCTGACAGCGGCGCGCGCCCTTCGCGCAAAGCGTCGACTTTCTCTCGCGTGCTCTCATTCGAGGACAGGGTGACGCCGCGATGGGAAATCCCGTGCGATCCGGCAAATACTGCCAAGGTGGGCATTTGCACGCGCGGCGGATAGCGTTGCTGCCATTCGGCTAACCAGGCAGCGCCATCCCCGAGCCGACCAAAATCACCCTCACGCCCCATTCCGAGCAAAGCGTCATAGACTTTTTTGGCAGCCGTTGGATCTGCCGGCGATGGTCGACGTGCGAGTTCTCGTACGTCATCTAATGGGCTGGCGGCTTGATCCACTTGTGACACAGCGATTCCTTATTGCTTTTCAGCCCTCTAAAACGCCTTGAATTTATTAGGCAAGTCAATTCTGGAATTGGAAATTTGATAAAACTGTCGCAAGTATATCTTGAGGTTCTCAGATTAAGGCTATTCGCATGGTTCGCCCAAACATTGTCAGCCCCTGTATCAAGGTCTGCGCCGTGGATGGCGAGACCAGTCTTTGCCTCGGCTGCGGCCGAACGCTGAAAGAGATTGGTGGATGGATGCAATTCGACGATGCAGGCCGTGATGCAGTTATGCAAGAATTGCCGGATCGCTTGGATAGACTCCGAGCCCTCGGCAAACTGAAGGATGGTCGATGAAATCGTCTCATATCATAGCGACCCTCTTATTGGCCGGCGCCATGGCGGCAATGATTTCGCTCTATTTGGAGCCGAAGACGAACTCTCATATCGAAGCGAACACATCTGAGCAGGCTGCCCCCAATGTGGCGGCGCTTGCTGTTGATGTGCCGGATACGACAAATTCAGCGCGCCGGACGACGACAATCAGCGTCCGCCCAGACGGCCACTATTGGACGCGCGCCCTCGTCAATAAGAAAGCGAGCGTTGAGTTTATGGTGGATACCGGCGCCAGCGTGGTCGCGCTGACCTACAAAGACGCTCAAAAGATGGGGCTACGCCCGGAGAGCCTGGATTACAAGTGGGAAATTCGAACCGCTGGCGGCATCACCAAAGGCGCCAGCGTGCGCATAGACTCAATTCAAATCAATCAGGTCCATGTGCGAAATGTCGATGCCATGGTGCTCCGCAAAGACCTGGATCAATCGCTTTTAGGAATGAGCTTCCTACGCGAACTCTATTCGTACGAGTTTCGCGGCGATCGCATGATCATCAGACAATAAAAAGCGCGAAGCGATCCCCTCGCCCCGCGCTTTTCTTTGATTTAATCTCTTCGTCCGTTTTATCCGAACTGCGCAATTACATCGTCAATGTCTGCGCCGGGGCGCGAGAGGATTGAAGCGACTTGCGCACGCTGTTCAATGGCGAGCCAGATTCCAGCAACTTCGAGATCAACCACGGACCACGCATCCTCGCGCTGGATCACACGCCAGCGCACTTTGAGCGGTGACTCACCGCCGCGCAGTTCCGTTGTGACGATGGCGTCTCGTGCGTTTCGCGCGGCTGTGTCAACGACCTCAACCTCAACGCCTTTAAACTGGTCGATATTCGTTTCGATCTGCCGACGCAAAAAGCTTTCAAACGCGGCGACAAAACGGGTTTTGTCGGCGGCTGGAATTGTCCGGCCATGTCGCCCGAGCGTAAAGTTCGCAATCGCGCGGATATCGATATGTTCAAGAACCGCATCGGCGACCCGAGTATTCTCCGACTGAGAGATATCCAGGGCCGCCGTGCTCACGAGAGCCTCCGCGGTCT
>JALUWJ010000096.1 GCA_027019605.1 Henriciella sp. | reverse complement strand
GCGAGCATCTGTGGACGGCGCCCCCTTGGCAAGAGATTTTAGTTGGTCATTTGCAGGTTGGCCGTTAGCGGGCATCTGTTCGGCCTGTCGAGGCGGCCTTCAGACGCCGCTGGCCATCATGCGTTCCGCAAGATGAGGTTCCTTACAAAAGCACGCACTCCAAGGTGCTAGCTCGCAGATGGATTGTCCTCACTTGTCAGAAACTACGGGTCTGCATGACCTCCTTATGCTCTCACCAATCTCGTTTTGCGCCTTAGCGGCGCGGCGACTTTATGCCGGCATCAGCTTTGCCGGATTGAACTTTTCTCCTTTGACCATCAGGGCCCAGATCATGCGGCCCATCTTGTTCGCCATGGCGATCGCAACCACCATCATCGGTTTACGCTCGAGCAAACGGCTAAGCCATGGATGCTTAGTGAAGCCGAGCTGTTTCGCTCGTATGATCATCGACATTGCGCCAGCGACCAGTAAGCGCCTGAGTTCCGGGTTTCCTTTCTTGGTGATCTTCCCGAGCCGCTCTCGCCCGCCACTGGAATGCTGTTTAGGCACAAGCCCGACCCAGGCGGAGAATGCGCGACCTGATTTGAAGATCTTTGGATCGGGAACTTCCGCAACTACTCGTGTTGCGATGACCGGTCCAACGCCAGGGATGGTCTCTAATCTCTGACACATATCACTAGAGCGATGCGCTCTCATGATCTTGCGATCCGTTTCCAGGATTTGCCGCTTCACATGTCGGAGCTCATTGGCGAGTGGCATCAGACACTCCCGCGCCAGATCGGGGATGCGACCATCTTCATCATCAGCCAGGACTTCGAGGATAGCTTCAACGCCCATCCGCCCTCTGGAAGCGACGATACCGAATTCAGCCAGGTAGCCCCTTAATGTGTTGATCAGCCGGGTTGATAAGCGCACCCAATGATCGCGGACCCCATGCAAGGCAAGAAGTGCTTGTTGATCTGGAGTCTTGATCGGAACGAACCGCATCGTTGGCCTTGTGACAGCTTCGCAAATCGCTTCGGCATCACGCATATCGTTCTTCTGGCTCTTGAGATACGGCTTCACAAACTGGGGCGCCATCAGCTTCACTTCATGCCCAAGTGCGCTCAGCTCACGACCCCAATAGTGCGCTGTTGCGCAGGCTTCCATGCCAACCAGGCACGGGTCCAATTTATTGAAGTAGGCGAGAACCCGCGACCGGCTGAGTTTGCGACGGACGACAACCTCACCCTCCGCGTTGATCCCGTGAACCTGAAAAACCGACTTGGCTAAATCTAAGCCAATAACTGTGATACTCTTATCCATAGGCGTGCTCCTAATGTTGGCGGTGTGGATACCTTCACATTACCAGCTCAACAGAGCTGGGTGGGGCACGCCGTCCACAGCATCAAAAGCGGTCATTAGGAGTCGAGCATTTGAGTTTGTGACCGGAATTTATTACGCGGGTCATATGCAGCACAAATTTCAACTTCGCCAGCTTGGCGCTATCGATTTGATCACGCTTCGCGACATTGCCGAGGAAACCTTTCTGGATACGTTCGCCGCGCAAAATGAACCGGAGAATATAACCGAATATGTCGCCGCTGCCTTCAGCTCTGACCGCGTCGCCGCCGAACTCGAAAACAAGGAATCCGAGTTTTTCTTCATAGAGAACGGATCAGACGTCGCGGGCTATTTGAAGCTTAACCGAGGCACCGCGCAGACAGAGCAGAGCGTTGCGAATGCGCTAGAGGTCGAGCGAATATATGTCAGACGAAAACATCAGGGCACGGGTGCAGGAAAAGCTCTGATGCTCCATGCCATTTCAATGGCCGGTTTAGCGAACCTGGATTGGCTGTGGCTTGGTGTTTGGGATCAGAATGTCAAAGCTATTGAATTTTACAAAAAGTCTGGCTTTGTGGAGTTTGCTCACCATGATTTCTACATGGGTAAGGAATTGCAACGCGACATTATGATGAAGTTAGCAATCACCGGCAGTTAGGCGAGCAAAAGAAGACATTAATGACATGTAATTCAACTCAACATTGTTCATGCTGTGTTCTATGGTAATCTAGTCCCGCTCTGACGTGATTCGGGTGTCCGGAACGTTCAACGTTGCCGGTTCATTTGGAGAGCGCGGGTCAGTCGAGGTGGCAACGCCGCGGTCTGCACTTAGGGTCGCCTATGAAGGAGTGACGTGTCACGCCAACGTAGGTCCCGATGAGCATAGGGAAGCTTAGAGGCAGGGCGAGGTTTACCGATATCGCCCGCGTACAGTGAGAGCTCAAATGGGAAAGTTACTGAACGTAACAACGGAACGAAGATCGCTTCGCGAAGCTTGGAGCAGAGTTCGATCCAACGGTGCCAATTCCGTCTCATCAGAAACCAGGTCGGCCATAGCCAGATTTGAATCCGACGAGTTGCGCAATATCAGCAGAATACAGAAAAGGCTGAGAGCCGGAACGTTTAAGTTCGATCCGCAAAAAGGCGTGCTTAAGAGTAAGTCGAGCGGCGGCAAGCGCGGAATAGTGATGGCTAGCGTCCAAAACCGAATTGTCGAACGTGATGTGCCCCTAGAACGGTAGACGCCTTGCAAGGTAAAACTGGAAGCAAGGAGTTATGGTCCATGTCAGGACGGATTAGATATACAGAAGAGTTCAAGCGCGAGGCTGTGGCGCAG
>JALUWJ010000095.1 GCA_027019605.1 Henriciella sp. | reverse complement strand
GAGGTCATGAACATGTCGCGCTCTGTGTCGTTGAAATCGAACTCGACGATTTTCTCAGCGCCATTTGCACCGATCAGCGTTGGCACGCCGACATACAGACCGTCGAGGCCGTACTGACCATCACACCAGGCAGCAGAAGGCAGAACGCGCTTTTGGTCTTTGAGGTAAGACTTCGCCATCGCTATCGCAGATTCAGCCGGCGCATAGTAAGCCGAGCCAGTTTTCAGCAGTGCAACAATCTCGCCGCCGCCTTTACGGGTCCGGTCAACGATGGCGTCCAGCTTCTCCTGGCTCATCCAGCCTTGCTTGACGAGTTCAGTAAGCGGCAGACCGCCAACAGTTGAGTGACGCACCATTGGAACCATTGAATCGCCGTGACCGGCCAGGGTCCAAGCGTGGATGTCTGCAACTGAAACGCCTGTCGCTTCAGACAGGAAGTAAGCAAAACGGCTGGAATCCAGAACGCCGGCCATGCCGACGACTTTGTTTGTTGGCAGACCAGAGAATTGCTGCAGTGCCCAAACCATGGCGTCGAGTGGGTTGGTGATACAGATCACAAAAGCGTTAGGGGCATGCGCTTTGATGCCTTCGCCAACGGCTTTCATGACTTTCAGGTTGATTCCGAGCAGGTCGTCGCGGCTCATGCCTGGCTTACGTGGAACACCTGCAGTCACGATACAAACGTCAGCGCCTGCAATATCCTCATACGCGTTGGCGCCTTTCAGATCGACAGAGCTGCCATAAACCGGTGTCGACTCAGCCAGATCCAAGGCTTTGCCTTGTGGCAGGCCTTCTGCAATGTCGAACAATACAACGTCACCGAGCTCCTCACGTGCTGCGACGTGGGCCAAAGTGCCCCCGATCATACCTGAACCAATAAGAGCGATCTTCTTGCGAGCCATCCTTCGGGCCTCCTTCAAAATTGAACCATCTGGCGCCTCCCCTAGCCGAGCCAAGTCGCTCGCGCAATGTAACCTTGGTCGCAGGGGTAAATTTGCACTGGATTTGCCGGGCAAAATCAGACAACAGAGGGCGTATGATACCCCGCGCGCGAAAATCCCCTGTCCCGCTCGAGACCTGCCATTTGGCGAAAGCCATCGAAATAATTGGCGATCGATGGACCCTTTTAATCCTCAGGGCCTCTCTGTTTGGAGTGCGCCGGTTCGATGATTTCCAGAAAGAAATGGGCATTCCGCGCACCGTCCTTTCCGGGCGCCTCTCCAAGCTAGTCGAGCACGGCGTACTGGAAAAGCGGACCTATAAAGAGGACGGCAAACGCGCCCGCCCGGAATATGTTTTAACCGAGGCTGGCGAAGGTTTGCGCCCGGTCTTGATGGCGCTGACACAATGGGGCGATGATTTTGCCAGCGACGGCGCACTGCCCCCGATCACATTTACGCATGCGCAAAGCCGCCAAAAAGTGCGCCCAGCTTTCGTCGATGAAGATGGACGCGAGACGCCGATGTCAGACACCCGCGTTTCGCTGCGGCGTTAGCGAGCTTTGCCCCAAACACGCAATGGATCAAATGCGCCGGTCTCGGCCGCTTTTTGCAACTGCGCCAATTGATCGCCAACCGGGCTCCCGCTTTCAAGCACGCCGCGCCCGTATAGAGCCTGATCCAGGCGGCAGATTCGCTCAAACAGGTTTTCCGAGCGATCAACGAGATCCAAAAACACATCCGGCAGACCGCGGCCACGCTGCGCACTGGCATCGAGTGCTGGGTCTTCGCGACTGATCCGATATTTGCTTTGCATCGCATCATTCGGGTGCATATCCCCGTCGCGCACGGCCTTTTGCATGACGAGCCAGCTTGCGGCCTGCATCAGACGGGTGGTGAGTTCCATGCTCCAAGCGGCATAGGTCAGGCTCGCTTCCCGCGGCAGACTGGAGGAAAGCTTGCGCCCGGGACCGTCCAAATAAGACGCGGTTTCTTCGACCAGGGCCATGCCATCGACAAAGACTTTTTCGAACACTTTTCCGTCCGTAAATGACAGGTCCGTGAGTTCAGACGATGAAGACTTTGATTGATCAACCATGCTCGAACAGCTCTCAGAATTGACATATACGCGGCGATAATACTCTGGCGCTTCCTTAGAAGACCTTAATCACTCCCGCCAAAAAGCGCATCAGCTGCAGATTTATGTGACTGCTTTTTATTGAGTTCAGCTTCGCACGCTGCGATTTCAGCCTGCAACTCCTCGATCCGTTCTTTCAAATCTTCGACCGAAAGTCGCTCCAAATCGAGCTTCTTTTCCGGGGTTGGCTCATCTTCAAACATGGTTTGCCCTTTCCCACTTGTTTTCCTGACCTCAATGTAGGCAAGAAGACGAAAACAAACAGGAGTGTCAAATGAGCGAGACAATGTGGGCGGTGGTGGTTGAGGAAGATCAGCCGCTTAAACTTGGCAATGTGGAAAAGCCGAGTTGCGGCCCAAATGATGTTCTCGTCGAGATCGTGACAGCAGGCCTGAACCGCGCTGATCTGGTTCAACGACGCGGGCTCTATCCACCGCCGCCTGGGGCCTCTGAGATTATGGGCCTGGAATGCGCCGGAACAATTGTCGCGACCGGATCAGAGGTTTCAGGTTGGTCTGTCGGCGATCGCGTCTGCGGCTTGATGGCGGGCGGCGGCTATGCGGAATTTGCCGTCGTAGATCAAGGGTCCTTGTTCAAGATCCCGGACGGCATGAGCTTCGATGAAGCGGGCGCGCTGCCAGAAGTTATGATGACCGTCTGGGCGAATATTTTTGATCGCTGCCAGTTTAAAGCTGGCGAAGCGGTCTTGATCCATGGCGGCACAAGCGGGATCGGCACCATGGCGATCCAGATGCTGAAAACCGCTGGCGCCTCAAACATCATGATCACGGCGGGGAGTGCGGAGAAATGTGAGCGTGCCAAAGCGCTTGGCGCTGACACCGCGATTAATTACCGCGAAGAAGATTTTGAACAGATTGTCCGCGATGCAGGCGGCGCTGACATCATCCTCGACATGGTTGGCGGTGACTATGTTCAGAAAAACATCTCCGCCGCGAAGGTTGGCGGGCGGATCGTCAATATCGCTTACATGCAAGGCTCGCAGGTCAATGTGAACCTGATGCCATTGATGCTGAAACGGCTCATCTTGACGGGGACCACGCTTCGCGCGCGTCCGAATGCCGATAAGCAGCGCATTCGCGATGCGATCCTGGCTGATTTCTGGCCAGCCGTCCTGTCTGGCGGCATCAAACCGGTGATCGACACCACTTACCCGTTCGATCAGGCCGAGGACGCGCAAGCGCATATGGCGAAAGGCGGACATGTCGGGAAAATCTTGCTTTCTCGGCAGCAAGGATAAGGCGCGACAGCAAAGTTAGGGTTTCAAAATCCTCCGTATCCCGCTATATGAACGGCGTTAGGTAATTTCACGCCTGAAACCTGACCGCCCGAGACTGGAGTCTCGGGCGGCTGCATTTCTGGCGTTTGTTTTAAGGAGCTCCCCATGGCCGATATTTTGATGCCAAAGGCAACCGCGGTCTGGCTGATCGACAATACCACGCTGACCTTTGATCAGATCGCTGATCTATGCGGCCTTCACCATCTTGAGGTCAAAGGCATTGCTGACGGTGACGTGGCTGAGAATATGCGCGGCGTTGACCCGATCTCCGGTGGTGAGCTGACGCGTGAGGAAATCCAAAAAGGCGAAGAAGATCCAGACTATCGTCTGAAAACCGCGCCATCCAAAATCGCGCACATCCCGCAGCCCAAGCGCAAAGGCGCGCGCTACACACCCGTGGCACGTCGCGGCGACAAGCCAGATGCGATTGCCTGGTTCATTCGCAATCACCCTGAGGTGAATGATCCGCAAATCTCGAAACTGATCGGCACGACCAAAGCGACGATCACCAATGTTCGAGACAAGACGCACTGGAACAGCCAGAACATAAAACCGGTCGACCCTGTAACGCTCGGTCTTTGCTCACAAATTGAGCTTGATGAAGTGATTGCGAAAGCCTCAAGCCGCCGCAAGAAGATGGACGCTGAACGCGCTGCGCAAGAGGAAGGTCCAGGCCTCGCCCCAGCAGATGCGGTTGAGCAAACCGTTGATCTCAGCGAGCCAGCGGCCCCAGCCGCCGATGAGCCGTCAGCAGATGACGTCTTCAGCGCGTTCAAAGACTAAGAACGCTCCAATCCGCTGCTAGAATGCGTGGAGGCCCGAATGGGACGCCAAAGAAAACGCAAAGGCGATCCAGTGCATGGCTGGCTCGCCGTTGATAAGCCTGTTGATGTGACCTCAACCCAGGTCGTCGGCATCTTGAAACGCCTCTACAATGCCCAAAAAGCTGGGCATGGCGGCACGCTAGATCCGCTCGCGGACGGCATCCTGCCGATCGCGTTTGGCGAGGCCACCAAGACGGCGCAATGGGCGATGGATTGTGACAAGGAATACGTGTTCACCATCGAGTGGGGCAGCTCGACCGCCAGTCAGGACAAAGAAGGCGACGTCATCGCAACATCTGATATCCGCCCCACACGCGAACAGATCGAAGCAGCGCTGCCTGATTTCGTCGGTGACATTCAGCAGGTTCCGCCCAAGTATTCGGCGATCAAAGTCCAGGGCGAACGCGCTTATGATCTGGCGCGAGACGGGGAAGCGTTTGAGATCCCATCGCGGCAAGTCACGGTCTATGAAGCAGAGCTGGTTGAGATGGCAGATACCGACCACGCAACTTTGCGGGTCGTTTCCGGCAAAGGCTTTTATGTCCGCGCAATGGCCCGCGATCTTGCCACGGCGCTCGGCGCTGAAGGGCATGTGAGTGCCTTGCGCCGCACCCGTGTCGGGGCGCTGGATGAGCCAGCCAGCATCAAACTGTCCGACCTGGAGGCGCTTAGCGAAGACAAGGATGCCCTCGCTGCCACGCTGAAACCGCTTGAGACGATTTTGGATGATGTCCCAAAGATTGAGATGGATCGCGGCGATGCCGATGCGCTCAAACTTGGCCGCGAAGTCGTGCTCCTGCCGCATATTGTTGAGCAGTGGCGCGGCGAAGCCGACTTGGACTCAGGTGACCGTCTGGCCCTCGCTATGACGGACAAACAAGCCGTCGCCCTTGGCGAAGTTCGCGCTGGCCGGTTCCAACCTCGGAAAGTCTTTCAACTCTAAACAGGCTGACCGCTAGGCTTGACCCCGGCAGCCAAAAATTGCACCTGTCCGGCTGAGCGTGAGTCGGCTCAAATTGTGAGGGTTTAGTATGCGCGTAGCAATGATTGGAACAGGCTATGTTGGCCTGGTGAGTGGGGCCTGCTTTGCTGATTTCGGACACGTGGTCACATGTGTCGACAAGGATGCCAGCAAAATTGACCGCCTGCACCAAAACATCATGCCGATCTATGAGCCTGGCCTCGACGATTTGGTTGAGAAGAACGTCAAAGAAGAGCGCCTGTTTTTCACCACGGACGCAAAAGAAGCGATCGCTGATGCGGATGCGGTGTTTATTGCCGTAGGGACGCCGTCCCGGCGCGGCGATGGGCATGCGGATTTGTCCTACGTTTATGCCGCCGCCGAGGAAATCGCAGAGCTGATGACGGGCTTTACCGTGGTCGTGACCAAATCAACTGTACCGGTCGGAACCGGCGACGAAGTCGAAGAGATCATCCGCAAGAAACGCCCGGATGCCGATTTTGCTGTCGTCTCAAACCCGGAATTCCTGCGCGAAGGCGCGGCGATCAAAGACTTCAAAATCCCAGACCGCGTCGTCGTCGGAACCGAGGACGAGCGCGCTAAAGAGATTATGGAAGAGCTTTATCGCCCGCTCTTCCTCAACCAAACCCCCATTGTGTTCACAGCACGCCGCACATCCGAGCTGATCAAGTATGCTGCGAACGCGTTCCTCGCCGTGAAGATTACCTTCATCAATGAGATGGCGGACCTCTGCGAAGCGGTCGGCGCGAACGTACAAGAAGTGTCTCGCGGCATCGGCCTCGACGGCCGGATTGGTAAGAAATTCCTGAACGCTGGCCCAGGCTATGGCGGATCATGCTTCCCGAAAGACACACTGGCGCTGACCAAGACCGCGAATGATCACAACTCGCCGGTTCGCATCGTCGACACGGTCGTAGAGGTGAACGCATCTCGCAAAAAAGCGATGGCCGGCAAGATTATCAAAGCCATGGGCGGCGATGTTTCTGGCAAGACGATCGGCGTGCTCGGCCTCGCGTTTAAGCAAAACACCGACGATATGCGCGATGCCCCGAGCTTAGACATCATTCCAGCTTTGGTTGAGGCAGGCGCCAAGATCAAAGCCTATGATCCAGAGGCGATGGAAGAAGCGAAGCATTTGCTTGATGGGATCGACTATGCCGAAAACGCGTACGGTGCGGTCGATGGCGCAGATGCGATGGTCATTTTGACCGAGTGGGACCAGTTCCGCGCCCTCGATTTAGAGCGCATCAAAGCATCCCTGAACGGTGACGTGGTTGTCGACTTGCGCAACATCTACTCACCAGACGATATGGCAAAACGCGGGTTCACTTACACGTCAATCGGACGTCCCGTCTAAACACGAACAGGCTTTGGAGGATGAGCTATGAAATTCTTCGTCGATACCGCAGACACGACCGAGATTAAGGAGCTGGCAGCCACGGGCCTGATCGATGGCGTCACCACGAACCCCTCTCTGATCACCAAGTCGGGCCGTGATTTTAAAGAAGTTATCGCTGAGATCTGTGACCTCACCGAAGGCCATGTCAGCGCCGAAGTCGTTGCGACCGAATGGGAAGCTATGGTCGAAGAAGGCAAGAAGCTGCAAGCGATTGCCCCGAATGTTGCGGTCAAACTACCGCTGACCATGGATGGGCTGCGGGCCTGCCGCGAGCTTGCCAATATGGGCACCGCGGTGAACGTGACGCTGTGCTTCTCAGCCAATCAGGCGCTGCTCGCGGCGAAAGCAGGTGCCGCCTATATCTCGCCTTTCATCGGCCGCCTCGACGATATCAATATTGATGGCATGGAACTGATCGAAGAGATCCGTGTGATCTATGACAATTACATGTTCGAGACGGAGATCCTGGCCGCTTCGATCCGAAGCGCAAACCATGTCAAACTCTCTGCGCTGGCTGGCGCGGACGTTGCGACGGTTCCACCAAATGTCTTGAAAGGCCTCGCCAATCACCCGCTGACGGACAAAGGCCTCGCCGCCTTCCTCGCGGATGCTGCTAAAGGCGGCGTGAAAGTTTAAGCCGCCTTAGACTGGGCAAAGCCCGCCAGCGGCTCGCATATTGTCCAGAAACTCTTCCAGCTGCTCGCCCAGCTCATCCATATTTTCGTAAGCGGCGATCGCTTCCGGCGTCGCGTCATCAGCGCGGCCTGCCTCTCTGAGTTGCCGGAAAGCCGCTTCGGCAGATCCATTATGCTCGCCCATGAGCTCGGCCATCATTTCAAGGGTTCCAATAGCCGTGTCGCGCTCTGTTTCAGGCAAAGCGACGACCTGCTTGCTAGTGCAGGTGCAGTAAGACTCGACCGTGACAGCGGCATCCAGGATATCGCGCTGGACATCCGGGTCCGCCATGACCGTATTACAAGCTTCTTCCCAAGACACATCCGCAGATTGACCACAGGCCGTCAGGACCAAAAGACTCGAAACTCCAACCAATAGTTTGCGCATTCACGCCTCCCTCTATCCGAGATCAGGAGACACAGAAAAGGCGCGACTGTCTAGCCGCGCCTTCCCTGAATTTGTGGACACGATAGGCTAGCCAGCCAACACGGTCTGCGGCTTGCGCTTATCGAACATGGACCAGACACCGCTATCGCCGTGCCAGTCGCCCTGAGTCGCACCTTTTGAGTATTCGGTGGCGCGCGCTTCAAAGAAGTTTGCGTGCTCAACGCCGTTCAAGATTTCGGTGAGCCATGGGATCGGGTGCTTCTCGACGCCAAAGATTGGATCAAGCTTGAGCTGCCCCATGCGCCAGTCTGCGATATAGCGAATATACTGTTTGATATCTTCGGGCGTCATGCCTTCGACTTCACCCGCCTCAAAGGCCAGCTCAATAAACTTGTCTTCGAGTTGAACGACAGTCTCACAGCATTCACGAATGCGGCCTTTGACTTTGCTCGTCAGCGCGCCGGTTTCTGCGGCGAACGTGTGGAACATTTTCATCATGCCTTCGCAGTGCAACGACTCATCGCGCACAGACCAGGACACGATTTGACCCATACCCTTCATCTTATTGAAGCGCGGGAAGTTCATCAGCATCGCAAAGGATGCGAACAGCTGCAGACCCTCTGTGAAGCCGCCAAACACGGCCATTGAAGTGAGAATATCTTCTTCTGTGTCTGTGCCGAACTGGCCGAGATAGTCATGCTTCGCCGCCATCTCCTCATATTCCATAAAGGCAGAGAATTCAGAATCCGGCATACCGATGGTTTCGAGCAGCAGCGCATAAGCCGCGATATGCACCGTCTCCATATTGGAGAACGCAGAGAGCATCATGCGCACCTCTACCGGCTTAAACAGCGGCATATAGTTTTCCATATAGTTGGCGCCGACCTCGACGTCAGACTGGGTAAAGAAGCGGAAAATCTGAGTCAGCAGATTGCGCTCTTTGTCATTGAGTTTGTTGACCCAATCCTTGCAGTCTTCACCAAGTGGAACCTCTTCTGGCAGCCAGTGCACTTGCTGCTGCAGCTTCCAGAAATCATACGCCCACGGATAGCGGAACGGTTTGTAAGAATGGGACGGTGTTAAGAGTCCCGGAAGTTTCGCCATACCATCGGCCATGCTCAAACCCCTTAAATATCTAGTACACTACATATAGTGTCCAAATCCGGACAAGGACGCAAGATCTATCCTGTGCCCATGCGGCACTTCTCCACAGCCTGCCCACAAGAAAGCGATTGTTAACCTCGAATCAGGTCTGTAAACCGACCGCCGCTCGTTTAACGCGCAATCGAAACCGAGACCGCACCGAAACGTTGCGGCCCGCTTTGGGCGACGAACTCCTCGGTCCGATGAACATAGGTAAACGCGACTTGCACATCGCCTTGATGCAGCGCTGCGCCAAATTGCAAGTCTGCGCCGAAATCGCGGCGGTCTTCAACGCGGGCACTGTCACGCCACAGATTACCATCCAGAAACATGTCGCGGGCGATGGCGCGCCCTTCAATGCCGGCAAAGAGATAACCGCCAAATGGACGGCCCGGACGAAACACACCTGCCCCGGCAAGCGCTGGGCGAATGCGCGGTGGGCCAAAGTCTGAAGACAGATCCCAACCGATTCGGGCCATGCCGCCGACAGAGGCATAGGTGCGAACATTGCCAAGAGTTGCCCCGCCATGCACCGCATAGTCGGTTTCCAAGCCAAACGGCAGATCGGGCCCTTCATACTGGCGCAATCGCTGCGCCGTAATCTCGACCCCGAGCTCATCTTTGAGCTGAGAGTCCCAGCCTCTCGGCTCAACCGCCTGGATCAAATCATGCCAGTTCTCTTGCACAAAGCGGCCCGCAGCCGACGGGCCAACGACGCCAAGATTTACCTGCAGGACGTCCTGCACCATCTCGCCTGGTCCGAGCCGGGTAGTGCCCACCACGGTTCCGGACGCATAGAGCCAGGCCGCATAGGGGCGATCTGCCGGGTCTGGCTCCGGGGTTTCAATATCTTCTGGGGTGAAGATCGTATGCGACAGCGCAAAGCCTTGGCGGAGTTCCGTGCGGTCGAGGTCGAGGAAGGGAATCCTGTTGGCGACCCAATTGAGGCCGGGCGTGATCTCGTTGGCCGGGCGCACGCGCTCAATCCGCAGCCCGTTTGAGTAATTCCGGTCCGTGCCACCAAAAAGATCATTCTCAGAGGTCAGCGACCAGACGCCGGCCTGGCGCGGCGGTTCTAACTCCGAATTCTCGATGTCTTGCGCGCCAGCGGCGGCCACAAAAAAAGCCGCCAAACTGGCGGCTCCTACAAATTTTTGAGCAACCATGCGGTCAGCGCTTAATGGTAAAGCTCACGCCCGCGAAGTCCTCATTTTCAGTCGCGCCAAGATTGCGCTCGCGATACTCAACTTCGCGCCGAATGTAACTGAAAGACAGTTGCCCCAGGCCGCGTTGGATCGAGACGCCGACTTGGGCGTCGCCAACTGTAACCTTGTCACGAAGCGCCATATCACCTGCGGCGACGCGGCCTTCTTGATTGGGCTCCCAAACCAGGGCTTCGCCATCAGCGCCGGCGAACAGATACCAACTGGAGTCAGTGCTCTCGCCGCGCTTATCGAAGTTTTGACCGATCCGAACTTCACCCCCGAAACGGCGAGACGCGAATTGACCGTCGCGGGTAATCGCGACACGCGGCGCGATGCCGACATCAAAGCCAAGTCCGGTACGTTCGGCGGGCGCAGAAAGGGCAAGCTCAGCCGTCAAGCTACGTTGTTCGCGCGGTACAGGAGAGAGGCTCGCCCCCGCCCGTTCGGCGGCGACGTCTGTCATGATCGAGCTCGCATAGAGCCGGTCCGCTCGCAGCGCATTCGAACTCTCAGCGGAAAATTTGAGATCTGTGTCTTTTGGGATCTGATAACCGAAATGGCGTGTGGTCTCAGTTCGCGCAAATGACCCGGAATAGACAAGGTTTACACGCGTCTGCGATCGCTCCCCGAGCGCTCGGCTGGCCGCGAGGATCACTGCATCATCAATTTGGGGACCTGAGTTCACTTGCGCATGAACACAGGTTTGGCATGCCATCGCGGCGACCATAGTCGCACTTGCAATAATCATTTGTCCCAAGCCTCTCATATGGTGCCAGCTCCGTTGTCCCCCTGAAGCTGGCTGATGATCCTTACCTTAACATGAACGTTTTGAGCCCCAAAATCCGTTTCTCCTTACCCATATTAAGCATTTACGCCTCACGGAAACGTGATCAGGCCTTTGTTTCTTAGAGATCTGACCGGTTTTTGACCCGTGAAACAAAGTTAACTGAGCCGCAAACATTGTTCATTTTTGTCAAAAATTGGCGCTTTTTTGAGATTGTGTCGCCGTGAAAACACGAAATACGCTCGAAATAACAAGCGATTCTCACACGTTTTACCGCCCTAAAACCAAAAAACCCCGCCATTTAGGCGGGGTTTTTATTCGGATTTGAAGTCAGACTACTGACAGGCAAGGCACTCGTCATAGTCGGTATTTGGGACGTCCATGCCTGACATGCTCGCCTCTTTTTCGTCGGCGCCGGCAAAGCTCGCACGCTGAACAGACTTAGAGCGGCAGTAATAAAGCGATTTCACGCCGCGCTCCCAAGCGGTCCAGTGCAGCATGTGCAGGTCCCACTTATTGATATCTGCTGGCAGGAACACGTTCAGCGACTGTGCCTGACAGATGTAAGGCGTGCGGTCGGCAGCGTGCTCAATGATCCAACGTTGGTCGATTTCGAACGCTGTCTTGAAGGTCGACTTCTCATGCTCGTCTAGGCAGTCCAGGTGCTGAACCGAGCCTTCGTGTTCGAGGATAGAAGTCCAAACCTCGTCTGTGTTCTCGCCCTTCTCTTCGAGCATTTGCTCAAGATACTTGTTCTTCACGGTGAACGAGCCAGACAGCGTTTTGTGCGTGTAAACGTTTGCCGGGATCGGCTCGATGCCGGCGCTGGTGCCGCCACAAATAATTGAGATCGATGCAGTTGGTGCGACCGCCATTTTGTGGCTGAAACGCGCCATCATGCCGGCTTCGGCGGCATCCTCACACGGGCCGCGTTCTTTCGCGAGCTTCACAGAGGCTGCGTCTGCGCCCTGGCGAATGTGCTTGAACAATTTCTCGTTCCAAACCTTCGCCATCGCACTCTCCATTGGGAGGTTCAGCGACTGCAGGAATGAGTGGAAGCCCATCAGGCCGAGGCCAACGGAGCGCTCACGCTTCGCAGAGTAGACGGCGCGCGCCATTTCTGGGGGTGCACGATCGATAAAGTCCTGAAGAACATTGTCCAGGAAGCGATAAACGTCTTCGAGGAAAAGCTCGTCCTTGCTCCACTCGAAATACTTCTCAGCATTGATCGACGACAAGCAGCAGACGGCTGTGCGATCTTCGCCGTGATGATCAACGCCGGTTGGCAGCGTGATCTCAGAGCACAGGTTAGACTGCGTCACTTTCAGACCAAGCTGACGCTGGTGCGCCGGCATCGCATTGTTCACGGTGTCGGTGAACAAGAGATATGGCTCACCTGTTTGGATGCGCAGCTCGAGAATTTTCTGCCAGATTTTCCGCGCATTCACTTTGCGCAGCGGCTCACCGCTCTTTGGAGAGAGCAACTCAAATTCCTCGTCATTCTTCACTGCTTCCATAAAGGCATCGGTGATATTGATGCCGTGGTGCAGGTTCAAAGACTTCCGGTTGAAGTCACCGGATGGCTTACGCACTTCCAGGAATTCTTCGATTTCCGGGTGGTGGACGTCCAGATAGCAGGCCGCAGAGCCACGGCGCAGAGAGCCTTGGCTGATCGCCAGGGTCAGAGAGTCCATGACGCGAATGAATGGGATGATGCCGCTGGTCTGACCGCTATTGCCGACTTTCTCGCCAATCGAACGCACATTGCCCCAATAAGTGCCAATGCCGCCGCCATTTGACGCCAGCCAAACGTTCTCGGTCCAGGTGCCGACGATATCGTCCAGGCTGTCGCCGACTTGGTTCAGGAAGCAAGAAATTGGGAGACCACGATCGGCGCCGCCATTCGAGAGCACCGGTGTCGCAGGCATGAACCAGAGCTTCGACATATAGTCATACAGGCGCTGGGCGTGATCAGCATCGTCCGCAAACGCTTCCGAGACACGCGCAAACATGTCCTGATAAGACTCGCCTGGGAGCAAATAACGATCTTCGAGCGTGACTTTACCAAACTCCGTCAGAAGCGCGTCGCGCGACCGATCAACCTGAATGCTCGGCACGACTCGCAAATCCGGCGCGCCGGATTGCACGTCCTTAGATTTAGCGTCTTTTGCGAGCGTCGCGTTGTTGGTGCCTGCCATAGTCTCTTACCCCTTGCATAAGGCCCGT
Source organism: Henriciella sp. (assembly GCA_027019605.1). GTDB lineage: Bacteria > Pseudomonadota > Alphaproteobacteria > Caulobacterales > Hyphomonadaceae > Henriciella. The sequence goes on along the minus strand of JALUWJ010000095.1, from coordinate 1,790 downwards.
CACATATAGGAATTAATCCGAAAACCGCCATATACGGTGTTTCAAATCAGCCCTCACACAACATATTGTGCCTCTAAGGTTAATGAGAGGTCAACAGCCGCCGTCTCAAAAACGTCATTTTGGCGGTGGATAAGTGGTTAATAACTGGTTAATTCGCAGCCCTCAGCCCCGTCCCAATTGGGGCTGCGAGGACACTGCTTTTCTTGAAAAAAAAATTCCTCCCCAAAGCGCTTGAATTTTTTTTCGAATAACGCGTGCCACCGACCGCAGGAGCCACACACAATCAGACGTGGGTCATGGACCGAGCCACTACATCTAGTAGGTGTACCCTTTCACAACCCGTTATCTAGCGATTGCGCCGCCCCACATGTCGAATAGGGTTGGCTTGAATGAAAAAATAGCCGGGAGGGCGCGCAAAAATGATTCGCTCAGCCATAAGCTTGATCCTGCTGTCTGCATGCGTGTCCACGCCGAGCGTAGCGCAAAACCCAGCGAATCATTTCGATTGGCTAACGGGGTGCTGGAACAGCGAAGACGGCAGCACGCGCGAGGTCTGGTCACAATCTGAAGGCGGCTACTATTTCGGCTACTCCGTCGTGTTCCACGAGGCCAAGGCCGTGTTCTTCGAACAGATGCGCATCGATCCGGGCGAGACGTCGACCTTTAATGCCTATCCACGCGGCAACGGCCCATCCGCATTTCCGGCCATCGAGACAATTTCCGAAATAGTTACCTTCGCGAATGACGCGCATGATTACCCACAACGCATCCGGTATTGGCGCGATGGGGATCAGCTGCGGGCGCAAATTTCCAAGATTGATGGCAGCGATGCCAATGACTTTGTATTCGCACCGTGCGGCGGCGAATGACCCAAGGCTAAAGCAGTTGCAATCCATCCTCAGCTTTACGCCGCAAGCGTCGCTCCTTAGACTGCACCTGCAATCGTCATCGGGGCGACGAGGAGCTGGTGAATGCGCATAATGATCGTCACGGACGCCTGGGAACCACAGGTGAATGGCGTGGTTCGCACGATGCAACGCGTCATCTCCGAACTGGAAGCCGAAGGTCACGAGTTTGATGTGATTCACCCCGGCGAAGGCTTCACAACGATGCCGCTGCCGACTTATCCTGAAATCAAACTGGCTTTGTTTGCAGAGCGCCGGATCAAAGAGCGGTTTGAATCCTTCGAGCCAGACGCCATTCATATTGTTACCGAAGGCACGCTGGGTATGGCGGGTCGCAAGATGTGTTTGAAGATCAAGCACCCCTTCTCGACGGCCTATCACACGAGGTTTCCAGAATATGTGTCGGCGCGCCTGCCGGTTCCAACCGCCGCTGGGTACAGTTTCGTACGCTGGTTTCATAAATATTCCGGCAAAGTCATGGTCCCGACGCCCAGCATGGTCGAAGAACTCCGAGCCAAAGAGTTTATCAACCTCGTGGCCTGGACGCGCGGCGTGGACACTGAATTGTTTCACCCGTCACGGCGGAGCGAGGCCGGCGCTGAGAATGATCCGTTCGAAGGATTGCCTCGGCCAATTTTCTTAAATGTCGGCCGAGTTGCCGTCGAAAAGAATATTGAAGCCTTTGTCGAGCTTGATCTTCCGGGATCGAAAGTTGTGGTCGGTGATGGTCCTGCACTGGAAGGATTGAAAAAGAAGTACCCGGAAGTTCACTTCCTTGGCGCACGATTTGGGGAAGACCTCGCCAATTATTATGCGAGCGCCGATGCTTTCGTCTTCCCAAGCCTGACCGATACGTTCGGCCTGGTGGTGCTGGAGGCGATGGCC
>JALUWJ010000094.1 GCA_027019605.1 Henriciella sp. | reverse complement strand
CCCCAGACTGGGGCGCCAAGGCGTTTCCGAAAGCTGACAGGTCCGGAGAATGGGCCACCTTGGCCAGCGGTCAGGGTGATGCTGATGCACTGCCGATCCGCCAAGACGCCGCCGTCTTGGGGGCGACTCTGAAAGCGGGCGAGCAGCTCGACTATGAGGTCAAGGCGGGTCGTTTCGGGTATTTGGTCCTCGCAGCAGGCTCCATTGAGCTGAATGGCGAAGTCCTCAATGCGCGAGATGGTGCCGCGATCACAGGTGATGCCAAGCTCACGCTGAAAGGCCTGGAAGACGCAGAGATTGTGTTTGTGGACACGATCTAACGAAACGCTCGCAAGGGCGTGATTGGAACAGAATGGAATATTGCTCTATATTCTATTCTGTTCTGACTAGAAAAGGAGCTGATACGATGAAAACGATCTTTGCAGCCATTGGCACACTCGCCATCTTGCAAACCGCCGCTGCGACCGAAATCGCTGTGACCTATAGCGATGATTTCGCTGAAGATCTCGCTGAAAATCTTGGTGAGCGCGAAGGTGAAATCCTGACCGAAGATATTCTCGAAGACCTGGAATATGCCTTTGAGAAAGCCGGTGTCGATCCAGCGAAAGTGGACGTCGAAATCGTCGAGGCCAAGCCAAACCGCCCAACCCTGGAACAAATTTCGGCCGAGCCAGGCTTGGATGCATTTCGGTCCATTTCGCTCGGCGGCATGGAGCTCAACGCAACTGTTTACGACGCGTCTGGAAACGTTGTTGCCACCCAAGAGTATGGCTGGTTCGAAAATGACATTCGCGACGTCGTCGGTTCTGGTGTCTGGACAGACGCCAATCGCGCCTCACGCCGTTTTGCCAACAAGCTGGCTAAACAGCTGAGCGCCAGCTAACCGCGATCGCCGGGATAAATCTCCTGGCCATCCACTTCTAGTCTAAAGAGATCCGGCCGGGAGTAATGTCCCGCCGGGTCGCTTGCCACTTTGCACGCGCGGGCCAGAGCCAAATCTGCATCCGCGACAAGAATCCCTTCTTCATCTGACAGAACGCCCGCCACGACCTCGCCGCGCGGATCAATAATGGCCGCGCCGCCATTATGGTCGAACTCGTAGAGGGACTGAAACCGCTCCGGTACGTCTTTCTTCATTCGAATTCCCGCCGAACAAATGACCCAAGCCCCTGCCTGGCTGGCAAAGGCCCGGCTCAGCAACAGCTGACGCGCCCAGACCGGCTGACTTGGCGCTTCTTCCGGCTCGCGCCCTGGCCACGCCGCAACATGGACATCTACGCCCTGCGCCATCAAAGCATAGGCGGGCAGTACGGCATTATGCTCCCAGCAATTGAGTGACGACAAACGCCCCCACCCACGCGCAACCGGCTTTAAGCCCTTGGCGTCTCCATCGCCCCAGACCGAACGCTCATGATGGGTAGGCTTGAGCTTGCGATGGCGGTTGAGCACTTTCCCTTCCCGGCCAATCGTCAGCATGGTGCAATACAGCGTCGCCTCAGTTTGCGGGTCCAGCTCGTTGACACCGATTACAAGATCAGAGCCAGCGCGTTTCGCCGCTTTGCAAAGCGCTTCAACTTCCGGTCCATCCAGACGGACCCCATTTTTCAGAAGTTCGCTCGCCGCTTCCCACCAATTGTCGGAGAGCGGGCTGTCAATGAAGAACGGATATCCGGGCAGCCACGCCTCACCGAATGCGATCACGTCGGGCTTCTCTTTCCCGGCTTTTTCGATCCAGTCTATTGCGATATCGAGACTAGCTTTTTTGTCGAAGAGAGCGGGCGCGGCCTGGACGGCGCATAAGCGAACAGTATCAGTCATGCGTCCCGATAAGCCGGAAACCCAGCGAATAACAAGGGGTTCACGAAAAGTGTGATCAGATATTTGGCCTAGGCGAGATAGGCTGCCCGCAATCGATCCTTCTTGGCCTCATCGACGCCAAGCGTTTCGCGCAAATAGGTATCAAGGCTGCCAGACTGGGCCGAAATACTGCTCAATGCAGCATCCAGAAATTTGCCATCTACCCCAACAAACGGGTGGTAGACAGCATCATCATAGTCTTTGCCAATGTGCTCGTTGAACAAGCGCGCCATCTCTGGCAGGCGCGCTTCAACATTCGCAGCCTGATTGGTCAGCTCATAGTCTGCAAAAATCGCCTCACGATCGACGCCGAGCACATGATGCGTCAAGGCACAGAGAATGCCCGTCCGGTCTTTACCGGCCGCGCAATTGACCACGGCCGCTTCGTCTTGGCCGAGCTCGGCAATCGCATTGAACCAGGCCGAGAAGGATTCGATATGCTGCTCCTTAAACGGCGCGGCCTGATAGTACTCCGTCATCCAGCCATGTGCTTTGGGCGCATCCACGGCCACTTCGGACAGGAACCGTACATGCGGTGCCTGCGTGGCTTCGCCTTTGTCGCTTGAAATCACCTGCACGCCCTCAACCGGCCAGCGATGGCCGTGCCGTTCGCGCTCATCCGGGCGGCGTAAGTCAGCCTGGATCTTGATATTATAGGTCGCAAGCGCCGTCATGTCGGCCTCGCTGGCTTCGCCAAATTGCGCAGAGCGGAACAGGACACCGGTGCGAACGCGTCGTCCGCCGGCACCGCTATACCCGCCGAAATCTCGGAAGTTTCGAACGTTCTCGAACGACTTTACTCGGTCTTGCATGATCTCTCCTATCGGAACGGCGGCTCGTCGAATGCCCGCAATTTTCGGCTGTGCAGCTTCGCGTCGCCGCTTGCCAGTTTTTCCAGCGTCGCAACGCCGAT
>JALUWJ010000093.1 GCA_027019605.1 Henriciella sp. | reverse complement strand
AGCGGTAGCCCATCATTGTCGATCCCTGCTGGCACCGAAATTCCGGGTAGACCTGCCAAGTTCGCGGTCACCGTGAAAATGTCGTTCAAGTACATTTGCACCGGATCATCAGTCTTCTCGCCATACGCAAAGGCTGCGCTTGGGCAGGTCGGCGTCAGCAGCGCATCCACATCTGCGAATACGGCCTCAAAGTCCTGCAGGATACGCGTGCGGACCTTTTGCGCGCGCAGATAGTAGGCGTCATAGTAGCCCGATGACAGAACATAGGTCCCGATCATCAAGCGGCGCTGCACCTCCGCACCAAAGCCCTCAGCGCGGGTGCCTTCATACGTGCCGATCAGACCCTCGCCGTCCTGACGGGCGCCATATCGCATACCGTCATAGCGTGCGAGGTTGGAAGAGGCTTCCGCGGGCGCCACGATGTAATAGGCAGGTAGCGCATATTTCGTATGTGGCAGTGAAACGTCAACAATCTCTGCGCCCATTGATTTGAGCCATTCAATGCCCTGCTGCCAGAGCTTCTCGATTTCTTCTGGCATGCCATCAATGCGGTACTCTTTAGGTACCCCGATCTTCATGCCTTTGACGCCTTTGCTGACCTCTGACACCCAGTCTGGCGTCTCGACGTTCAACGATGTTGAGTCTTTGTCATCATGCGAGCACATGATCTCAGTGAGCAACGCAGCATCCGTAACGGTTTTCGCGATCGGTCCAGCCTGATCAAGAGAGCTCGCAAACGCGACCATGCCATAGCGTGATGCACGGCCATAAGTTGGTTTGATCCCGACAGTTCCCGTAAATGCGGCAGGCTGGCGAATAGACCCACCCGTGTCTGACGCCGTCGCGGCTAGGCAGATATCAGCCGCAACCGCGGTTGCAGATCCACCAGACGACCCACCTGCGGTCAGCGTCGCATTGCTACCAGATCGGCGCCATGGGTTTGACGGCGGGCCAAATCGAGAGGTTTCGTTGGACGATCCCATCGCAAACTCATCCATATTGAGCTTGCCGAGCATCACCGCACCTTCATCCCAAAGATTCTGGGTGACGGTGCTTTCATAAGTCGGGGTGAACTCGCCAAGGATGTTCGAACACGCTGTCGTGCGAACGCCTTTGGTGCAGTAAAGATCTTTGACGCCCAATGGCGCGCCATCGAGGCGCCCTGCCTTGCCGTCTGCCCGTCTCTTGTCTGATTCAGCAGCCATAGAGAGTGCCAGCTCCGGCGTCTCAACCACATAGGCATTCAATGAAGCATTTGAGGCAGAAATCGCATCCACAAAGGCTTGCGTCAGCTCTACACTGGAATAGTCGCCTTTGTTCAGGCCATCCATCGCGTCAGTGAGGGTCAGTTTTGTCAGATCGCTCATGCGAGCTCCCATATTCAAATCGTAATTTCAGGCGCCTTCGTATGCCGCCTTGGGGGCCAAATACAAGCTTTAAACGCCGTTCTATAGAGATCATTGTTGTGATTGGTTCATAGTCACTGTGATTTGATTAGATTGCTCCCAATTAAACCGTACTCTTAAGCACAGCCAAAGGAGCTGCCCATATGTCCCATCGTATAGCGTTCACCGCCTTACTCCTCGTCGCCTCCGCTTGTGCGACCGAACTCACACCGGAACAACTTGAAGCGCGAGATCAAGAACGAGCGGCTCAGGTCTTTGCAGATGACCCTCGGCGCGGTGAGCAAGTCAAAAACCTATGCTTTGCCAGCCAAATCGACAGCTTCGGTCAAACTACGAAACGCGCTGTCGTTGTCCGTGAAGGACGTGATCACTTTTTGATTGAAACTTTCCCAGGGTGCTTTGACTTGGATCACGCGCAGGGGCTTGCGATTGATTCGTTCAGCAGCTGTCTCTCGAAAGGTGATCGGATCATCGCGTTTGACTCTCCATTTGGGAATGTCGGTCACCGCGGCGCCAAACAATCCTGCCTGATCAAAGCGATCTACGAGTGGGATAAAGACGCCGGTAAAGACAAAGCCGAAGACGAAACTGAAGAGACTACTGAGGAAGAAGAAACTGTCGAAGTCGCGGCGCTAAAATAGCACCCTACTCGACGGCTTTTGGTACAACGAAAAAGCCTTCATCGGTTTTCGGCGCATTTGCCAGGACTTGGTCCTGAATGCTGCCATCACTGACAACGTCGTCGCGCATCGGCAGGTTTGCCGCGACGACGGATGTCATTGGCTCAACACCTTCGACATCGACCTCGTTGAGTTGCTCAATCCAGCCCATAATTCCGCTCAGCTCTCCCGCGAGGGTTTCGAGCTTTTCTTCAGGCACCGCAATACGGCTGAGGCGCGCGACTTTTTTTACATCGTCTTTAGTAACGCTCATGGACTGGTAACTCCGATTGACGGGCGCAGCGATACGCGCGAGTGAGCCGTAAGACAAGCCCATGCCTGAACTCAATCTCTTAAACCTCCCCAAATCAGGGCCCTTGCTCGGACTAGATCCTGGATCGAAGACGGTTGGCATTGCGGTTTCAGATGGACTGCGCATGATTGCAACGCCGGTCGAAGTCATTCCACGCGGGCGAAAATTGAAGCCGGTCCTGGATCGATTGTTCGAGATTTTTGATGAGCGGTCATGTGCCGGATTGGTGATTGGCCTTCCGCTCAATCTGGATGGCAGTGCAGGCCCCAGAGTACAGGCCACCAAGGCGCTGGTTTTCAATATCCTCAAACACCGCGATGTGCCGCTCGCATTTCAGGATGAGCGGCTTTCAAGCGCAGAGGCTGAGCGTGTGATGATAGCCGCAGATTTGAGCCGGGCCAGACGGGCTGAGGCGATTGATGCCTCCGCTGCCGCAATCATCTTGCAGACAGCCCTCGACCGACTAGCGAACAGTAACTAGCGCAGGATAGCATCCAGCAGTGTCCCGAGCCGGGCCGCAAACTGATCGCGATGAATTTCCTGGCTGCGCGATAGAACTTCAAACTCGCTGCCGCGCGACAGCGCGACCAACATACGCGCAGCTTCCAAGGGTCGGCTCGCGCCAAGTCTCTCTAGCGGGTCAGACAACCAGCTCTCCAAGGTCCGCGACCATGCCGCCACGCGCATCCGCATCGCATCGTCGCGACCGGCGAATAAGACCATTTCATACTCAATCGCTTCCAACCCTGAATTTTCAGGATTGAGCGTCGTCATGCCGCCGAGAAATCGAACAAAATCTTCCTTCGTCGCCACGGGCCGATTCGTCAGGGTTTCGACAAGGGCGCGCTGATAGTCATCAATATAGAGCGAGAACGCATCGCGCACGAGATCTTCGCGGGTCGTAAAGTGATAGGTTGTCGTGCCTGGAGATACACCTGCAACAGCTGCAACAGCGCGGTGGGTGACCTTGTCGACGCCCTTTGTGGAGATGATGTCCAATGCCGCGCGCAAAATACGCTCGCGATTGGCCCCTCTTGGACCTGACTTGCGCGTGCCAGAGTCGGACATCAATTCAGCCTTTTAGTACAAATGTGCGATCATTACGATTTCGTATTAATTCTCTATTGGGTGTCATACGAAGTGCGGCGCATTTGACAAGCGGCCCTCTGCCCCTCTCTCAGCTGAACGGGGGCGCCATGCCATGCTCGGCTTGACGCTTTGCGCGGCGCACGTTCAATGACGACAATACGATGAGGGCGGAAAATGATTTGGAATTTGGCGGCGATCATAGTGGGATATCTGCTGGGATCGATCCCATTCGGCTTATTGATCACGCGGATGGCGGGCCTTGGAGATATTCGCAGCATTGGCTCCGGCAATATCGGCGCGACGAATGTATTGCGCACAGGCCGCAAGGATCTGGCGCTCGCAACTCTTCTGCTCGATAGCTTTAAAGCTGGCCTGGCCGTCTTCTTGATGGCGAACCTCAGCGGCGACAGAAATGTTGGCCTCATCGCAGGCGCGGTGGCGTTTCTGGGGCATTGCTACCCGATATGGCTGAACTTCAAAGGTGGCAAAGGCGTTGCAACCTATGCGGGATTGCTCGCATTCGCTTCTCCGCTCGCGCTCGCGGTCGGGGCCCCAATCTGGCTCGGTCTGTTTGCGATCACACGGATTTCTTCGCTCGCGGCCTTGGCGGCGGCAGCGATCGTGCCTTTCGGCGCCTACTATCTTGGCGAGACAAAATTTGCCGCCGGTACGCTTTTGGCGTTAAGTGTGCTCGTCTTCTGGACACATCGCGAGAATATCAAACGGCTAATCTCGGGGACTGAGCCAAAATTTGGGAGTAAATCCAAATAGCTATCAGTTCTGGGGGACTGACTTACGAAGAAACATTGGATTGGCTGCAGCTCGCGCGCACCCCGCGGATCGGCCCAGTCACATTCTTTCAACTCCTCGCGCGGTTCGGATCAGCCGGATCCGCCTTAAAGCAACTGCCGTCCCTTGCACGACGCCCGACCGGTGCGCGAATTCCGCCGAGATCAGCGATCGAAACCGAGTATCAGAAAACGATCGAATTTGGCGGGCAGATCTTGTGCGCGTCTCAACCAGAATTCCCGCCGCTTCTTAAACAGCTTGCGCCGCCGCCACCTGTGCTCTCCGTGCGGGGACGAGTAGCACTATTCAATACTCGCAGTGTCGCAATTGTCGGAGCGCGCCAAGCCTCAGCCGTGGGAAGAAAACTGGCGCGAGATATGGCGGCAAAGCTTTCGCACGAGGGGTTGGCCATCGTTTCAGGACTTGCCAGAGGCATTGATGGAGAAGCTCACGCGGCGAGCCTAAGTGGAGGAACCATTGCGGTGCTCGGCGGCGGGATCGACCATATTTACCCTCCGCAGCATCGAGACCTTTACGAAGCTATCTCTGAGATGGGATTAATTGTCAGCGAGAGCCCCTTCGGGCATCGCGCCACTGCAAAAGACTTCCCAAGGCGTAATCGCATTATAACGGGTCTATCAGAAGGCGTGGTGGTGATTGAGGCCGCCGAACGCTCCGGATCGCTGATTTCAGCGCGCACGGCATTGGAGCAAAACAGAGAAGTCATGGCTGTGCCTGGCTCTCCGCTCGAACCGAGATCTTCCGGCAGCAACCGTTTGCTGAGAGACGGCGCCATATTGGTCCGCGACGCTGACGATGTGATGGAGGCGCTGAGTTCTGTACTGCCACGCACCATTCAAGCGCCGCCATCTGCATATTATGACGACCTCGATGATGAACATCCGATCCCCTCTAGTCAGGTAGAGGCCGTCAGGCTGGCGCTTGGGCCGCATCCCGCCGCAATCGAAGAAATCGCACGCGCTGCGGATATCGGTAGCGCTCGGTGCGCGGCGATATTGGTCGAGCTTGAAATCGCTGGAGAAGCCGTGACCTATTCCGGTGGATATGCGGCGCTGGCGCTGTAAAGCCACAGCTGACTGCTATTTAACGTCGAACCGGGAATGCATCACTGGACGCTGGCATGCGCACGTTTTAAGCGGGATTATCGTTAGAATAACGGAGTTTCGGCATGCGCAAATGGACTTGTTTACTGCTCTTGGCAGCAAGTGCCGCGCATATGGAACTCGCGATCGCTCAAAATATCGTCGATGAGAGCGCTGAAGAAGCGCCCGCTGAGGCCGAAGCCGCCGCTGAGCCAATCGCGGCGAAAGTCCCAACGGTTGTGCTCGACGCCGACAATATCTTCGTCAATGAGGCTGAAAACACAGTCATCGCTGAAGGGAATGTAGAAGCAAAATATGAAGGCCGGATCCTGCTGGCTGACCGGCTGATCTATAATCGCGAGACCAATAAGGTCCGCGCGACGGGAAATATCAGCATCATCGATGAAGACGGCACGGAAAGCTTCGCCGACGAGATCGAGACCGATGCCAACCTCGCAGATGGGTACGCCATTGGATACTCAACACGTATCCAGAATGGCGGATTGGCCGTCGCCGAATCTGCTGTGCGCACGCTTGAGGGCTACAACGCGCTCGACAAAATCGTCTATACGTCTTGCGAAGTCTGTGACGAGAATGATCGTCCGACTTGGGCGCTGCGTGCCCGGCGTGCGGTTTTAGACCAAGACGCCCAAATGATGTCGTATCGGGACGCAGTTTTGGAAGTTGCAGGCGTCCCCGTCTTTTATCTGCCATTCTTTGCGCACCCGGATCCGAGTTCAGATCGTCGATCAGGTTTTCTGCCCCCTGATTTTGGAACATCTTCCAAACTCGGCGTGTTTTACGAACAACCCTATTATTGGGCGATCTCGCCCTACCAGGACCTGACAATCTCTCCAAAGGTCATGGCGAACGTCAATCCTCTGGTCGAGATGCAATATCGTAAGCGGTTTTGGTCGGGGTCCTTGTCGGCGAATTTCAGCTTCACGCAGGAGCAGGAATTCGACTCCGATGGAGAGAAATTCGGTGACGATGAGTTTCGCGGGCATCTGTTTGCAGAAGGTGGCTTCGCGATCCGGCCGGGTTGGCGTTGGGGGTTTGCTGTCGAACAGGTCAGCGATGATTTGTACACGCGCCGATATGACATCGAAGGCGAAAACGATCAGCGCGGCCTTTATGCGGGTCAGCCGCGCTATTTGCTCAATCAGCTCTACACGCAGGCACAAAGCACCGATTGGTATGTCGAAAGCGCCTTGCTAACCTTCGAAACCAATCGCGAGGGCGACAGTGATGCGCGCCTGCCTCGCGCGCTCCCTTTGATGTTTGGGGAGAAGCTGTACGATTTTGGCGACTTCGGAACGCTCGCGCTGTCCGGGTCTACCGCGATCCTCGAACGAGAAATTGGTGTCGACAGTTATCGCGCATCGACGGGCGCGGATTGGTCCACGTCCAGAGTGTTATCCAACGGGCTCCTCGTGACGCCCTTTGCGGAAGGCCGCTACGATTATTATCAACTCGACAATATTCCGAGCGGGGAAAACAAGGTTTCTCGCGGTGCGGCGAGTTTGGGGACGCGGCTTTCTTATCCTCTTTATCGGCCTGGCAAGTCAGTCGACATCCTCATCGAACCTGAAGCCATGGTTGCGTATGGAACCGCCGGCGCGAACGACCCTGACATTCCGATTGAAGACAGTCTGTTTTACGAGCTGGATGAAACATCGCTTTTCGAAGCGAACGCGGCCTCTGGATTTGACACTTACGAAGGCGGCAGCAAGGCGTCTCTCGGCGCTTCTATTTCCGCGCGCTGGAAAAACGGTATGAGCATTTCTGCGCTCGGCGGACGGCGTTGGCGTGACACCACCGATCCTGTTTTCGATGTTGGCTCTAATCTCGATGGCACCGTATCTGATTGGGTTGCCGGGATCTCTGCCGACTTAGGTAAAGCCCTGAAAATCGAAACGCGTGTGCGCCTTGATGATGACAGCCTTGCCCTCAACCGGATCGACGCACGCATCCGGACCAATCTTTGGCGGTTCCGCAGCAATACGCGCTATTACAGTATCAATGGCAATGTCACTGATTCTGGGTTCAGTGATGAGGGGATCGAAGTCTCTGCGGATTTCAAAGTCACTGACAACTACTATCTTCTTTACAGCCTCAACCGAGATATTTCCGGCCGTGCCAATGCAAGTGGTCGCCTCACGGACCCAGCCGATATCCGGCAGACTGTCGGCGTCGCCTATGAAGATGATTGTTCCAGATTTGAAGTCTTTTTTGAGCGCTCTGAAGCGCGGGACCGCGACCTGGGCCCAGAGGATTCAATCAAGTTTCGATTCGCCCTCAAAACGCTGGGCGGGTTTGGATCTCAGGACGTAGATTAAAACAACCATCGCAGTCTCGACACATTGCAGCCATGTACGTTGCGCATTGTTCAGCACTCGTTATGTTTCGGCCATTAGATTACGGCGGACCAAGATCCGTAGGAGATAGAGTATGCTTCGATCAATCACGCTCGCGACCATATTGGCAATGACTGGTGCAGCAACCGTGACCGCGCAAGAGGTTGCGCCTGCGGTGCCGGAAGTCCAGCAAATTGAAGGTATTGTCGCGGTTGTGAACGATGATCCCATCTCTTTTACTGATGTCCGGCAGCGCGCACGCCTGCTCCTGCTGAGCCTCGGAGGGCAGCAGCCGACACCAGAACAAATTCAACAGTTCACGACGCAGGCGCTAGAACAGCTCATCGATGAAAAATTGCAGCTGCAAGAAGCCGCTGAGTACGATGTAGAAGTTTCCGACGCCGATATCGCAAACTCAATTGATCGGCTGGCCGCACAGTCTGGCATTTCGCGTGATGGCTTGCTGCAAACCCTCATTCAATCTGGCGTGAACCCGACCAGCCTGGAAGAGCAAACCCGCGCCGACATCGCCTGGCGCCGGATTATGGGCGGCCTGTATGGCTCACGTATTCGGATCTCCGACAACCAAGTCTCAGAGCAGATGAAACGCATGCGTGCCGATGCGCAGAAGCAGCAATTCCTGACCTCAGAGATCTTTCTCTACGCGCCATTGGATGAAGACAAGGAACAAGCGCTAGTTGCTGCCAACTCGATCTTGGAGCAATTGCGCGCTGGAGCACCTTTTGAGGTCGCCGCACAGCGTTTCTCATCCGCGCCGACGGCTGCGACTGGCGGGGATATGGGATGGATCGTCCTCGATGAGTTTGATGATGCCCGCAAAACCACGATCTCGGCCATGGAAGGACCGGGATTAACAGAGCCGATCGTCGTCGATGATGGCGTCTATTTGATGAGCATTCGCAGCAAGCGCGACCCTTCCGATTCCACAACCATGGTCGATGTCACGCGTGTCACGGTCAATGATGGATCAGAGCAAAGCCTTCAGGCGGCGGTTGAATCGATCTCAGATTGCTCGAACATCGAAGATGTTGTCGGCGCCGACTCAAACCTGCGCTCTGTTGCTTTGAGCGATCTCGACGTGGAAGACTTGGGCCCTGAAGGTCAATCTATGGTCATGAACACGGCTATCGGATCCGCGACGGACATTTTTGCGCAGTCTGGAACGCTGGCTGTCATGTTTGTGTGTGACCGCCGCGACAATGTCGAAGCCCTGCCAAACCGCGATCAAATCGAAGATCGTTTGTACAGCCAACAGCTTGGCATGATTTCGGAGCGAAGCCTGCGCAATCTGCGTCGCGAAGCGACGATTATCCGCAGACAGTAGTCAAAGCGTGTCCGGATCAGTGAAACCTCTCGCGGTTACGATGGGGGATCCGGCAGGATGCGGACCACAAATCACCGTCAAAGCCTGGCAAAAGCGCAAAAAACCCGGCCTCGCGCCGTTTTTCGTTCTGGCAGATCCAAATCTATATTCAAGTGAGATCCCGGTCGCAGAAATATCTTCTGCAAAAGACGCCATGGATGTTTTTGACGGCGCCCTACCCGTCATGCCAATTCCGCTCCCCGGAGTAAAAGGCCTCTGTGTCGGCAAACCCAATAGCGACCACGCTCCAGCAATAACCGCAAGCATTTCGAAGGCGACAGAACTCTGCATCTCTGGCGACGCAGCAGCGATCGTCACCAACCCGATCAACAAGGCGGTGCTCTATGAGGCTGGGTTTTCCTTTCCCGGGCACACTGAATATATCGCAGATCTCTGCTCAACAGAGGATCGGGCCATAAAGCCGGTTATGATGCTCGTTGGCGGAGGGCTTCGGGTCGCTTTGGCGAGCATTCACGTCCCTTTGATGCGCGTATTGGAACATTTAACTCCAGATACGCTACTGGAAACGGCGCGAATAACCCACGCTGCTCTAATCGACCGATTTGGCATCAAAGCCCCCAAGCTCGCTTTTAGTGGGCTCAATCCGCATGCCGGTGAAGATGCAACCATAGGCACCGAGGAACGCGACATCATCAACCCTGTCGCTTCAAGGCTGCGCGATGAAGGCATCGATATCTGCGATGCCAGGCCGGGCGATACAGTGTTCCATGAGGCCTTGTCCGGCAATTTCGACGCCGTGATCGCCATGACGCATGATCAAGGACTAATCCCGGTCAAAACGCTAGACATGTGGGGCGGTGTGAACACGACGCTCGGGCTACCAATTGTTCGCACCAGTCCAGACCATGGCACCGCCTATGACGCGGCAGCTGCGGGCAATTGCCGCCCAGATAGTCTGATTGCCGCCCTCAAACTCGCAAGCGAGATGGCATCGACTCAGGAGCAAGCACGTGTCTGATCGCCCTGCCCTGACCCAAGCCAGCGCGCGAAAGGCGCTTGGTCAGCATTTCCTATTTGATCCAGACATCCTAAAGCGCACAGCACTCGCTGCAGGCCCAGTTGAAGGGCGCGACGTGATAGAGGTCGGTCCGGGGCCTGGGGGCCTCACACGAGCCCTTCTTGATGCCGGTGCAAAGACCCTCACCTGCGTTGAGGCAGATGAGAGATTTGCCGCTGCTCTGAATACCTGGCCAGAAGCGCAAGACGGGCGTTTGCGGGTCATTCAACACGACGCTCGCAAAGTCGATTGGCCCAGGCTGAACAGCATTGCCGATGCCACAGAGCCGGTCATGATCGTTGCCAACTTACCCTACAATGTCGGGACGCCGCTTCTGATTGATTGGCTCAAGGCAGGTGCTTGGCGCGGGGAAATGGCGCTGATGTTCCAAAAAGAAGTGGCAGAGCGCACCTGCGCGCAGACTGGCGATCGCCATTACGGTCGCTTGGCAGTTTTGACCGCTGGCGTTTGCGATGCCGTGATCTCTTTTACACTACCGCCTGGCGCGTTTCGCCCGCCCCCAAAGGTCGATAGTGCCGTCGCTGTGTTTCGCCCACTGAAAGACGAGAAACGGTTTGACGACATCCCATCGCTTGAGAAAGTCGCAACTGCCGCATTCGGGCAACGCCGCAAAATGCTTCGCGCTTCACTGAAGTCACTCGCTAAGACCGTGGGCCTGAACCCGGTTGAATGGTTGGAGTCCTGCGAGATTGACCCAACTGCGCGCGCTGAAACTCTGACGCAGACAGAGTTCCGGGCATTGGCGCGGAAGTTTGGGGAGGCGGCTGCGTGAGGGTTCAGCTTGCGAACAAGAACCTGCAATTAGAACTCGATCCCGCGGCTGGTGGAACCGTCAGCGCGCTGCGATGTGGTGACCTAGAGCTCCTTCGCTCAGGCCCGATGCGTAGCGGACCGGCGTTTGATCCTCGCCAATATGCAGCGTTTCCAATGGTTCCGTTCATCGGCCGGATCCACAATGGCCGCTTCACCATCAACGGCGACGCCATAAAACTGCACCCAAACCTACCGCCAGAACTACACGCCATTCACGGCTTTGGCTGGCAATCGGCGTGGCAGGTTGAAACCCAAACAAACCAGAGTGCGACCCTCGTCCATGAGCACTTCGCTTGTGCCTGGCCTTGGGACTATACAGCGAAGCAGTCCTTTCATTTGGAAGAGCACGCGCTGGTCCTCGAAATGCGTGTTTCTAATAGAGGTAGTAAGGCAATGCCCGCGGGGTTGGGATGGCATCCCTACTTCTTGCGCAAGGGAGCGTCATTAAGGCTTCCCACCACCCATGAATGGCGTCCCGATGACGAAACCGGAGAGAACCACCGCGTCGATGTTTCAGCGGAAAAGGATCTGTCTCTGGCCCGCTCAGTTGAGTGCTTGAATTTAGACACGGCTTTCAGTGTTTCTGAGCCGCTCATCGAAATGACATGGCCGACGTACCAATTGACACTGGAGTCTGATCCCGTCTTCTCGCACGCGACGGTGTATGTCCCGAAAGGCGAAGACTATTTCTGCGCGGAGCCGATTTCTCACACCCCGAATGCGGTGAATAGCGATTTGCCAGACGCGGATACCGGCCGGCACTGGCTCGCCCCCGGCGAAACGCTGTCTGGAACGATCCGATTGTCGGTTGAACGCTAAAGCTCGCCCAGCAAGCGGCGGACATGATCTTCCAAATTGTGCTCGCGGAGCCGCTTTGTCCGCTCAACGAGCAAAATGCGACGGAGTTTTTCGTACGCCACCTGAAGATCGTCATTCACGATACAATAATCGTAGCGCCGCCAGTGCAGGATCTCGGCCTGCGCGTCGCGCATCCGCCGCGCGACCATTTCCGGCGACGAGCCTTCGCGTGCTGCCAGGCGCTGTTCCAATGCTTCAATGCTTGGCGGGAGCACAAAGACAGAAACGCAATCATTTGGCATTTGGTCGTGCAGCGCATCGGCGCCTTGCCAATCGACGTCGAACAAAACATCATTCCCGGCTTCCAGTTGCGCGACCGTATCGGCGCGAGGCGTTCCATAATAGCGATCAAACACTTTCGCCCATTCCAGAAACTCGCGGCCCGCGATCATCTTGCGGAAGTCTTCTTCAGTACGGAAATGGTAGTCCACGCCGTCTTTTTCATTCGGACGGGCTTCTCGAGTGGTTGCTGACACGGACAGAACCACGTCTTCAAACTCTTTCATGAGCATCCGCGCGAGTGTCGTTTTACCAGCGCCAGATGGGCTGGAAATGACCAACATCAGGCCACGGCGCGGGTCTTGTTCAGCGCTATTCGACATTCGCGGCTTGCTCCTTGAACTGATCAATCACGCTTTTGAGCGCAAGTCCGGCATTCGTCAAATCCAGAGATGCAGACTTTGAGCACAATGTATTCGCCTCGCGATTAAGCTCCTGGGCCAAAAATCCGAGGTCGCGTCCAATTGCACCGTCACTCTCCAACAGATCGTTTCCGCGTACGATATGGGCGGCGAGGCGATCCAGCTCTTCAGTCACGTCGGCTTTCGCAGATAGAACGGCAATTTCCGTTGCCAAACGTTCGTCCGGAACGGCGCCCTCAGAATCAAATTCAGCGATACGCTGACGATATTTTTCAGCAATCTGGGTTTTCTGTTCTGCTGCAAATTCAATAGCTTGCGCCTGAAATGACGTCATTTCGGACAAATGTCCGGCAAGCATTGTCTTGAGGTCTGCGCCTTCCTGATCGCGCGCCGTCTTTAATCCCTGAACGAGAGCAACACCCGACGCTATTAGAGCTTCTACCGCGCCCTCTATCTCCACCAAATCACGCAATGACGTGGATTGGGCTTCGACCACACCCTTGATGCCCATCAGGCTTGCGAGTGCCGGCCCCGTCGCCATTGTACCGTCTGCCGCTTCATAGGCCTTTATCAGGGTCTCCAAAACGGACTCATTGACCGCGATCTTTTCAGACCCGGTCATCTCGATGCGTAGACCGATTTGGAGATTGCCGCGCTTGAAGGTTTCGCTCACGCTCTTGCGAACAGCTTGTTCAATGCTTTCCAGCCCGGACGGGACATTCAAGCGGACGTCTAAGCCGCGGCCATTGACGCTGCGCGCTTCCCAGCTCCACGTTCCCCACTCGGCCTCACCGCTTTCCCGCGCGAAGCCGGTCATCCCTGAAAGTGCCATTAATTCTCCCGTTCACGGGCGATTTCTTCCCGCTCAAATCGGCGATACGCCGCGACATTCCGTTGGTGCTCGGCATAGGTCTTCGCGAACAGATGTCCACCCTTCCCATCAGCGACGAAAAAGACGTAATCCGTTTCAGGTGGGTTCAGAACGGCAGCAATCGCATCCCGCCCCGGATTACAGATTGGCGTCTTCGGCAAGCCATCAATTTGATACGTGTTCCAATCGGTCTTCCGATCAATTTCCGACCGATAGAGCGTGCGTCTCTGACCCTGTCGATTGTATAGAGGCTCTCCTTTGGACACGCCGTAAATGATTGTCGGATCGCTTTCGAGACGCATGCCGCGCCGCAGCCGCCCGACAAACAGGCCGGCCACCAACGAACGTTCATCCGCATGGGCGGTTTCTTTTTCCACGACGGACGCCAGGATCACGGCCTCATACGGCGTTGAGACCGGCAAATCATCCTGCCGTCCCTCCCAAAGGTCTTCCAACAGCGTCTTTTGCGCCGCTTCCATCCGCTCGATGAATTGTGTGCGCGTTGTGCCAGCGCCAAACACATAGGTGTCGGGCAATAAAACGCCTTCTGCGATCTCGCGATCTGGCATGTCGCCTTCCAAGTCAGTCGCAGCTTCCACCCGGCGCAATATTTGTGCGGTGGTCAGTCCCTCTGGGATGGTGAGACGGAACTCAATCACCTCGCCATCAACGAATTGCGTGAGAATGTCGGCGACGCTGGCGCGGGCTGGGACGACATAGGACCCGGCTTTCAAGTCGCTCTCAATGTCCTCAAGGCGCGCATGAACCCGCAGCACGCGTTTGTCTTCGACGAGCCCAAGCGATTCGAGCCGGTTGGCGACGCTCGCCAGTCCTTCTCCGCGTTCGATGGTAAATTCTGTTTCCTGGCCGATCGGTCCAGGCTTGGCGACCTCGCCTTGAAGCCAGAACCAGCCATACCCAATCGCCGCGCCGCCCAAGATGGCGACGACGAGAAACAACGCAAAAATAGCTTTTAGAAAACGCATTTAGACCTTCTCAATGCCCCGGCCCCTTGCGTTAAATTCGTCGCTATAGTTGCGCCGCTAGTCAACCTTCTTCAAGATTAAGGATGCGTTGGTGCCACCAAATCCGAATGAGTTGGTCATCGCAGCGCGGACAGGCGCTTTCTTGGCCTTGTGCGCGATCAGATCGATCGGCGATTCAACACTTGGATTATCGAGGTTAAGCGTCGGCGGCATGACTTGGTCGCGAATGGCCAAGGCGCAAAACGCCGTCTCAATCGCTCCAGCCGCGCCGAGCAGATGCCCTACAGCTGATTTGGTAGATGACAAAGACAAGTTCTTTGAATGATCGCCAAACAAGCGCTCAACCGCGCCAACTTCGCCTTCATCCCCGCGCGGGGTGGAGGTTCCGTGGGCGTTCACATAGTCGATTTGATCGAGCGTCACGCCGAGATTTTTCTCAGCGTGTCCGGCAGCCATTTTCATGGCGCGGTAGCCACCCTCTGCACCCTCAGCAGGCGCAGTGATGTGGTGCGCATCGCCGGTCAGGCCGTAACCAGCGACTTCAGCATAGATTTTTGCACCGCGGGCTTTCGCATGCTCGTACTCTTCGAGGACAAGTACGGCAGCGCCTTCACCCATAACAAAGCCGTCACGGCCTTCGTCATAAGGTCGTGAGGCGCGTTTAGGCTCGTCATTGTATTTGGTCGACATTGCTTTGGCTGAGCAGAAACCGGCGATCGCCAGTTCGCAAATCACCGCTTCTGAGCCACCTGCAACCATAACGTCAGCATCGCCATACTGGATCAAACGGGCTGAATCGCCGATCGCATGAGCCCCTGTCGCACAGGCCGTCACGACAGAATGGTTAGGACCTTTGAAGCCATGTTTGATCGAGACCTGGCCAGACGCCAAGTTGATCAGAGCCGACGGAATGAAGAATGGGCTCACTTTTCGCGGCCCGTTCTCGTAGAGATTGATCGAC
>JALUWJ010000092.1 GCA_027019605.1 Henriciella sp. | reverse complement strand
TGTCGCCCGAGCGTAAAGTTCGCAATCGCGCGGATATCGATATGTTCAAGAACCGCATCGGCGACCCGAGTATTCTCCGACTGAGAGATATCCAGGGCCGCCGTGCTCACGAGAGCCTCCGCGGTCTCAATCTTATTTTGACCTGCTGACGCGAACGGGAGAGACGTCATCAAGGCGAGGGATAAGAACGCTGTTCTAAACATGGGAGGCTCCTTTGCATTTTTCGCGCCACTCCGGGCGCTTCGACGAGGGAGATAGGAATGCAATTGCGCTCGGATTAGGGCTAAATTGAGCATAGGGGGTATGCGCAGAGCGAATGGTGGCTTTCCGGCAACACCAATGCCAGCCCTGTAAGCACAAAAAAGAGCCGCTCGTTTCGGAGCGGCTCTTTATTATCAATCAGGGAAGCGTGACTATGCCGGTCGAACTTTCAGCGTGTTGCCTTCCGTTTGTTCGACGATCACAGCCGTCCCACTCGCGAGGTTCGCACCGTCCAGGCTTTGCGCGGACCATACCGTGTCGCCAAGTTTGACCCGGCCAAGTCCGCCGGAAAAGTCGTCACTGACAACGCCGCGCTGGCCAATTGTTCCCGCCATGCGTTTATTGAGGGTCGGGTGTTCCTCAATATTCTCACGCATAGACTTGAACAATGTGCGCCCGACGACGAACAGGACCACAGTCGCGATCGCGAAGAACACGAGCTGTCCTTCCCATCCTGCTATTCCACTCGGGGCAAAGGCAGCGAACGCTGAGGTTACGGCCGCCGCGATCGAAACCCAGAGCAAATCCCAAGTTCCTGTCATCATCTCGACCGAGAAGAGGATCAGCGCCAAGGCTAGCCAATGCCAAGCCGTTGGGGGCCAAAGTATGAGATCTAAGCCTTCCATGGGATGCTCCTAGTCTCGATTACCGGCCGGTGGAACCGCGGTGCGGCTACGCTGTCCGGCTTCTTTCGCTGAGTCGGTGAGGCCGCGAATGCCTTCAATCGTTCCGATGATCGAGCTGAACTCGGCTGGAATGATGACGGTCTTATTACCGCCCGCAGAAGCCAGTTTCTCAAACGCCGTGACATATTGCTGACCAAGGAAGTAATTGATCGCGTTGACGTCACCTTTGGCGATCGCCTCCGAGACGAAGGCCGTGGCTTTCGCTTCCGCTTCCCCTTCCCGCTCGCGCGCTTCGGCGTCGCGGAATGCGGCCTCGCGGCGGCCTTCGGCTTCGAGGATCTGAGACTGTTTCAGGCCCTCAGCTTTCAGAATGGCAGACTGCTTGTCGCCTTCCGCAGTCAAGATTTCCGCCCGCTTCAAGCGTTCAGCTTTCATCTGACGCGCCATCGCTTCGGTAATATCGGCTGGCGGTGACAGGTCGGCGATTTCAATCCGGGTGACTTTCACACCCCACGGATTGGTCGCCGCATCGACCACAGAAAGCAGCCGCGCGTTAATATCGTCGCGGTTCGACAGAACTTCGTCCAGGTCCATAGACCCGACCACGGTCCGGATATTGGTCAACGACAGATTGGTGATCGCATTTTCGAGATTGTTCACCTCATAGGCCGCCGACACGGGGTCAACGACTTGGATAAACACAACCGCATCACAAGAGACCTGCGCGTTGTCGCGCGTAATCACTTCCTGGGTTGGAATGTCGAGCACCGTCTCCATCATATTCATCTTGCGCCCAATGCGCTGATAGAATGGCACGATGAAGTGCAGACCCGGGCCGAGTGTTCGCGTGTATCGACCGAAATTCTCAACAGTAAAATTAAAGCCTTGCGGGACGACTTTGACAGCTGATGTGATCAGCACCAGAGCCGCAACCGCTAAAAGGCCGAGTACGATTAAATTGGTTTCCATAGTGGTCCTCCCTGAATTGAACCATAGTTCACATGGGAAGAGTTTTGCCGTTTTTCAATAATTATTCATCGAAAAACGGCGCATTTCCCATGGAAACACGCCGTTGTCGCTCGATTCCGTTACGAAACTCTGATCAAGTGTTTCAAACCGAAACAGAATATTATGGATGGGGTTTAAAGCTGCCCCAGCAGGTAGTCAGCGCTTGAAACTTCAAAGCCGCCGCCCTGCTCAACGTTTAGTTCTGCTACAGTGCCATCTTTGACGAT
The DNA here is from genome assembly GCA_027019605.1 of Henriciella sp. GTDB lineage: Bacteria > Pseudomonadota > Alphaproteobacteria > Caulobacterales > Hyphomonadaceae > Henriciella. The sequence goes on along the minus strand of JALUWJ010000092.1, from coordinate 691 downwards.
CATGGAATAGCGCTGCGAGCGTTGGCCCATGCCAAAGCCACTGCCATCCATTTCGAGGCCAAGTGCGGTCGCAAAGGTGCCATTGCCGTCTGCGAGCATGCGAACTTTGCCGTCGACACCATTGTCTTTGCCCCAAGCCCCCATGACGAAGACGTCGTTCACAGACGTACAGACAATATCATCAATGCCTTTCGCCGCGAGGTCGCCTTGCTTCTCAACAAAGCCAGGAAGGTGTTTGGCCGAACAGGTTGGCGTGTAAGCGCCCGGCACAGCGAAAAGAGCGACGGTTTTGCCCGCGAAGACATCCGCCGTTGAAACCGGCTCAGGCCCATTGGCCGTCATTTCCATAAAAGTGGCCTCGGGTAGTTTGTCGCCTACTGAAATCGTCATCGAAGGGTCTCCTGTGATCTTCGCTATCTACATAATCCGCTGCAGCGCGCCCGCAATGACAAAAGCTTGCCAAATTTATGGGTTGAAGTAGCGTCGCCCGGACAAAAGGAAAAAAATGCGTGCAAGATTTAACCGGAAAACTGCTCGTCGCGATGCCAGGCATTGGCGACCCTCGATTCAATCGATCGGTGATCCTAGTCTGCGCGCATAGCGAAGATTATACGATGGGTCTGGTGCTCAATAACCCCATCGATGATCTCACTTTGCCGGAATTGTTCACGCAGCTTGGCATTGAGCAGAG
>JALUWJ010000091.1 GCA_027019605.1 Henriciella sp. | reverse complement strand
CAAGTTCTTCAACTTCGCTCTCGAGCTCGTCGACTTCGGACTCCACTTCATCCACGCGCTGCTGAAGTTTTTTGATCTCGCGCTCGCGCAACTCGTCAGAGAACGCGCTGGCGAAAACACCTGCGGGAAGGGCAACGACACCGATCCCTGCCAGCGAGATGATGGCCGCAAACACACGCCCAAGCGCGGTCACGGGATAGACGTCGCCATAGCCAACCGTTGTCAGCGTGACGATTGCCCACCAAAGCGCTCTTGGGATCGAAGAGAAGCCTTCTTGTTGCTGTCCGCCCACGCCTTCAATAAAATAAAGCGCAACAGCAGAGACATAGACCAAGGCTAATGCCATCGCGAGCGTGGTTAAAAGCTGCGTCCCCGCACGCGCTACAGTCGCTCCCAAGACATCAAAGGCGGGCACAAAGCGCGCAAGCTTCACGAGCCGCGCCAAGCGTAGAACGCGCAGGACAATTAAGACATCATCGCCAACGCCCGCAGGCGTGAAGACAATCCATAGCAGTTCCGGCAAAAACGCAATCAGATCAGTGACTGCGTATGGCGTCATCATATATCGAAATCGGCCCGTGATGCCGCGATAGCGAGGATTTTCGCCCGCCACCCAAAGCCGCACCACATACTCAATTGCGAATATCACAACGATGACGAGGTTGAGTTGCTCAATGCCGGCGCGCCAGGCGGGCCCGATTGTCTTCTCAGTTTCGAGCGCGAGCGCCAAAAAGCTGATGAGCACCAGCGCAATGATAAAGGTATTGAGCGCCGACAAACCGGATTTGATCCGCGCGTCGGGCTCTAACTGGCTGTACAGTCTGCTGCGAAGGCCGACGCCTGTAACGACGTGTTGCGTGACCATGCTCGTCCTTCCCAGTTAGCCTTTTAGCCTCGTAACACACCACCGGTTGATTTGGCGACGGCGGCAACGATTTTCTGTGAAATCGCTTCGATATCCTGATCCTTGAGCGTTTCCCCGCGCGGTTGCAGCGTGACCTCGATCGCGATCGATTTTTGGCCCGGCTCAATGCCTTGTCCTTGATAGACATCGAATACGTCCACCGCTGCCACCAGGGCTTTGTCCGCGCCTTGGGCCGCTTTCACAATTGCGCCGGCCGCCGTGTCATCACTGACCACGAAGGCGAAATCGCGCCGAACAGGCGTCAGATCAGCTTTTTCGAGCACCGGCTTGGTCTTGGTCGCTTTCGCTTTCATTTGTGGCAATGCGTTGAGGTTCAACTCGAAGCCATAAATTGGCCCTTCGACCTTAAGCGCCTTGAGCACACGTGGATGCAGAGCGCCGAAATGCGCGACGGTGACCTTTGGCCCGAGCTTCAGGCTCGCTGCTTGCCCAGGGTGCCAATGAGGTTGGCGGACCTCTCCGATTTGGAAACGGGCAGGGGGCTGACCAATGGCTTCCAGGATCGCAAAGAGATCTGCCTTGGCGGCATAGACATCATAGCCATCTGCCGCGCTCCAATGGCGGGCTTTCACTGGGCGCACGAGCCCTGCAATCACAGATCTCTGATCTTTCGGCCCATCGCCGAGATAGACCGGACCGGCTTCGAACAAGCGCAAGTCGCGTTCGCCATGGTCGGCGCCGCGCTGGGCCGCGAGCGCAAGGTTGCCCAAGATGCTCGGGCGCATCTGATTAAGCTCGCTCGCTACTGGGTTTGCGACGGTCAGCGCATCGTCGCCGCCGCCGAACAGTTCAGAGAATGCTTTCGGCATAAAGCTCCACGTAACGGTTTCCAGGAAACCGCGTGAGGCCAGTGTCCGGCGCGCCGTTCTTACTCGATCTTGGATCGGCGTCGTTACAACATGTTTGCGCCCCTGCAGCTTTGGCAGCGACTCTGTTGGCAGCGTGTCGAACCCTTCCAGGCGAGCAATTTCCTCTACCAAGTCCGCGCTTTGTTCGACATCAAATCGCCAGCTCGGCACGGTGAGCAGCCAAGTTTCTCCTGTATCTTCAATCGAGAAGCCAAGCGACTTGATCATCTTCTTCATGTTCGCAGGCTTCACTTCGAGGCCGGTCAGACGCGCAACATCGCGCTTGAAGAATTCGACAGGGTCTGTGCGCCGCGGCGCTTCGCCCGCCACAGAAATTTTGGATGCTGTGCCGCCGCCATATTCAGTGATCAAGCGTAGCGCCAAATGGACGCCTTCAACGCATGACATCGGGTCGACACCGCGTTCGAAACGGTATCGAGCGTCTGAGATAATACCCGTTGTTCGGCCGGTTCGCGCCGTCCGCAGAGGCTCAAACCAAGCGCTCTCAATGAACACGTCAGTTGTGGTTTCAGAGACGGCGGTGCTTTCGCCGCCCATCACGCCGCCAAGTCCGATGACGCCGCTATCGTCAGCAATGACGCACATTTCGGAATTGACCTGATAGGTCTTGCCATCCAGTGCGTCGCAATGCTCACTATCTTTGCCCAGTCGAGCGCGGATCGGGCCGGTCAGCTTCGCCGCGTCATAGGCGTGAAGCGGTCGCGCACGATCGATCGAGATATAGTTTGTGACGTCGACCAGGAGCGATTTCGGCGTAATCCCAACCGCCAGGAGACGGGCTTGCAACCAGTCTGGAGACGGGCCGTCTTTGACACCTTTGATCAGTGCACCCGCGAAGATGGGGCAGGCTTCTGGGTTGTCGAGCTCGATCTGGATCGGGCACTCAAAAGAGCCGCTGACTTTGCGGACAGGGTCATCAATGAATGTCCCAGCGCCTGCGGCCGCGAGATCGCGCGCAATGCCTTTGACGCCGAGCCAGTCTGGGCGATTTGGGGTGACCTCGAAATCAATCACCGGATCATCCAG
>JALUWJ010000090.1 GCA_027019605.1 Henriciella sp. | reverse complement strand
ACCGGTGCGCAGATAGAACGGCACCCGCGCCCAGCGCCAATTATCAATCGCGGCTTTAATCGCCACGAATGTTTCGGTGCTGCTTTCCTCGCCAAGCTCGTCGAGATAGCCCGGCACAGCCTCGCCTTGAACGGCGCCTTTCACGTATTGGGCGCGCACCGTATTGCGGCCAGCTTTATCCGCATTGATGGGGCGGAGCGCTTCCAGAACTTTGATCTTTTCGATCCGGATGGCATCGCCGTCGATAGAATTTGGCGGCTCCATCGCGATCAGACAGAGGAGTTGCAGCAAATGGTTTTGCACCATGTCGCGCAGCGCGCCGGATCCGTCATAGTATCCGACCCGATCACCAACACCGTAATGCTCTGATACAGTTATCTGAATGTGATCAATCGCAGTGCGATTCCAAAGCGGCTCAAACAGCGAATTGGCGAACCGCAAAACCATAAGATTCTGGACGGTCTCTTTTCCGAGATAATGGTCGATCCGATAGATACACTCTTCGGCGAACACGGCGCCAACGCCTTCATTGATCGCGCGGGCGGATGCAAGATCGGTCCCGACCGGTTTTTCGAGCACGACGCGAGACGATCCCGCGTTCAACCCTGCTTTGCCGAGTGCCTCGCAAATCGGCACGTAGATTTTTGGCGTGACGGCCAAATAGAAGACGAGCGGGCGTTCGGCCTCGAGGGTCAGCAACTTCTTGAGATCATCCCAATCAGCATCCGGCTGAGTGGCGTCCATCGCAACATAATGGAGATGTTTTTCAAACTTCTTCCATTCTGATTTGCTCAGGCTCTCAGGTGCAGCTTCCTCGCAAGCCTCGCACGCAAACGCCCGAAACGCTTTGTCGTCCATCTCTGACCGAGACACGCCGATGATTCGCGAATCTTCCGGGATCTGTCCGTCAGCCCAGCGGTGATATAAGGCAGGTAGCAGCTTTCGACGCGCCAAATCGCCGGTGCCACCAAAGATTACGATGTCGAACGAGCCGACGGGAATAAACTCCGCCATACCGCTCCCTTTTGATATAGTTTTCTCAGCTTCGTATGCGCGCATGTGACAGCGGTGTCAACGATTTAGAGAAGTCGCGGCGATGTAAAAAACCAGTCGGTAAAAACAAAAGACCCCGCCAATGAATGGCGGGGTCTCAAGCGTTCTATATCTGTCTAAGGCCTTAGTTGCGGCTCTTATCCACCAAGCGGTCATTCTGCGCCCAGTGCATCATGCCGCGAAGTTTTTCACCAACCTCTTCGATCAGGTGATCATTTGTACGTGCGCGCATGGACAGGAATGATGGCGCGCCGGCCTGATTCTCAAGCACCCAGTCGCGCGCAAATTTACCGGACTGGATGTCGTCCAGAACCGCCTTCATTGCCTTTTTGCTTTCGCTATCCACAACACGCGGGCCAGAGACATATTCGCCATACTCAGCGGTGTTCGAGATCGAGTAGTTCATGTTGGCGATACCGCCTTCATAGATCAGATCGACGATCAGTTTGGTCTCGTGAAGGCACTCAAAATACGCCATCTCAGGAGCATAACCGGCCTCAACCAGCGTTTCGAAGCCAGCTTTAATCAGCTCGACAATACCGCCGCAAAGGACAGCCTGCTCGCCGAACAGGTCAGTTTCGGTCTCTTCCTTGAATGAGGTTTCGATCACACCAGCGCGGGTGTTGCCGATGCCCTTGGAGTAAGACAGAGCGACGTCTTTCGCGGTGCCTGTTGCATCTTGGTGGATTGCGACGAGACCTGGAAGACCAAAGCCCATTTGATACTGCGCGCGGAGCGTGTGGCCCGGGCCTTTTGGAGCCGACAAAGACACATCAACATTGGCTGGCGGACGGATCAGATTGTAATGAATGTTGAAACCGTGACCGAACATGATGTGCTGCCCTTCGCGCACATGTGGCTCGATTTCGTTCGCCCAAAGTACAGCCTGCTTCTCGTCTGGGACGAGGATCATGACCACATCTGCCCATTGGGTGATCTCGCTCGGGCTCATGACCGTCAGGCCTTCAGCCTCTGCTTTTGGTTTAGAAGCAGATGTCGCTTGCAAACCGATGCGGACATCGACGCCATTGTCTTTTAGGTTGAGGGCGTGGGCATGGCCTTGGCTGCCATAGCCGACAACACCAACCTTTTTGCCCTGAATAAGGGCGAGGTCTGCGTCCTGCTCATAAAAAATGTTCATCTCTACATTACTCCTTAGAGGGTCATTCTTGCGACCTGAAGGGCCGGTTCTATTTCGGGTGATGGTAAAATCTCGAGGCGATTACCGCGGCGCATCAGACATTGCTCAAGCATTCTGAGCTGGCCAAGCGCCGAGGCATCGATTGTGCGAACAGCTGTCAGATCCAACTGGCAATCGCCTGGTTTTTGCGCAGCGCGAGACAGGTTATCTCGGATCTCTTCACGGGTTTCCAAGACCAGATCGCCGGACATGGTCAGCGCACTTCCATTGAACGCAGCCTCGACAGGTTGGCGCGTCTGTTTTGGCCGCGCAGCCTTTTTCAAGCGGCCAAGGTTGCCTTTTACAATGCCAATCAAGTCTTTGCCGTCATTCCAATAGCGTCTCCAAAGAGATGGCTCAGCAAATATTCGCCAAACCCACTCCACTCCTAAGCGCGATACCCAGCCTGGGGCGCGCTGAATGGAGCCCGCTACAAAATCAACGACTGCGCCGAGATGCGCAATCACTGGGGCTTCGAGGTTTGATTGATTATACTCGATCCAATCCTGTCCTTTCGCAGCGCCAAGCGAGACAATGATGAAGTCTGGGTTGGCCGCGTTGATCTTATCGCGAATTTGTGTGGAGCTCATGCTCTCAACGTCGCCAAATCCCGGATTGTGCCAACCCGCAGCGATCATACGCCCCTGTTCTTCGTTCAGAGCATTGAAGGCCGCTTCGGCTGCGCCTTCACGGCCACCAAAGAAGAAAACGCGGATCGGCAAAGCGTCTGATGATGCATCACTGCGCAGCCGATCAAACAAATCCGATCCAGCAACACGCTCTTCAAGCGGCATCCCCAACTGCCGGGCAAGCCAAACGACAGGCGCGCCGTCTGCCAGGCTGAGATCTGCGTTCACGATCTGGCGCATCGCCTCTTCATTCTTGAGAGCGCGAACCATCCAATTGACGTTCGGGGTCACAAAAGACAGGCGGGTTCGCGTCTTGACCGCTTGCTCGATCAGGCGCGCAGCCTCATCGAGACTGACATTGTCCAGTGGCATTCCGAAAACTGCCCAGACATCGCGGTCAAACGCCGAATTCATCCCTTTTCGGCCCCGCGTTTGATGGAGAGAACACCCGTCCGGCTCACTTCAACAAGGCCCAACGGGTCCATCAGAGCGCAAAATTGATCAATCTTGTCGCTCGCACCGGTCAGCTCAAAAATGAAGCTCTTATTCGTTGTATCGATGACCCGCGCCCGGAAGATCTCAGCAATGCGAAGCGCCTCGACGCGCTTGTCGCCTTCGCCAGCAACTTTGATCAAGGCGAGCTCTCGCTCGATACCGCGCTTGGATCGCGTAATGTCGGTGACGTTGGCCACGGGGACCAGACGCAACAGCTGCGCTTCGATTTGCTCGAGCGTATGTGCGGTTCCTGCCGTCACGATTGTGATGCGCGAGCGGTGCCGATCGCGATCAACTTCAGCGACGGTAAGGCTCTCGATATTGTAACCGCGCGCAGAAAACAGACCGACCACGCGGCCGAGCACACCTGGTTCGTTGTCGACGATCACCGCAAGCGTGCGACGCTCATCAGCTTCTTCAACATGGCTCATATCATATGCACTGGCAGGGCTGTCGCTCATTGAAGAGTCTCCTTGCGCTCGCCGAGATGGATTCCCGGGCGCCGTGATTTTAGTTTGGATAAAAGCGCGTTCGCGCGTGCAATCGCTTCTCCGCGATGAACGAGGCGCTGATCGTCATAGCGATCAACCATGGCGTCGCGGCGGCGAGGATCAAGATGCGCCTGCAACTCGGTTACAAGCAGGCGGCGACAATCTTCAATGAATTCTGCGCTATTGTCCGCTGTAGGACCACCCTGGCGGGTCAGCGCTTCGACTTCATAATAAGCAAACATCAAGGCGTCCAAGATTGGTGGACGCGATCCACGATAGGCGCCTTCTTTCTCGCTTCCCTTGCTGCTGGGATCGATGTTCGGAAAGAACAGACGCCCGCGTTCTACCAGCGAAGAGATGACCAGCATCATATTGACCCGTTGCTGCAAGAAGCTCTGATCATTCGCCTGGTGCTGGCGGGTTCGCGCAAACATGGCCGCGCGGTTCAGCACATCAATACAGGAATTGCCCCAACCCAGGCTTTGAGCGTCAACATTATGGCGCAGATTTTCCATCTGCAGCGCCCGTTGTTTGCGGGTCTCGTTGCGGCTGACCAAAGCGCCAAACACCGCGATCACCGCTGACAGAATAGCGACCACGATTTCAATGTGATCATTGAGCCATGCCAACATGTTCTCAATCCCTTCGGCTTTGTCTGTGCGCGAGGGACTGCTTCTGCCAGAGGCGTGCGCTAGGGAAAAGAGGCCAGATGTCATCAGACAAGCTTTCGTCCGGCCTCATCAATTTCATCGCCGGTGATTTCCGACAAAATCATTTCATTATGCGCCGCACCTGACGGGATCATCGGCAAGCAGTTTTCCGCTTTTGTGACCCGGCAATCGAAAATCACCGGTCCGTCATAATCAATCATCTCTTGGATTTTGCCATCCAGCTCGTTCGGATCGTCACAGATCAGTCCAAGGGCGCCATAGGCTTCAGCCAATTTCACAAAATCCGGCAAGCTCTCTGAGTATGAGTGGGAGTAGCGCTCCCCATGCAGCAGCTCCTGCCATTGGCGTACCATGCCCATCCACTCATTGTTGAGGACAAAGATCTTGATCGGAAGGTTGTGCTGAACCGCCGTCGATACTTCTTGAAGCACCATTTGAACCGATGCTTCGCCCGCAATATCGATGACCAAAGCATCGGTATGTGCCGCCTGAATTCCAACAGCCGCCGGCAAGCCATAACCCATCGTTCCGAGTCCACCACTGGTCATCCAGCGATTTGGGTCCTCAAAATGATAGTGCTGCGCCGCCCACATCTGATGCTGGCCAACCTCGGTCGAAATATAGGTCTCTCGATCTTTGGTGAGTTCGTAGAGCCGCTCAATCGCGTATTGCGGTTTGATCTCGGTTTCGCTCTTTGCATAGGCAAAGCAGTTTCGCGCGCGCCAAGTCTCGATCTGCGCCTTCCAGTCCGAAATGTCTTTCGGTTTGGTTTTACCCCAGGCTTTGGTGATCGCCTCAAGGGCCCTGCCCGAGTCGGCAATGATCGGGACATCGGCGCGAATGACCTTGTTGATCGAGCTTGGATCAATGTCGATATGGATCTTCTTGGAGCCGGGCGAGAACGCATCAATACGTCCGGTAACGCGATCATCAAACCGTGCGCCAACGCAGATCATCAAATCACAGTCGTGCATCGCATTATTGGCCTCATATGAGCCGTGCATGCCAAGCATGCCGAGCCAATCATCATGGCTGGCTGGAAATGCACCGAGCCCCATCAAAGTCGACGTGACAGGAAAACCGGTCAACTTTTGCAGCTTGCGCAAGGCTTGGCTGGCCTCTGGACCCGAATTGATGACACCGCCGCCTGTATAGAATACTGGGCGCCGCGCTTGCTTCATCAGCTCAACCGCGCGCTTGATGGCTTTTTCATCTGGCTCTGTCTGCGGGCGGTAAGTGGCTTTATGGATCCCCTCTTTGCCAACATAAGAGCCCGTCGCGAACTGCACGTCTTTCGGAATATCAATGACCACCGGCCCGGGACGGCCTGTCGTGGCAATCAAGAAGGCCTCATGGATGGTCCGCGCCAGCTCATTCACATCCGTGACGAGATAGTTGTGTTTGGCGCAGCAGCGTGTGATGCCAACCGTATCACATTCCTGGAACGCATCAGTGCCGATCAAATGCGTCGGCACTTGCCCTGTGAGAACAACCATCGGGATGGAATCCATCATCGCATCTGTGATCGGCGTAACCATATTGGTTGCACCAGGGCCTGAGGTCACCAGCGCGACACCGGCATTACCCGTCGACCGGGCATAGCCCTCGGCGGCATGTCCCGCGCCCTGTTCATGGCGCACCAGAACGTGCCGGATAGATGGTTCGGTGAACAGCGCATCATAGATTGGGAGGACCGCCCCACCGGGATACCCGAACATCACCTCCACCCCTTGTTCCTTTAGCGCAGTGATGACGATTTCTGCTCCAGTCATCTGGTCAGTGTCGGTCTTGGCCTCAGGCTTGGTCTGCATTTCCATGATCTTGATCCTTAAGGGTTTGCAGGGGTTGATGGGGTCTAGTTCAGGTTAAAAAAAAGGGTCTCTGTGAAGAGACCCGGTTATAAGCACCTGCGACCGACGTAGAATAACGTCAGTGCAGGTGCCTAATAACGAGTACGACTGTTGGACGCATGAAGCGTTTCCTCCCAAAAGTTAATTGGGGCATATCTTACCTATTATGCCCCGTCAACCTCCTTATAGAGGGCATGAATTACCCTTAATCGATCTTCGATCGAAAGACTTGGTATTCGCGGCCAGAATGGGAATTGCCGTCCAATCCAAGTGAATTGCCTTTTGGCATATCGGCGTGTGTCGCGCTTTGCGTTCTCGGCCGCGCCTTCGGCGCTCATCTCGCCGCGAAGATACGCAATCAACCAAGGAATGCCGTGCGCCTTCATTGCGGGCAGATCATCCGGCAGTCCTTGACCCGCAAGGCCGCGCGCTTCTTCCATCGCGCCTTCCATCAACATGCCTTCGAAGCGGCGATCTATCCGCGCATAGAGGCGAGACCGGGTTGGCGTTAATGCGACGCCGAGCCACTCGCCCTCGCCTAGTATGGGGCGTCCTTTCTTGCCTTGGAAGCTACTTATAGTCTTCCCAGTCGCCAGCCATACCTCCAAGGCGCGCGATAGACGCTGCTTATCGCCCTCTCCCAGGCGCTCGGCCGTCTCGCGATCTACTTGCTCCAGCTTTTCGCGCAGCGCAGGTACGCCGCCAGCCTTGAAGATTTCGGTGACATCGCTGCGGATATCGTCTGGCACAGGTGGAATTTCAGACAGGCCTTCAACCAATGCGAGGTGGTAAAGCCCGGTTCCACCAATAATGATTGGCACCTTTCCGCGTCGCTGAACTTTAGCGATCACCGGCTTTACGTCATCGAGCCACCTGCCTGTAGAGTAGCGTTCGCTCGCAGCGATATGACCAAACAGGTGGTGCTCAACACCGTCCATCTCTGCGACAGCTGGGCGAGCAGAGATAACTCTTAAATCACGATAGACCTGCATAGAATCGGCGTTTATGACCTCGCCATCCAGTCGCTTGGCAAGCGCGACAGAGAGGGCTGATTTGCCGCTCGCGGTTGGGCCATGAATTAAGATTGCGGGCTTCATAGATTTAGTCGTAAGAAGCAGGCCGCTAAGCGTAAAGCCAGGAATGCTGCGATGACGGACAATTCTCCTCGATCTTCACATGTTGCAACCGCCGTTGCACCCGTGAGCTATGGCTTCATGAAACTCGGCGCCAAGCTCGAAGCTGCCTGCCAATCTGCGGGCCTCATTCAAACCAGTCATGTGCGTTTATTGGGGACTGAAGAAAAATGGGCCGCCGTCGAGATTGCTGTCTCGATTGGCAACGCGGATATCAAGGCGACGCGGGCCCATCTCCGCGATGAATTCGGGGAAACCGCCGATGTCGCGCTACTGCCGGCTCGCAACCGACGCAAGCGCCTGCTTATCTCGGATATGGACTCCACAATCATTCAGCAAGAATGTCTGGATGAGCTCGCCGCCTATGCCGGCCTGAAAGACGAAATCGCTGCCATCACCGCCCGCGCCATGGCTGGAGAGCTTGATTTCGAAGGCGCGCTCACCGAACGAGTGGGCAAGCTCAAGGGCCTTTCATTGGACGCGCTCGCACAATGTTATGATGAGCGGATAACGCTGATGCCTGGTGGATCAACCCTCACCGCGACGATGACCGCCAACAAGGCATTTTGCCTGCTCGTCTCCGGCGGCTTCACCTATTTCACCGCAAGGGTCGCTGAGGCTGCTGGCTTTCAGGGCGACCGAGGCAACATCCTGATCGATGATGGCGCCGCGCTCACCGGCGAGGTTGGGCGCCCAATCCTTGGACGCGAAGCCAAGCTCGATGCGCTTGATGATGCGGCGTTTGCGAATGGCCTCAATCGGCAAGATGCGCTGGCCATGGGCGACGGTGCGAATGATCTTGCAATGATTGAAGCGGCCGGTCTTGGCCTTGCCGTACATGCAAAACCGATCGTCGCCGAAGCCGCAGATGCCGCGATCAATGTGACCGACCTAACGACCGCGCTTTATTTTCAGGGCTATTCCGACAGCGAAATCGTGTGGCGCAACTAGGGATTAGCCCCGCACGTCCACATCAATTGCCTGGAAACGCGTTTGGCGATTTCGATACACGCGCACAAGAAGCGGCTGCCCTTCACGATCAGCGGCTTCATCCATTGCAACCAGCGCATCTTCCGGTGTCTCGACGACGTTAAACGCCATTTCCATGACGACGTCACCTTTGCGCAATTTGCCAAAGCTTGGCCCGCGCGGAGAAACCGAACGCACAAGAACCCCAGAAATATCACCCGGAATTCGGTAACGCCGGCGTTCGTCCTCGGTGAGCTCCACAAAATCCACGCCGAGCAGATTGTCCGTCAGCGTGCTTTCCGTTTCGACCACTTCCTCTTCTTCGGCATCCGAATCTGCGTTGAGCTCCCCGAGCTCAAACTCAACCACAAGCGTGCGGCCATCTCGGATCAGCTCAACGTCAACCATTTTGCCAATCTCAGTATCCGCCACGATCAAGCTCAGCGCTCTTTCGTCTTCCACTTCGCGGCCATCAAATGTCAGGATGAGATCGCCGACTTCAAAATTGGCCTTCGATGCCGGCCCATCTGCAGTGATACGCGTGATGATCACGCCCGTGCCCTCTTCCAAGCCATAGGCCTGCGCGAGATCACGATCAGCGTTTTGGATGTTCACGCCAAACCACCCGCGTCGGGCTTTGCCGAAGTCGATCAATTGCTGGCTAATCTGCTTTGCGAGATTGGACGGGATCGAGAAACCAAGCCCAACAGAGCCGCCGGTCGGTGTTATGATCGCCGTGTTCACACCCAGCACTTCACCATTCAGATTGAACAGAGGGCCACCGGAATTGCCGGAATTAATCGCCGCGTCGGTCTGGATATAGTTGTCATAGTTTCCGGACTGAATGTCACGATTGCGCGCCGAGACAATTCCGACCGACACAGATCCGCCAAACCCAAACGGGTTCCCGATCGCCATCACCCAATCGCCAACCTGCGCGCTCTCGCTATCGGCCCATTCTACATATGGAAACGGTTCGTCTTGTTCGACTTTCAAGACGGCAATATCGGTCGCTTCATCGGTTCCGATAAGCTCTGCGCGAAGCGTCCGCCCATCGGAAAACACGGCGTTGATTTCATCGGCGCCGGTGATCACGTGATCATTGGTGACAATCAGACCATCCGCGGAGATCACAAATCCCGAGCCAAGCGCCCCCTCTTGGCTGAACCCTTCCGGGTCACGGCCAAAAAACGGATTGAACTCGCTCAGCGGTTCGCCGTCTTCGAACATGGGTAAATCGTTGGCGATGACTTTCGATGTCGTGATGTTCACAACCGCGGGCATCAATTGCTTGGAAAGTTGCGAGAAACTATCCGGACGCGCCTGCTCATCCCCTGTCTCAACGCGCTCTAAGGTGTCCGACAACGACTGACCAGCCGCAGTGTGAGCGGCGAGCATAACAAGAGCAAAGGCAGAGACGGTTTTACGCATCAACGGGTTCTCCTACAGATGTAACGCATCTTAACCCTAACTAGGGCGTTATCTGGGCAGCGTGCAAGCCTTTCTCACCCACCAAATCTCACCATTACGTAAAGGAGCAGCGCGCCAATCGCCATTGACCACAGCCCAGACTGTCGAATGGTGTTTTCCGGCATCTCAGACAACCAGGCACCAAAGCGTTTCATCGCATCCGGCATACCCGCATAGATCGCCCCTTCGAGCAGGAACCACATGCCAATACCGGCGAGAATAATAGTGAGCATGTCTGCCGCTCCCGAATCAAAAGCCCCGCCGCAGCATAGGCTGGGCGGGGCTAAATAGATACGGCGCGATCAGTTAGCGTCTGGCTGTGCCATTAACGCGCGCCTGTTCGATGAACTCATCGCATAGGCCGAGATTGTCGGGGCCCACGACCAGTTGTGTACCTTGTGTGAAAGCTTGCTCACACGCGATCAAAGCACGCTGGAAGCGGAAGAACTCACGGTCCTGCTCATAGGCTTGCGCATAGATCTCGTTCCGTTGCGCGTCGCCTTCACCGCGAATCTGTTCTGATTCTCGGCGGGCTTCCGCGAGCAGAACAGTCCGCTCACGTTCGGCTTCCGCGCGGACGAGCTTAGCGCGCTCGTCACCTTCAGCTCGAATTTGTTCGGCCTGCTGGTTCCGCGTTGCGGCCATACGGTCAAACACGCGCTGAGATACATCCGGCGGAAGATCGACGCGTTTGATCCGAACATCGATAATGTCGATGCCGCGACCAGCGATCGAACCGCTGAGATTGTCACGAATCTCGTCCATCAATTCCGAACGCTGACCAGAAATGATCTCTTCCGGCAATTGACTACCGAGCGCGTTACGGATCGCGGTATCGGTAAAGCGCAAGAGCTGGTTCTGCGCTTCACGCTGCGTTCCCAAGCGCTGATAGAAGGCCAAAGGCTCAGAAATCCGCCAGCGCACAAACGCGTCGACGATCAGCTGCTCCTGGTTGGATGCAAAGACTTCGATGTCTGGAACATCCAATCCGAGGTTTCGTTTGTCATAGGTGACAACCGACTGAACGAATGGGATTTTAAACTTGAGGCCCGCCTCATCGGTACCCGGCTCATTATAGGCTTCAACGGCAGCACCAACTTGCAAGACCAGCGATTGCTGGCGTTGGTCGACGATGAAGAATGAATTGAGCACGGCCACGAGGGCGGCGATCACGGCGACGATGCCAATAACTCCAAACGGTTTCATGATTAGTTCCCTCCACCGCTTCGGTTGACGCGATCCAGCGGCAGATATGGAACTGCGCCAGAGTTGCTATCAAGGATGAGCTTGTCTGTACGGTTCAAGACACGCTCCATTGTTTCGAGATACATCCGCTCACGCGTAACTTGCGGCGCTTTGCGATACTCGAGCAAAATCTGAATGAAACGATCAGCTTCACCGGTTGCGTCAGCGATCACACGGTCGCGATAGGCCTGTGCATCTTGCAGAATTTGCTGCGCTTCACCACGGGCACGCGGAACGATGTCATTCGCGTAACGATTAGCTTCCTGGACGAGACGCTCAGCATCCTGACCGGCATTGATCACGTCAATAAAGTCCGCACGAACCGGAGCCGGTGCTAGGGCTTCCTGGATCTCGACGTTTTCAATTTGAACGCCTGCGCCATAATCGGCGAGTAGTTCTTGCAATTGATCCCGCACAATGGTCGCGATTTCACCACGTCCCGTTGTCAGGACGGCATCAAGTGTCGACTTACCGACAACTTCCCGCATGACACTTTCAGCTGCGGCTTTCACCAGCGGCGTGCCATTATCGATATTGAGAATGAAATCCTGAGGGTTTTCACCGTCATAGTACCAGAACACGCGGAACTGAACGTCGACGATGTTCTCGTCGCCGGTCAGCATCAGGCTTTCGCCCTGATTGATACCGATCTGCGTCTCTTGTTGGCGCTCTGATGGCAGCACTTCGTGAGTTTCGATGGGTGCAGGCAAGTGCACGTGCAGACCTGGCGCGAAATTCTTTTGGTACTCGCCGAAGCGGAACACTGCAGCGCGCTCGCCTTCGTCAACGATCACGACGCCGGTTGCCAGCCACGCGATCGCAGCCACGACGCCGAGCACCAAAAAGCCGCCTGGCCCAAGATTAGGACCGCCTCGACCGCCGCCGCCGCCACCACGGCCGCGACGCGAAAAGCGTTCCTGCATCTTGCGCATCTGGTCCTCTATGTCAGAGCCGCCGCCCTGGCCGCCGCCACCGGGTCGTCCCCAGGGTGAACCGCCATCGCCATTGCCTCCAGAACCGCCACTGCCCCACGGGCCGCCATTGGCCTTGGGAGGCTCGTCGCCATTTCCACTATTATCGTTCCAGGGCATTGCCCCTCCTTTTGGTCACACCAGATGTCTGGCTTTTTATCTGCCTCGTGCCTATTTGCGTTCGAAAGGCCCCTTCATCAAGGACATAGCCCATGTTTTGGGACAAGAAAGAGCGTAAACCGCTATCAGATGCGACAATAAGGACTGCCCTTGGGTCACCAGAATGGCTCTCAGGGGTGCGAATCGCTGATGGTGGTCAGGTCACATTGATCATCGAAACACGCGCCGACGATCTCGAACGGGCCGAAACGATTCGAATTGAAGCCGAAGCTCGTACATCGGCAATTGATGGCGTGACCGAAGTTCGCTCAGTTTTAACCGCAGAGGCCCCGCAAGGCAGTTCGAGTACGCAAGCGATCCCGACGCATGCCAGTCCGCGCCGCGTTAAAAAAGGTGCACGGCTTTCGGATGAGGCGCTCTCCCAGGGCCAGCCCGACCAGGCCTCTCAAATTGCACCCATTCCAGGGATTTCGCGGATTCTGGTTGTCGCAAGCGCGAAAGGCGGCGTCGGAAAATCAACGGTCTCGGTGAACCTGGCGGCGAGTTTTGCCAAACAAGGCTTGCGAGTCGGCCTGCTCGATGCGGACATATATGGCCCTTCGATACCAACCATGCTGGGCGTACCGGACGCGAGCCCGGAGAGCAATGCAGACCAAAAGCTCATCCCGGTTCAAGCTCATGGCATTGAAACGCTTTCGATTGGCTACCTGACAGATCCGGATGCCCCGATGATCTGGCGTGGCCCGATCGTGCAATCGGCGATCACACAAATGGTCAATGATGCTGCATGGGGCGCGCCAGAAAACCCGTTGGATCTGCTGATCATCGACACACCTCCCGGGACCGGTGAGGCCCAACTCACTCTTGCCCAGCGCGTTCCAGTTGATGCGGCCATCATTGTGACCACACCGCAGGAAGTTGCGCTGGCAGACGTTCGCCGCGGCGCCGCGATGTTTGCAAAAACCCATGTTCCTGTATTGGGCATCGTCGAAACCATGAGCTGGTTCGAAGATCCGTCGGGCACGAAGCACTATCTCATGGGGCAAGGCGGCGGCACAGAAATCGCCCGCGCTTTGGGACTGCCTCTGATCGCGCAAATTCCTATGCTTCAAGACATTCGCGAAGGCGGAGATCAGGGCCGCCCCGCCGCGTTGGGGACTGGCTCTGTGGCTGAGATGTTTACCGGGGTTGCACGCGAAGTCGCTCTAAGCCTCGACGCCCTGCAGACAAAACCGGCGCCACAGATCATTTTTGAAGATTAATCGGCAGATCGATTAAATTTCATCGATCAAATGAACCGTGATTTCGGACTTTCCTTGTACCGAGGGCGCAAGGGACTTTAGTAATGCTGAGTACGTCATCACGTCTACACACCACTGTTTATGCGATCCTTTTATCGGTCGTATTAATCAGCGCGACTGTGCACTTCACCGCCTTCATTGCGCCGTATCTTGCGTCGTATGGGGTGAACACGGTGACCTATACAGCGGTCATCGCCTCATGCGTTCTGGCGCCGCCTGCTTCGATCATCATGGCGATCTACTCGCACAAGCTGATTAAAGTTCAGGAACAATTGCTCGAACTCGCGACAACTGATCCCCTGACGGGATTGCTCAATCGCCGCGCATTTGCTCATCGCTATGAGCGTGAGTCGGCGCGTTACCGGCGAACCAATCGCCCGGTTTCTCTGCTGTTGATTGATCTCGATTACTTCAAAACAATCAATGACAAGCATGGCCATGCCGGTGGAGACGCGGCGCTTAAAACGCTCGCAGATCACTTGAATACAACCTGCCGGTTCGGAACCGATGATGTCGCCCGCTGGGGCGGAGAAGAGTTTGCTGTTCTCCTCTCTGATTCTGGCCACCAATCGGCACTTCGCGCGGCTGAGCGTCTGCGACGGCAGATTGAAACGCTACAGATCACTTTCAATGACGTGCCGATCAACCTGCAAGCCAGTATTGGCGCGATTGTTTGCCGCAAAGAAGAGACCTTGGAACAAGCGGTGCAACGTGCGGATATGTGCCTGCGCCAGGCGAAAGATCTCGGTCGAAACCGCGTCATGGCGTTTCCGGAAGAGCTTGCAAGCGCGGCCGAAACCGAAAGCTCTGTTGCCTAGGCCGTCTCGAAACCAGATTGCTTAATACGATCTGTGAAGTTCAACAGACCGCTCACAATCTTCCTTTACGCGCCGCTGGAATATTCAGCCCGACCAATCTTCCAATGTCGAATTGCGTTCGGGACACGACATCCATGCAAGGCTTAGAACTTTACCGCGTTCAAGATTATGATTTGCGAATTCGCGGCGCGCTTGATGGCCTGCTCGATGTCTCCGATCCCCTGCTCACCATGGCCTTTGTCGGGCGCGATCAGAAACCCTTGCGAATTGAAGACCAGCTGAAGATTTTCGCTTGGCGCATCAAGCCAAACACGTTTGAGGATGGGTATGCCCCGCCGATCAGTCGAAGCGCCTGTTTGACGCCCTCTTTCGTCGTCAACGCCAAAGGCTTGATCCACTCAAACCAGGCCGAGCAGATCTATGCACAATTGCAAAAGCTGGGCGTTGGGCCGTATATGATCGAAGCTGAGGGCCGTGAACTCGGGACCGGGTTAAGCCTGCGAGGCACTCTGGAAGTCGCGCTTTACTGACTCCGAACGCTGACGGCGTGCACCGCTGTCACCTTTACATAACTCAACTCCTCGCGACGCTGTAATACGTGCGTCTGAGTCCATTCCCCACACTCCCCTTTTGTTATATTGGCGAAGAAGGGAGAGGAAAAACTATGGGAAATATCGATTTTAAAATCGAGCCGCTATTCGCTGAACCGCTGTTTCGAACGAATATCAGCTCGGCCATCAGCGAAGAGCAAATACGCTTCATCCAGCAGCTCAAAATGGTGAACAATCAGACCAATCTGATTTCCGAAGATCTGTATATCTTCGAACGTCCAGAACTGGCATCGATTGCCGAAGCGGTTGAAGAGGCTCTGCAGACCTTCGCGCGCGAAGTTATTGGCGTTCAGCAAACACTGTATGTCACTCAGTCTTGGTCATTGGTGAACCCGCCGGGTGCTGGGATGCACGGGCATACGCATTCCAACTCGATCGTTTCAGGATCACTCTATTACGCGCCATTGCAATCGCCGGCCGCGAACATGATCTTTGATCGCCATCGCACCTATCAGCAGATACAGCTGCGTCCAGAAGCCGAGAAGACGAACATCTTCAACGCCCCCTACCGGGTGGTTTCTCCGGCGCAAGGCGATCTCATTTTGTTTTCGTCGGATTTGCAGCACTTGGTTGAGCCGAATGCGACCAAATCAGATCGTCATTCGATTGCGTTTAACAGCTTCGTCAAAGGCACTTTTGGCGATTTCCGCAACGTGTCTGAGCTGAAGCTTTAGAGAC
>JALUWJ010000089.1 GCA_027019605.1 Henriciella sp. | reverse complement strand
CAGATCGGCTCTACCAATTGCCGCTGGGCATTGTCGGGGTTGCGGTCGGCGTGGCGATCTTGCCGCGGCTCGCCCGCGCGGCGCGATCCGATGACAGCAAATCCGCCAACACATTGATGGACGATGGCATCGGGCTTGCCATGGCGCTGACGCTACCCGCCGCGATCGCGCTGATGGTGGCACCCGCTTACATTATCGAAGGTCTTTATGCCCGCGGCGCCTTCCTCGTTTCAGACGCTCAGCAAGCCGGTTTGGCGCTTGTGCACTATGGCTGGGGCGTTCCGGCTTTTGTCCTGATCAAGGTGCTCGCGCCTGGCTTTTTCGCGCGCGAAGATACCAAAACGCCAATGCGGTTTGTTTTGTTCACGGTGGCGCTCAATACCGTTCTCGGCGCGGGTCTGTTCCTGTGGTTCCGGTCGCAAGGGTGGCCAGGCTTCCCAGGTCTTGCGATCGCAACCAGCATCGCGGCATGGGTGAATGCGGCGCTGCTCTTCATCGGACTTCAGACGCGTGGTTGGTATCGCCCTGGCGCGCGCCTGATCTCTAGGCTGGTCTCGGTTACGCTTGCCAGTCTCGCAATGGGCGCCGCCCTGCTTTATCTGCTCACCCAACAGGACGTGCTCCAATCCTGGGTCCCCTACGGCAAATTCTCTGAGGTCCTTGCCTTCATTGTCTTAGGCGCTGGGGTCTATGGCATTGCCGCTCTTTTGTTCGGCGCGATTAGACCAAGCGATCTAAAAGCCATGCTCCGCCGGAAAGCAGCATAAATTCCCCACTAGCCAGGCAGCCAAAATCCGCTAAACCCCGCTGCCATGACTGAGCAAGTATCCTATTCTGGCCCGCAGCGGATTTTCTCCGGCATCCAGCCGACCGGAAATCTACATCTTGGCAATTATCTTGGCGCTCTGAAAAAGTTCGCCGACCTCCAAGATGCTGGATGGGAAGGCATATATTGCGTGGTTGATTTACACGCGATCACGATGCCGCACGCAAAAGGCGCATTGGCAGATCAGACCCGGCAAATCGCAGCAGCGATGATGGCAGCTGGCCTCGACCCAGACACCTCGACGATTTTCGTTCAATCGTCGGTTCGCGCCCATACCGAGCTGACTTGGATCTTCAATTGTGTCGCCCGTATGGGCTGGCTCGAAAAGATGACCCAGTTCAAGGATAAGTCCGGCAAGGATTCAGAACGCGCCAGCGTTGGTCTGTTCGATTATCCGGTGCTGCAAGCGGCTGACATTCTCGTCTACAAGGCGACCCATGTCCCGGTTGGCGAAGATCAGAAGCAGCATCTTGAGCTCAGCCGCAACATCGCGGCGCGCTTTAACCAGCAATATGACGTTCCGGGCTTCTTCCCGTTGCCCGAAGGCCTGATCGAAGGGCCAGGCGCGCGGATCATGAGCCTGAAGGACGGCACCAAGAAGATGTCGAAATCTGATCCGGCTGAGACGTCTCGGATCAATCTGATCGACGACACCGATATGATCGCCAAGAAAATCAAAAAGGCGAAAACCGACACGCTCGGCGACATGCCTGAAACCATGGAAGAGATGGCCCCTCGCCCTGAGGTCGCTAATCTGGTTGGGATCTATGCGGCGCTCGCCGGGATGAGTGATGAGCAAGTCCTCGCCGAATATGGCGGCAAGGGATTTGGCACGTTCAAACCTGCTCTGGCGGAGCTCGCGGTGGAAAAACTCTCGCCAATCACCAAAAAGATGCGCGAGTTTCTCGACGACCCGGCAGAGATTGATGCGGCAATGGCCAAAGGCGCTGAGAAGGCGAATGCTGTGGCCGCGCCCATCATCGAAGAGGTGCGACGCGTTGTGGGCTTCTGGCAAGTCTGATCTCGCCTTATATCTTTTCTGATCAGAAAAGGAATTTGCGATGTCTAAATGGCTTATGAGTGCGGCTGTCTTGGGTCTGGCTGCGGCGTGTTCTCCTGCAGACGCCCCGACGCCGCCTGCAAGCGAAGCCGCGCCTGTCCTGTCTTATAGCGATGCTTTCGTGATGGAACCGATCGGCAGCCGCGACATGACCATGGGCGGTGTCACACTGAGCGTCGAGGGCGGTGACGTGACCCTTCTTAGCGCCTCATCGCCGAGCATCGAAGCGATCGAGCTGCACACGATGGCCATGGTGGATGATCGCATGCAAATGCGCCAGGTCGAGAACTTCGAGATCGCTGATGGAGAGGTGCTCGAGCTGAAACGCGGCGGCAATCACATGATGATGTTTGGCGTCGGCGAGGGGGTCGTGGGCGGTGAAACGGTCGACATTACGCTCAATTTCGAATCCGATGGCGAGCCAATGACCCTTGTCGTCGAAGCAGACGTTCGCGTGGTTGGTGAGTGATATGAGTGAATTGACGCAAGACCAACAGGACAAGCTCGATGCAGCCGCTTTTCGCCGCTTGCTGTCACATCTCGACAATCGCAAGGATGTTCAGAACATCGACCTGATGATCCTCGCTGACTTTTGCCGCAACTGTCTCGGGGATTGGTATCGCGAGGCTGCAGAAGCCAATGGGATCGAAATGTCCAAAGAGGACGCGCGCGCGCGCGTCTACGGCATGCCTTACTCCGAGTGGAAGGCGAACCACCAGACAGAGGCGACTCCTGAACAAATGGAAGCCTTCAAGGCACGGAAGCCCTCTCATTAAGAGGACTTCCGGCCGCACAATCCAGGCTACGCGATGAACGTCATCGCTTACGGAATATCGGGATAGAACGTGTCACTCCAATTTGCGTTTGAGCAGACCTCATCTGGCGCAGACTGCACATCCTTGGAATTAGCACTGAACTCGTCTGGGTAGTGCAGGCTGATGACGACCGGCACATAGCCAACCTCATACCCCGGCGGCGGTGTGATTACCTGCGCCGGGTCAATCTTTGCCAAATTAAAGTCTTCACCATTCGGGCGCTCGGCCCCGCGATAATTGATGAACTTAGGGTCTGATGGTTCCTCTTCGGAGGTTTCATTGACCAGTCTATGCAAGCTTTCAATGTGCGCTTGAAGCGTGCGTAGATAGGCCTCTGTATAGGTCTCTGGGTGGTTTTGAGCGGCTGAAAGCATGGCCGGCTGCTCGGTAAATTTGAACCAAACATAGGTGACCGTCGCGCCGCTTTGCAGCACGGTTTGAAACCTGGTTTTGTCAGAAACATCCCAATTGGCGAAGTCCGGGTGGGAGGTGTCGCGCTCATTATAGTTCAAGAACTTATAGGTCTTCTTAGGCGCCCGGATCGTCGTATCGGGCGCCGCAACAAATTCTGTTTGGAAACTATTGGGGTGAAGCGCGTAGTCATCGCTCGCGCCAGGTTCGGGTTCGTATCGGTTCGATGTCTTGCGAATGTATGCATAGCCATTTGACTCTTGCAGGAGGGGGAACAGCTCCTTGTTGGTGAAGTCCCAATCCACAAAACCAAGATGGCCATCGAACCCGATTTTGTAGAGCGGCTCGACAAAGTATCGATACTCCTCATTACCGACCTGCTCATAGATTTTGATGCTTTGATGCGCGGACTGGTAAACCGAATCGAATGCCAGGTTTGTGGACTGGATCAGGGGCTGCTCAAGCGCGCCACTGGTCAACAGTCGCGAGTATTCTTCCATGGCTGCCTGAGAGACATTTTGAGCATGCGCTAAAACATACTCTCGCTCTTTCGCCATCGGGAAGTTCGGCATTGGCGCATAGAAGAGGTCATCATTCACCTTCAGCACCCCGTTCAGGTAGGTCTCATTACCGGTCCCAAAACTTGAATCCGCACCTTTCGTGGCAAAGGTTCCGAACTGGTTGCCATTCACTTGGAGCGCGCCCTGGAATTCGCCATTGGCGATCTTGTCGGGGTCAACCCAGTTGAAATGTTCGGGAATATATCCGTTGATCGGGCCTTGATAGGAATCGGTTTCAATGAAGCTGATCCAGAATTTGTAATCCCGTGGATGCTGCAAATTCAAAAAGGTCCAGCCAAACCCAGACCAGATGCCATTCTCCTCTTCATGCGGGTTCTGGTTCATATCAAAGGCAATATTGCTGCCCGGCACATTCAGAACCTGGTTCGAAACCTGGATCATGTTCAACCATCTGTCGCCGATCACAACGCCATCGAGACCGCCGCCAACCGCCACATCATTGCAGATATGGTACGGGTCACCGATGGCCGCGAGGTGTAGCGAGGGATAGTAGGTTGCGCCCGCAGTCTGCGGGTTGACCCATAATCCGCCCTCAATCGAATTGGTTCCAAACGAACGCAGCCAAGATGAAAAAATCCCGAACTGTTCGCCCTCGCCGAGACCGTGCTTGTTAGCGCGATACACGCGATTGAAAATGAACTGTCCCCCACCAGGAGAGTCTGTTGGCTGATGATCAAGCCCTTCCGGACCGCCAAGATAGCGCACTCCAGGGCTGCTCTCAAACTGCTGATAAGCCAGCGGCGGCGACGGCACGAAAGCCGGTGTCGGCGTTCCGTACCACTCATCAAGTGCGCTCGCCCCATCGGGATCGGTGATGAAAAGGTCAATTTCAGATTGAACCTCTCCACCCGCTCCAATGCAGGTGAGTTCAAATCGTACCGAACCAGCTTCATCCGGCACGATCTGCTCAGTTCCAGATGTAGATTTTTCTCCGGTCCATCCGCCGCTCGCGGTACAGGACTCCGCATCGGTTGAAGTCCAGGACAATTCAAAGCCTTCATCCACATTCGCGTCTTCAAGGGACGCACTGAAACTGAGGGTCGGCGCTGCGGGCGGCGGCGGAGGTGAAGGCGGCGCTTGACCACTCGGAGGCGCGCTCGGCCCACTCGATCCGCCGCTTCCGCCACCGCCACAAGCTGACAAGCTCAATACGAACGCTGTCCCTAGGAGCGAGGCTCCCAAGCGCGCACTTTTTATGATGTTCATTAAATGCGATTTCCCAATTCAGTTCGATTACAAATTGAATTTGAATAGCGAGATCGGTATTTTTTATTTTGCGCACTTTTATGCGCTTATGGGAGATACCCATATGGCAGTTTCCAGATTATTGAAAGATCTGTCGCCATTTTGCACGACACGGAAAGTATTCCGGCGACTTGAAGGACCGAGACCATCGCCTCACTGCGACGCCGGCATCCGCGCTAAGCGTTCTGTATGGATCATGAGGTGCAATAGGAACCAGCAAACGATCCCGATAAATTTAGGCCCATCCTCCACCACAATCCAGATCGGCAGAATGCTGTGAAACAGCTGATCGACCCCGACACTCACGGCAAATGCGAACAGTGCGAGACCTAAAAGCCAGCGATATGGGGCGCCCATAAACGCCCGTTGCAACCAGAGATATGAGAGAATAATCCCGCCATGAAGGCCGATCACAATGGTTTGAGGGATTCCGAGCTGGGGCAGGACAATCTCGTGCAGCAAATAGGCATCATCCAGGGCCAAAAAGGCCGCCACCAAAGCGGCGTGCACGGCGAACAAAGCCGCTTTTCGATCTGATCGACGCAGATAAACAAGGCCAGCCAGCACGGAGAGCGCCGACGTAGCCGCCCAGATCATGATACCCAAAAGCGACATCGCACCATCATAAACATGACAGCAATCGCCCGACAGTTCGCCAACTGTCTGGGTGTCCATGTAAAGCCATCTGGGATCGATCCAGGGCTGAAATGCGGTTACCAGGACCAGAACGACCGCCAAAGCGATCGTGCCGATCAGGATCTGTTTTTCGGTGTCGACCTTTTTCCCCAATTCGGACTGAACATTCAAATCGTGGGTTCCGTTTGCAGCTCATACCGATTCTGTCGGTGCACACGCTTTAAAATGAAATGCGTATAGACGCCAATCGCTGGGGCCGGGTCCGTAAGGTCGAAGATCGCATGTGTGGACCGAATCGCATCCAAGCCAACTCGAATCGCGTCCGCCATATTCTGCCGCGCAGTGCCCTCTCCTGACTGAACCATGCGCTTCAGCCGCATCAAGTCGCCTTTGGTCCAGACATAGCGCGTTCCTGTTTTTGTCGCCCAAGGCGCGCCAAGATCGGGCGTTTTCAGCCCCAAAGCCGTGTAGAGTCCAAGCAGACTGTGCGGGACGCCCGCAGCTTCAGCGATCCGCGCCAAACTCGTCCGCGAGTTCAGCTCCATAAAGGTGACTTCACCGGTTTCTGGATCGACAATGAATTGGGTGCAGCCCGTTGATGAATAGGTCAACGACTCGACCAAAGCCTCTGTCGCAGCTCTCACAGCCGGGGTTGGCGCAACCGCTACACCGAGCGTTGTATAACCGGTGCCATCATTCTCATGGGTGCGCTTCGCGACGACCTCAACGGCCTTTAGAATTCGGCCATTCTCGGCGCTAAAGATAACGCTATGGCGCGGCCCGCGGACATAGCGCTGAACAATCAGTTCCGGATGCTCTTCTGGCCATTCAGGGAAGTGTGCATTGAGATCTGCCGTCGAGCGAATAATCAGCGCCTTTCGTCCATATAGCTCCGCATCAACACAGGATGGTTTGATGATGACCGGAAACCCGATCTCAGCGGTGGCATCAAAACATCCTGCTTCGAGTGCACAATCCGATACGCCGCCAAAGGCACGCCCAGCCGATCGCAAAGCCGGAACATTTCAGCTTTATTCCCGCAAGCAGACACGGTTTCCGCTGCGGGCATAATCAGCGGCGCGAACCGCTCAAATTCGGCGCGATGGCTCGACACCAGCCGCGAGGCCGATTCACTGACCGGCTGGATCGCATCTATCGGACCGTTCGATTCGAGCCATCTGAGGATGTAAGGAAGCGCAGCATCCGTCCCAGAATCTGTTGAGGGATGCGGGAACGTGCCATTTAGGTATCGCGACCACTCAAGATAGTTCGAATAGATCGAAACGCCTGCAAAAACGCTTACACCTTGTTTTGAAAGTGCTTTTGCGATGGGGAATGCCATGCGAGAATCCCCCAAAAGGAGAACTCGTTTCCCAGATAAATCAGAGCGTGCATGGTCGAATTTCATCAAGATCCAAATCAAGCAGACCACGTGCCAAACATATTTGTCCTGACACTTTTCGTCATCAGCATGCCTTAAATAACGCGCTTGTCATCCCTATCTATGCGAAATCGCGATAGGGACTATTCGCGAAACAGGGAAAGACGCCGCCGATGATCGGGGCTATGACCCAAACAACGATAGAACTGGACCGGGTGCCTCATGCGAGGGTCTGTGAAGGGGATAAGGAGGACCAAATATGGCCAACACAACTGCGAGCCGTGCGCTCACGCTGAGCCCTGAACAAGGCCTTAGCCGATACCTCTCAGAAATCCGTAAATTCCCAATGCTGGCGAAAGACGAAGAGTTCATGCTCGCCAAGCGTTGGCAAGAAAACGAAGATACCGAAGCCGCCGAAAAGATGGTGACCTCGCATCTGCGCCTCGTGGCGAAGATCGCGATGGGCTATCGCGGCTATGGCTTGCCGATGGCTGAAGTCATCTCAGAAGGCAATGTCGGACTGATGCAATCGGTCAAGAAATTCGATCCAGACAAGGGCTTCCGCCTCGCGACCTATGCGATGTGGTGGATCCGCGCCAGCATCCAGGAATACATCCTGCGCAGCTGGAGCCTGGTCAAACTCGGCACCACCGCTGCGCAGAAGAAACTCTTTTTCAACCTGCGCCGCATGAAGGGCGAGATTGATGCGCTCGACAATGCGCAGCTGAAGCCTGATCAGGTCAAACACATTGCGGACAAGCTCAACGTGTCTGAAAAAGACGTCATCTCGATGAACGGCCGGATGAGCGGCTCCGACGCATCTTTGAACGCACCAATGGGCGCTGAAGGTGATATGGAATGGCAGGACTGGCTCGAAGACGATGAGCCAAACCAAGCTGACGAATTCGCGCGGACGCAAGAGTTTGATGCCCGCATGGAGCTCCTGCAATCAGCGATGGCAGACCTGTCAGAACGTGAGCAACACATTCTGCAAGAGCGCCGCTTGACCGACGAACCAAAGACACTCGAAGAGCTGTCCGAGGTTTACAATGTCAGCCGCGAACGCATCCGCCAGATCGAAGTCCGCGCCTTTGAAAAGATCCAAAAAGCCATGCAAAAAATGGCCAAGGAACAAGGCCTGCCAATGGGTGCTTAGGCTTTGAGCGAACAAAACATCATACAAATCACCGAAAGGGGCGATCCACGGATCGCCCCTTTTGTCAGTGTGCGGGAACGCGACCTGACCGGCGGCGCGGACGGCCGCTTCATCGTCGAAGGAAAAGTGCCGCTTTCAATCCTGCTCTCTCAGTCGCGCTTCGCGGTTGAGAGCCTGTTTCTGTGCGAGACACGCCTCGCGCCCCTAGCAGAGATTCTTGAGACACTCGGGCCGAACATCCCGGTCTATACGGCGCCGCAGGCGCTGATGGATGAGATTGCTGGCTTTCCGATCCATCGCGGGATCTTGGCCTGCGCCAAGAAAGGCGATGCGCTTCCGGTTGAGGCATTTTTGGACGCGAAGCGACTTCTCGTCCTCAATGAAATCTCAAATCACGACAATGTCGGCGCCGCGTTTCGCAATGCCGCTGCCTTTGGCGCCGACGGTGTCCTGCTCGATGCAGGCTCGTGCGACCCGCTCTATCGTAAAGCGATCCGGGTTTCGTCCGGGGCAAGCCTGTGGCTGCCTTACCATCAGGGCGGCTCTGGAGCGGACCAAATCGCGGCGCTCAAACGCGCGGGATTTGAAATCTGGGCAATGACACCGCGGACGGATGCGACGCCTCTGCCATCCCTTTCACCGCCGGAAAAACTCGCAATCTTGCTCGGCGCCGAGGGACCAGGCCTGCCGGATGCTTTAATTGACGCCGCTCATCCGGTGCGGATCCCAATGCGTGCGGGCTTCGACAGCGTTAATGTTGCGACGGCTGGCGCAATCGCGCTCGCCCATGTATTCAGCTCTCATTGAGTGGGACGCGAGCAGCTTAGCGGGAGAGCAAATGCGCTACATCGTTACCGGGGGGTATGGGTTCATCGGCTCGGCAGTGGTTCGCCAGCTGATCGGCGCGGGACACCAGGTCTTCAATCTCGATAAAAAGACTTATGCCGCAAACCCGGACGCCATCGCTGGCTTAGACGTTCAGAACGTCCATGCTTGCATCACCGATCGTCCTGCGGTTGAGGCCCTGTTCAAGGCGGCACGACCGGACGCGATCATCCATCTCGCCGCCGAAACCCATGTCGATCGCTCAATTGATGGTCCCAGCGCCTTCATGAAGACGAATGTCGACGGCACATTCTGCCTGCTCGAAGCAGCCTTGGACTGGTGGCAGAGTAATGGAAGCGACCCGGCGTTTCGGTTCGTGCATGTCTCCACAGATGAAGTGTTTGGCGACCTCGGTCCGGATGATCCTGTCTTCGATGAGCACACCGCCTACACGCCGTCCTCGCCCTATTCGGCCAGCAAAGCCGCGAGCGATCACCTCGCGCGCGCCTGGCAGCGCACTTATGGTTTGCCGACCCTGGTTACCAATTGCACGAACAATTACGGCCCGTGGCAAAACGCAGAAAAACTGATCCCAACGGTGATCCGCAAGGCCATACTGGGCGCGCCCATCCCGATTTATGGTGACGGAAAAAATGTCCGCGACTGGCTCTATGTTGAGGATCATGCGCGCGGCCTTATTCAGGCCTGCGGCGCAGCGCCGGGCTCAACACTGCTGTTCGGCGCTCGGGCTGAGCGGACCAATCTCGAGCTCGTCAAAGCGATTTGCAGCGTGCTCGATGGGATCCGCCCCAAAGCCAGCAAATATGAAACGCAGCTTGAATTCGTGACCGATCGCAAAGGTCATGATCGCCGCTACGGCGTTGACCCATCGAGCGCAGAGACTCTGATAGACTGGAAGCCACAGCTCAGCCTTGAGGATGGTCTGCGTGAAACCGTGCAATGGTATCTCACCAATTTGGACACGGATTTGGTCGATGCCGATGATCGCCTCGGCCTCGCGCGCACTTAGGCGAGTTTACTCTGCCCCGGCGCTGAGCTGGCGAATGGTTTCGGCCACGTCAGCGCCAAAGGCATGATGCGGCATGTGCCCGCCATCGGCGAGCTTTACGAGTTCCAAGCCTTCAACCTGATGCTTGAGCTTGCCGACATGCAACGGCGGGCTGATCACAGTGTCCAAGGCGCCCGAAAAGACGACGGTCGGCACATTGATCTCTGCATACCGATCTTGCTGTGCCCCCAGCTCTGAACGCAGCGCGTTCACATCCTTCGCATTCGCGGTGAAGTTTGACGGGCGAAACAGCAGGCCAATGCCAGACTTTTCGAAATAGCCCTCTGGCGCTGGCTTCGGCGAAAACACATTGGTGACACCAGATTTGACCTGCGCTGGGCCGACAATCGGTACCAATTGCGTAAAGAACGGGCCGATCAGCGGATGGCTCGCATACTTGTTGTACCAAGCCTCACCGCCGCCGCCCCAATCGTGGCTGACCGGTGCTAGCAATACCAGGCCCTCAACCAATTCGGGATGATCCAGCGCGAGGCGAAGCGAGACCGCGCCGCCAAAACTATGGCCGACGACAATCGCTTTTTGACCGGGCGCAAGCTGTTGTAACGCCCCAGCCACCTGCTCAGCTTGGACTTTGAGGGTGTTGGCATCTTCAGGCCGTTCAGAATGACCATGCCCTGGCCGGTCCACCATTAAGACGCGGTGATGATCTGCCAGACGCGGCGCTAGCGTCCAGGTGAACTCTCGGGCATTCGCGGACGCCCCGTGGATCATCACAACCACTGGACCATCGACGCCTTGTTCGAGGACGTGCACGTCCGCGCCATTGACTTCAACCAAATGGCCATCGGCTGGATAGGCGCTGTTGACGCGCGAGGCATAGGCCGCGCTGTTCCACCATGCGGCGACACCGCCCAAGGCGAGGACGATTACTCCAATTGTCAGCATTCTCACACCGGCCGGCCTTCCTGTTCGCGCCGAATGCGATTTATGCCGCGCTGGGCCGAAGGAAAGAGGGGATAAATCTCGAGCGCCTTTTGATACGCCGCTAGAGCCTCGTCTTTTGAGCCAAGGCCCTCCAAGACGGCTCCGAGACCGCCCCAAGCACCGAAATGGCGGGGCTCCAGGCGCAGTGCTTCATTCACATCGCGCAAGGCTTCGGGATAGTTTTCCTCCGCGAGGAAAACCGTCGCACGGCGATTCCACGCTTCAGCATAATCCGGCTGGATGGCGATGACGCGGTCGTAGAGAGCCCGTGCATGGCCGAGATCGCCAAACGCCTGGGCCTGAACGGCGCGTTCCATCACCAGATCTGCCGCGTCTGAGCCGCTTTCCATCCAGGACGCCCAGATATCAAGCGCTACATCATTTGCTTCTTCTTCGCTCGGTGCATTTTTGAGTTCATCAAACATCTCTTCCGACGGCCCAAAATCGGGGCTGCTGACTAAAAGAAGTCCGGAGAAGGCGAGCGCTTTAAGCATGGGTGTGAGTATGATCCGTTGATCTCTGAGTGCCAAGAAAAATTAGCGTGAAGAGCTGTATCGGCTTGAAATGGGGCTAAAATCCGAGCGCCTCGGCAATCGCCTTCACTTTCGCCTCGCGGTCCGGCATCGCAGCCTCCACCATTTTGTAATAGCGCTCCAAAATCTTCGGTGAGACCTTGTCTGGGGACCCGGCATCAAAAGGCGGGTTCGGATCGTACTCGATGCTGAGCTGGATGAATCGGGCAAAGTCTTCGTTCCGGATACGCGCCGCGAGCGCCAGGGCAAAGTCTATGCCCGACGTGACCCCACCGCCGGAAAAACGATTGCGGTCTTCCACAATCCGTTCACGAACTGGGATCGCCCCAAAGAATTCGAGCTGATCAATCGACGCCCAATGACACGCAGATCGATAGCCTTTCAACAGGCCTGCAGCGCCAAGCACCAGCGAGCCTGTGCACACCGAGGTCACCCAATCGGCTTTCGTAGCCACTTTGCGCAGCCAGTCCAGAACCTCGGGATCTTGCATCGCATCCATGGTCCCGAATCCGCCGGGAACGCAGAGAATGTTGACGTGCTCAATCTCATCGAAGGTCGCCGTCGGCAGAAGCGGAAACCCGGCATCAGTGGGGACGGGCTCTTTGTCTTTCCAGACCAGATTAAGCTCTGTGTTGCCGAGCCGCGAGAGCACTTGCGCCGGGCCGGTCAGGTCGAGCTGAGTGACATTTGGAAACAGTAGAAACGCAACCGATTGCGGTGAAAGTTCAGGCATGGCCATCTCCTTTTGGTGATTGGCCCAGGCGAACGGCACGGATTGAAATCGTTCGACGCTCCCCAGTGGTGCTCCACTTAAATCGCCAGTCGCGTCAGCACCGAACGCTTAGCGCGTGACGGGTGAGAGGTCTATATTGGGAATTGATCCAGCGCTTCATTCGGCGCCGAACGTAGGCAGTTTATCCCAAGCCGGACTGCCGAATAGAGTCTTGCAATTGAGCGATATCGGACTGGCCAAAAGCCTCGAGCCAATGGCTGAGATTGTCTAGCTCCATCGGTTTGCCTATCCCAAACCCTTGCGCCGCCTCGCAGCCCATCGCTTTCAGCGCAGCATATTGCTGAGGGGTTTCAATACCTTCGACAACCGAGGTCAGGTTGAGCTTGCGAGACAGCTGCAAGACAGCGTCTACAACCGTACGCGACCGCTCACATTCAATGTTCGCAATCAGCGAGCGATCGATTTTGATCCCATCAAGCTCCAACTCAAGCAAGGCCCACATAGAGGCATGTCCAGAACCGAAATCATCGATAACCGTTTTGATACCCGCTTGACTGAGCGCCTCTATCGTCTTGGCGGCCAAGTCGTCGCGATCCTCAATCAGGATGGATTCCAAAACCTCAACGACCAGGCTATCACCGGTGAGCCCGCGTGCAGAAAGTTCTCGCTGCATGGTCTCGACATAGCGGGTTGAGCGGAGCGATTTGGCTGATGCGTTGACGGCAATGTAGGTGATTTCAAAGCCGCGCCCCCGCAGATCGATCAGAGCGTCCAGCGCCTTGCACATCACCCGCTCATCAAACGCATCGATCAGGCCGACATTTTCCATAATGTCCAAGAAGGCAGCAGGCAGCATCAGCTCACCATCGCTATGGCTTCGAATTCTGCCAAGCGCTTCAAGGCCTAGAAGCTTCCCGGTATCAAAGCAGACCTGCGGTTGGAGCGCACACGTGATCCGATCCTCTTCGAATGCCAGCTTGAGGTCAGAGACGAGCGTGCGTTGGGATTCGATACCCTCCCGCATGGCGCCCGTGAACTGGTGGGCGACGCCCCGGCCACATCGCTTCGACTCGTAGAGCGCGATGTCGGCATTCGCGATCAGGGATTCCGTTGAGCTACACGCCCGGTCCGAGATGATATAGCCAATACTTGCACCAACCCGGCATTCGATCCCATTGACCGAAATCGGTCGGCTGATTTGCGCAATAATCGTCTCGCACAGCGATTGGATTTTGGCTGCGGGCTCCTGTGACCGTTTCGTCGTCACAATGACGAACTCGTCTCCGCCAATTCGCGCCACGAGATCATCTTTCCCAGCGGCCTTTACCATGCGCTCTGCAGCTTTGCGCAACACGCCATCGCCAACGGGATGGCCATGGGCATCGTTGACCTCTTTAAAACGATCCAGATCGATGTGGATGACGCAGATCTGATCGTGTGTTGCGTCCTCTTCACGAAGCTTGGCTTCGATGTGTCGCTGGAGATTTTGACGATTGCCAATTCCGGTCAGTGTATCATGCAGCGCCGCGTGACGAAGCTGCTCAGACGCAGAAATGAGTTGGCTTTGAGCATCGGTTAAAGAGTTGATCTTCTGTTTTGAGTCATGCGCAAAATAGGCAAACCCCGCCGCACAAAAGGCCGTCGCCGTAGCGAGGAGAAACAGGGCAGCAATGGAGGTCGCATGTTCTGAGTATGGCTCTGGTCGGATCAAACCATAGGGCTCCATCAACAATAGAGCAGCATATGCAGCGACGACGGAAACCGCGGAGATGATCGTCGCTCGGGTCCCAAGAAACAGTGATGCTGCTATCGGCGACGTGATCAAAATGGGCGCGACATAGCCTTCAAGGCCACCATTTGTCAGGCTTCCCGCGAATCCTCCAATCATTGTCAACAAGACCATCGCCACTGCGCTCGGGCGAAACCATTCGGGGCGCAGGCAGAGCCGACTGATCGCCGCAAATCCGAAAACAGCGAGAATCGCGACGATCTTGCCGGGCCTTATGCCGGGCAGAAGAATAAAAATCAGGACCGTGAAGACAACAAGGATCAAAGAAAAAGCTAGGGCTAAGCGCGATAGCAATTTCTGTTTTTGTTGGAAATCGACATGGAGAGTCGACCCTGGCAACGCAACATCAGGAGCCGTATTCATTTATACACCCAAAGTATTATTTTGAGCAATATAACCTAGGGTTGTTTAATTTCAGTTTAATCGGCGAATTCAAACTAAAACCCACCTCAAGACTGAAAAAACTGGCGGACTTATAACAAGCCTTCTTGCACCAAGCGGGCTTCGAATCCTGCAGCGCCGTTAAAGTGGTGCGCTTTGAGGCCCATCGCCTCTGCAGCCGCGCAATTATTCTCGCGATCATCCGTGAACAAGACGTCTGCCGGATCAGGATTTCCCATACGGGCAAGCGTGATCTCGTAAATGCGAGGGTCCGGCTTAACGACGCCTTCTTCGCCAGAAACGACAACATCGCGCAGAAGTTTGATCATCGGAAACGCATCAAACGTTTCCTCTGCGACCTCGGCGGGCAGGTTGGAAAGGCCGAACAGTGGAACACGGTTTTCCTCCAACCGCGCCATCAGCGGCGGCACACCGGGAATATAACCTTCAAACATATCTAGCCAGCGCGTGCGCCACGCGCGGATCTGCGTTTCATATTGCGGATATTGCGCAATCAGCGGTTCAGCATTGTCTGCCATGGAAACGCCGCGATCATGGTGAACATGCCAATCCATGTTGCACACATCGCGCACAAAGACGTCCGCCTCTGCTTCTGTGTCGAAGAGGTCTCGGTACAGCCGGATCGGTTGCCAATCGACAACCACGTGGCCAAGATCGAACAAGACGATGCGAGCACCCATTTTAAATGAGGCTCAGCTGTTCATCTCTGACTCAGCCCTGCTTTGCTTTGAAGCGCGGGTCAGTCTTGTTGATGACATAGGTCCGGCCACGGCGGCGAACGACCTTGCAGTCACGGTGGCGCGACTTGAGTGCTTTGATCGAGGATTTCACTTTCATGGCTTTTGCCCAAACGTTAGAACTGTTTTCACGAAAGCGCGGGACATACACATGGGGCCCGAGTGAGTCAATCATGGCTTGCAGGCTTTTCCGCAAAGGGGTGCATGTGATGAGCGACTTTATGATGAAACGACCACTCTATGGTCTCCTGGCCGGGGCTGCGCTGATGACGGCCTGCGCATCGGCACCGCAAGCAGAGCCGCCGATTTCATCACCTGATAGCGGCGCTAGCGGCCCGGCTGTCGAAACCCCGACCGTCCCATCTCTACCGCCTTTCCCGGCATCTGGGCATGCTGGCATGGACGCCTGGCGCCAGGATTTTGCGAGCCGTTCAATCGCCGCAGGTCGCAATCCAACCATCGTTTATGAGACCCTGCGCTCGATCTCGCCGCTCGATCTTTATCTCTCTGAAGATGTGTCAGTCGCCGGAACCGATGTCGCTGATCAGGCTGAATTTGCCAAACCGATTTGGGATTATGT
>JALUWJ010000088.1 GCA_027019605.1 Henriciella sp. | reverse complement strand
TCCGTGACCTGCGCCACAGCCTCGCGCTTGAACTCTTCTGTATATCTAATCCGTCCTGACATGGACCATAACTCCTTGCTTCCAGTTTTACCTTGCAAGGCGTCTACCGTTCTAGGGGCACATCATAGCGGATATCATTATCACCATCAAAACAAACATATGTTTTGTTTCTGTAAGCCATTAAATTCCCCTTTAAATTACAATAATTGATTCGAAACTGTAAATCGAATTTATTCTTTAAATTAGTCATCTCACTACAATTATTGCCTTCGTCGCGATTATCCCAAGTTAAGCCGGAAATTGCCGCGCGATTTGTGTTTCCTTCCGACCCACTTCCCCGCCTCATACACTGCGGCGCATCTCTTGCTGATGAGAGGCTTGTCCAGATCGGTCGGTCAGAGGGGGGCGCGTGGCGGTCTGGAGCTCGGCGCTGCGGCCGACATAGCCTCATCCTGAGCGAAGGCCTGCCCTGGCGTAGGCCCAGGGTCGAAGGACGAGGCGGGAGACTGGCTAGCCCGGCCCTTTATCCTTCGACGCCGCTCAAGATGAGGGCCTTGGGATGGGCGGCGTTTGGTTAGGGACAGCCCTCGCTTTGTCATCCCGGAAAGCTCGCGAGAGCTTGTCCGGGACCTAGGGTTTCTGGGTCCCGGCGCTGCGGCCGGGATGACAAGAAGAGGCGCCCTAAGGCCTTGGCCCGAAGCTTGTCGTGCCGGTCTCGAGCACGCGCCAGGCATGGTGCACGAAGTCGACCAGCAGCGGCCGTGTCTCACGCGGGTCGATGATCTCTTCGGCAAAGAAAGCTTCGGCGGTGCGGAAGGGCGAGGCGATGGCGTCGAAGCGCTTGTACAGGCTTTTCAGATAGGCCTCTTTGTCTTCGGCCTCGAGGATTTCCTTGCGATAGGCCGCCTCAATGCCGCCCGCCATGGGCAGGCTGCCCCAATCGCCGCTTGGCCAGCAATAGCGCCATTTCGCCTTGGACGGGTTGAACATGGCAGAGCCCGCGAGGCCATAGGCTTTGCGGATGACCACGGCGCAGATCGGTACGGTCGCCTGATACACGGCCGCCATCGCCCGCACGCCTTTGCGGGTGACCCCCGCTGTCTCGTGGCGCACGCCGCTGGCAAAGCCGGGGCAGTCGACAAAATGGATGACCGGCAGGTGGAAGGTTGAGCACAGATCCATGTGCCGGGTGACCTTGTCGCAAACATCTGCGGTCCAGGCGCCGTCGAGGAAGAACGGGTCGCCGGCCAGGATGCCGACCGGGTGGCCATCGACGCGGGCGAAGCCAGTGACGATGCCGCGGCCCCATTGCTCGCCAATCTCAAAGAAGCTGCCTTTATCAACGGTGGCAGCGATGATTTTGCGCGGTTTGTACGGCGTCTTGCCATCGGTCGGGACGATGGAGATCAGCTCTTCTTCCTTGCGGTTCGGATCGTCATTCGGCGGGATCACTGGCGGCAAGTCATGCACGCTGGACGGCAGGTAAGAGAGGAATTGCCGGGCCGCTTCGAAGGCTTCGGCTTCGCTCTCAACCACCGCATCGACGGTGCCATTGCGGGCCTGGATCTGCCAGCCGCCGAGCTCTTCCTTGGTGACATCTTCACCGAGGGCACGGGTGACCGGCGGGCCGGCCACAAAGACTTGCGACAGCTCTTTGACGAGCACGGAGAAATGGCTCGCCGCGAGGCGCCCCGCCCCCATCCCGGCGCACGGGCCGAGACCGAGCGAGACATAAGGCACCGTCGCCATGCCAGAGACGATATACTCCCAGCCGGGCGTCTCAGGGATATAGGTTCGCGGGTCCTGTTCGAACATCTTGATCGAGCCACCACCGCCCGTGCCGTCAATCAGCTGGACCAGCGGCATGCGGTATTCCTGGCTCTGTTTCAGCGACTGCAACAGCTTGCCGCGGATCGAGGCATCGGCTGCACCGCCGCGAACGGTAAAATCATCGCCGAGAATGAAAACCGGGCGATCATTCAGCGTCGCCCGGCCGACAACCGAATTTGAGGCCATGAAGCTCTCAAGCTCTTCATCCTGGTTATAGGTGGCGCGGCCGGCAATCTTGCCGATCTCGTGAAAACTCCCCGGATCAGCGAGGAACGCGACGCGCTCGCGCACGGTGAGTTTGCCGCGGCCTTTTTGGCGCGAGACGGGCTCTTCGCCCCCCATTTTCTCCGCCAAGCGTTCACGCTTTCGGAGCTCTTCAATCGATTTTTCCCATGACATGCGGCCTGTTTCGTGCGTTTCCGTCGCGAAGGGTCAAGCGCAAAACGCGCCTGAAAAATTAGGAAGCGCTTTCAAGATGTTGCAGTTTACGTCAACGGCACCCTTGCAGAGCCCTGTTTGGCCTGCTTTATCAACGCCAAGTGCAAATATTAGGAGGGCATCCGGATGGATCTCGCAGAACTTACATCAAAAGCAGCTGCTGCGGTTGCTGGCGGAGACAGCGGTTTCGCAAAGAAAGTCAAATTCGACTTTGGTGACATTGGCAAACTCTTCATCGATGGTGCAGCGGGTGTTGCAAACAATGATGATGCAGAAGCTGACGCCACAGTGAAAGTTGATTGGGAAGACTTCGCAAAGCTTGCGGCCGGTCAAATGGACCCAACCATGGCCTTCATGCAGGGCAAGCTGAAAGTCCTCGGCGACATGTCCGTCGCGATGCAACTGCAAAGCATCATGAGCAAGCTCTCTTAAGCTTGACCATGCATTGAATTGATTGAGAGCCTCATCCGGCTTACACGCGGGGTGAGGCTCTTTCTATTTGGACGTTATAATGGTCACACAAACCGAAGATCGCATCGTTGATGTCCCGGGCAATCCACGTCCTGACGGGGCTCGGATCATTTGGTTTGAGGGCGTTGGTGGTCGCAAACTACGCGCCTGTCTCGCCCCCGCGACAGCGGCGACACCGCGCGGGACGGCGATTGTCTGCCCCGGGCGGACCGAGTTCATCGAGAAGTATTTTGAAGTCGCACGCGAGCTGCAAGAGCGCGGATTTGCGGTTCTGATCATCGATTGGCCGGGCCAAGGGCTATCAGAGCGCTTGCTTGATGATCCACAAAAGGGCCATATCGACCGGTTCGAGACGTTCATGGGCGCGCTGCGAAATGGCTTGGACGCAATGGACGAGCTACCCCGTCCCTATGTCTCACTTGCGCACTCTATGGGCGGGGCAATTGCGCTGGCTGCGATTGGCCAAGGCCTTGTAAAAGTAGATGCAGCAGCTTTTTGCGCGCCAATGTGGGGTCTGCCTCTGGGACGCGTGCAGCGCTATTTTATCTGGGCCATGCGGGTGATGGGGCGCTCAGATGATTTTGCGCAAAAACCCGGCCCACCAGAGCGCTTCGAAGACAATGTCGTGACCTATGACGAGCCGCATTGGCAAATCAATCGCGACCTGACAGATGCCGCGCCTGAACTGTCACTCGGACCTGTGACCTGGGGCTGGCTTGGCGCCTCTCTGGATATTTTCAACAGTTTCTCCAAGCCGCGCGTCCTGAACGCCATCGACATTCCAATCTTTGTGGCAAGCGCCGCGGATGAGAAGCTCGTGGATAATCGTTCCCACGCGCATGTCGCGGGCCACCTGCCAAACTGCGAACACATCACGGTCGACAATGCGATGCATGAAATCCTGATGGAAAAACCAGACAAGCGCGCAGAATTCTGGGCCGGATTCGACCGCATGCTTGAGCGCGCTAAGATCTAATCTGCTTTGAAGCCAGCCTCTTTATGGGCGCCATCGCAAAACGGTTTGTTCGCCGATTGACCACACCGGCAAAGATAGGCTTTGCGACCCGACCAGGCTTTCCGGCCAGACCCGGCCCGGATGGAAAAATTGCCAGACACTTCGATAGGGCCATCTGGAATGCGTTTGAGTGTCAACGGTCCACCCGCTTCGATCTCAGGCAAGCCGACATCCCCCACGGAACCGGCATCCTGAAACCCGATCTCGCGATGAGAATTGTCGCAAAATGGTTTGTTCTTAGACGCGCCGCATCGGCATAAGGCGACGCGCCGAGAGACACTGTGCATATCATCTGCGGCGCCGTCGACGTCGAGATCGCCCGAGACATAAAGCGGACCATCATTCGAAACCGTCACAGTGTTTTCAGCAGGTGCCGCCTCTGCCAGAAGACCGTTTGCATCATGCACAGCGAGCGCGCCGGTTGGGCAGCGCGAGATAACGGTTTTGGTGTCTGCACGGTCGGCCAAATTCGGGTCGCACCAGGGTTTGCGCCCTTGGACAAAGAGGTCACCTTTGGCGCGGCCGCACTCACCGACATGAATGCAGAGCCGCCGGTCCCATGTCACCGTTTCTGAATTGCCTTTGTATTCAAAAATTGTGGTCTTCGACATGGGCGGTCTCCGGCGGATAAGTGTGTGATTAGTGGGCGTTGGCCTCCGATTGCAGGTGCGTATAGCTCTCGATGCCAATCCGTTCGATCAAATCGAATTGCGTTTCGATGTAATCGACATGCTCTTCCTCATTATGGAGGATTTTTCCGAACAGATCGCGGGAGACATAGTCGCGAACCGATTCGCAATGTCCCATCGCATCACGCAGCAGCGGGATCGCATCCTCTTCAAGCGCGAGGTCGCACTTGAGAATCTCTTCGACGCTTTCGCCGATCCGGAGTTTGCCGAGATCCTGCAGGTTTGGCAGGCCGCCGAGAAACAGAATTCGTTCGATCAGCCAATCGGCATGGTTCATTTCCTCGATCGATTCTTTGTATTCGTAATCGCCAAGCTTGCTGACGCCCCAATCCTTCAACATCCGCGAATGCAGGAAATACTGGTTGATCGCTGTGAGCTCATTCTTGAGGGCAGCGTTGAGAAATTCGATGACTTTTGCGTCGCCTTTCATGGGGGACTCCGTAAAACTACTTATGTTCGCCAAATAGTCGACCAGCGCGAAAAATCAAGAAAAAACTCAATAAAAACAGTTGATTATGATAGTGCGAAGCATTTGCAAGGCGACTGAAAATCAGTCGCACGCAAGCCCTCTGATTTCTCAGCGAATTCTCTAGCGGCTGTGTGCGGTTGCTAGTCTTCGAGTGTGCCTTGCCGCATTTCAAAGATCTCTGAGAGATCCTCATCCATCGCTTCTGACATCATGATCAAGGTCTCAACCGATTTCAAAAACCAAGTCTGATCGACATTTTCAAAATCATCGGTTGGCTTGTGATAGTCCGGATGGTCTTCAACCCCGAAATAGATGTGCGGAATGCCGACGCGGAAGAAAACGGCGTGATCGGAAAGCAGAGTCCAATCCTCCCGCCCGTCGCCTTGATCATATCCCAGCTCGATGGTCACCGGCGCTGTCTCAGCGACGGCATTCACGCGTGGGACCATATCCGGCCAATGATGCGTCCCGGATGCCCATAGGATGCCATTGTCGCCGCGCGAGACCATATCGAAATTGAGATTCAGCGCGATCGTGTCCAGCGAGACCGGCGGATCGACGATGAAATTGCGCGCGCCGCCAAACCCATCTTCTTCCGCGTCAAAGAACACAAAATAGATGTCATGCGTGGGCGTGGTTTTGGAAAAATGCTCGGCAATCGCAAGGACGCCAACGACCCCTGAGGCATTGTCATCCGCGCCGTTGAAGATTTCCCCGTCTTGGACGCCGAGATGGTCGTAATGCGCCGAGATCACCATCCCTATGCCGTCAGCTTGGCTGCCAGGGATCATCCCAATCACATTGACCCCGTCCTTATCCGGGCTTGCGGCGGTGCCGGTCTCAGGCGCGCGGAAAGGACCATACTTGAACGGATGCTCAAACGAGGCGCCAACCGGGCTTACCCCCAAGGCTTCAAGGCGATCGATGATGAGCGCGCGAGCATCAGCGCTTTCCGCACCTCCAGCTTGTCGCCCTTGTAATTCGTCTGAGCTCAGCGTCTCGAAAAGTTGCAAAGCAGGCTCTGCGCTAAAATGCTCTGGTGAAAACGTATCTGTGGGAGTCGAGGTCGGAGAACACGCCACCAAACCGCCCAGCAAAACGGCGCCAACGCCCTTGTAAAACATGTCCATTTCGACCTCTATTCCATTCATCACGCTCTGCTGGCATCATCGCCATAAACAGACTTTCAAAAATAATTTGATCCAGTCGTACAAGCTACGCGTAGAGTCAGCCAGAGAGAACATTCTCTCTTCGCATTGGCAGGCGTGAGACGTTTCCTCCCTCCCTGTTTCCGCGCGCGAATGCGAGCTTACTTCTGGTCCATCGGGACAATATGCGCTTCGGCCATATACTCGATGGACCTCATTTCATGCAGACGGCTCACCGTACGCTGGAATTCGAAGCTGCCATCACCTTCAGGGTAGAGCTGTTCGGGTTCGGCTGCCGCGCTGGCGACCAATTTCACTTTGGCCTCATAAAGCGTGTCGATCAGCGTCACAAAACGCGCCGCCTCATTTCGTTTGGCCGGGCTCAGCACCGGGACCGCTTCCAGCAGTACAGTGTGGAACATCGACGCGATGGCGCGATAATCTTCGGCCCATAGAGGCTGCGCGCACAGCTCGTCGAAGGTGAACCGCGCGACGCCTGCCGCTTCTCGCGTGACCGGAACTTTGCGGCCTTTGACCGTGAGGACACAGCTTTGCGGCGCGGCACCGAGGGTGAGCCGTTCAAACGCCTTGTCGAGCGGGTTTGAGCCATCCGCGGACGCATACCAAACGGGCGCCTCGGTCAGGCGCTCCAATCGATAATCGCGCTCGGAGGCGAGTTCAAACACCTCACTCTGGGATTTGAGCAGGTCAATGAAGGGTAGGAACAGGTGACGGTTGAGGCCATCCTTATAGAGATCGTCCGGATGCCGGTTCGATGTCGCGACAACGGTCACGCCTCGCTTGAACAGGTCCTCGAACAATCCAGCGAGGATCATCGCATCTGCAATCTGGGTGACTTGGAACTCATCAAAACAGATTAGTTTGGCCTCGGAGGCAAATTGCTTCGCGACCGGGAAGATCGGATTGGAGACGTCTTTGCGTTTGCGAGCAGCATTCAGACGGTCCTGCACACGCCCCATAAACTCATGGAAATGGACCCGCATCGCTTTCACCGGGGCGGCGGCGTAGAAGACGTCCATCAGCATCGACTTGCCGCGCCCGACCCCGCCCCAAAGATACAAACCTTGCACCGCCTTGGGCTTGGAGAACCATCCGCCTTTGCCGCCGCTCGAAAGGCGCTGCAAAAGATCATCAAGCTTCGCCGCAGCCTCCACTTGCGCAGGATCGCGGCTAAGGGTTCCAGCCTCGATCCGGGCCGTCAGAGTATCGGTTACTGCGCCCAATTCAGCTTCCTCCAAGCGCCCGCGCGATCTGTGCCGAGAAGCTTGAGAACGCTCCCGGCGCGATCAAGATCGTGGTGAGGAGGCCCGCAAATGCACCGCCCAAATGCGCCTCATGTCCGATCGTCTTGTTTTCCCGCTGCGACAGGACCGCTGAAATCACGATGAAGGCCAAGCCCAGGACAACCGCTGGCACAAAGAACGGAATGGGAAAGATCATGAGCGGTTCAAATGGACGGAATATGATGAAGCTCAACACGATGCCAGACGTGGCACCAGAGGCTCCCAAGGCGCGATAGAAAGGCTTGTTCTTATTCTCAAGCAAGGCCCACGCATTGCCGCCAAGCAACGACAGGAAATAGATAATCAGATAGCCGCTTGGTCCAACCGCTCGCTCAATGAATCCGCCAAACATAAACAGCACATACATGTTCACGAACAGGTGCAGGAAGCCGCCATGCAAAAAGCCGCTGGTGACCATTCGGTGCCATTCGCGCTCTGAGAGAATGGATCCGACATGGAACAGGTTCTTTTCCATGAATTTCGGATTCGACAACGCAAAGAGGCTCGCAATCACATTCGCTGCGATCAATAATGATGTCACCGGAATCAGCAAAAATTGATCCATGTCCCAGCCTTAGCGCGATATCAGTCTGCGCATACCCTGATTAACTCTTAAAGCAAGACATCGTAAAAATCAGTCCGGCGATCCCTAAAAAATCCCCAGGCCGCTCGATCCTGATTCACCTGGTCGAGATCGAACGTATGGGCGATGACGCCATTTGAAACGCGATCCAGCTCAGCCACCACTTCACCCGTCTGATCGCAAATGAAACTGGTGCCATAAAATGCCTGTCCATCCTCATCGCCGATGCGGTTCGCTGCGACAACTGGGATGACATTGCTCACTGCGTGCCCCTGCATGGCGCGGCGCCAACGTGCTGCCGTGTCCAAAGACGTATCTTGCGGCTCGGCCCCGATCGCTGTCGGATACAGCAAGACGTCTGCGCCCATGAGGGTCATCGCGCGAGCCGCCTCGGGAAACCATTGATCCCAACAAATGCCGACGCCAATACGCCCTTTCAGCGTGTCCCAGACTTGAAATCCGGTATTGCCCGGCCGGAAATAGAATTTCTCCTGATAGCCGGGGCCGTCTGGAATATGGCTCTTGCGATAGACGCCCAAAGCCGCGCCATCGGCATCGACAATCACCGCGGAGTTGAAATATTCAGGTCCATCCTTCTCAAAGATTGAGACAGGAATAACCACGCCAAGCTCAGCCGCGAGCTCTTGCATGGCCAACACCGCTGGATGCTTCTGCCATTCAAACGCGGTGGCAAAGTGATGTTCTTCTTGGGTTTTGCAAAAATAGTGATCGCAAAACAGTTCTGGCGGCAACACAATCTCTGCGCCCTGTGCGGCCGCGGCGCGCACCAAGTCGCTCACGCGTT
The DNA here is from genome assembly GCA_027019605.1 of Henriciella sp. GTDB lineage: Bacteria > Pseudomonadota > Alphaproteobacteria > Caulobacterales > Hyphomonadaceae > Henriciella. The sequence goes on along the minus strand of JALUWJ010000088.1, from coordinate 7,139 downwards.
CGATATTCGCCGCCATATCGCCTTTTACAAAGGCCGATTGGAGGGCCGCGACATGGATGGTTCGACTCATTCTGTGGCCTCTTTCGAAACAGGGACTTGTTGCGTCATACAATGAAACGCGCCGCCACCTTGCAGGATGTTTCGGGCGGGCAGAGCAATGATATTGTATCCCGGCAGCGCATCCTCAAGAGCTTCCACTGCCCGCGGGGCATGGACGTCTTCATAGACCGGCAAAAAGATGTGCCGATTGCTGATCAGAAAATTCGTGTGGCTCGCGGGAATGACCTCGCCCGCATCGTCCAGAACGCGCCCAGGCGATGGAATCGTGACAAGCTCCAACCCACTCTGCGAAAGCACCGATTGGATATTTTGCAAGCGCTCGGCATTCGGATCATCGGTGCCAGAGGGCGATTGGCATAAGACGCGCCCAGGCCCGATGAAGCGTGCGATATTGTCGATGTGGCCGTCAGTATGATCGTTGATCAGCCCATCTTCCAGCCAGATAATAGACTGCACGTTAAAGGTCTCTTTGAGCGCGTGCTCAGCTGAGTCTTGTGCCCAGGTCGCATTCCGATTTGGGTTGAGCAGGCATTGGCGCGTCGTCATCAGTCGCCCCTCGCCATCGACCTCAACAGCGCCGCCCTCGAGAATGAAAGATTCTTGGTGGCGGGGCACACGCTCGACCGAGGCGATCCCGCCGGCGGTCATCGTGTCGCCCGTCATCACATACTTCCCGCCCCAGCCATTGAACCGGAACATGAGCGCGACTTGCGCTGCACCTTCGAAAGCCAAGATGGGACCGGTATCGCGCAGCCAAATATCGCCCGCAGGCAGGGTGTGAAGCGACACGCGACCAGCGACAATCTCGGATTCGAGCGCAAATCTCGCACTGCCATAAGCCTCACGCGATCCACATGCGATCTTTACTGGTGTGACTTGGCTGAGCGATTTTACAAAGCCTGCGATCTCTGCTCGAGCGCCGTCAAACGCATTGCCCCACTCCCCGCGCAAATGCGGCCAGCCGACCCAAACAGCGGCCTGCGGAGTCCACTCTGGGGGGACAAATAGCGTAGGGTCAGACATGGGAGCGGCTTTGCCATACCTTGTCAGAGAGTCAAAGAAAAAGGGCGGCGCATTCTGCACCGCCCTTTCCAGATAGACTGTTGGCTAAGCCTAGAACTCGTACTTAACGCCGAGCTGAACTTGCCAAACTGACTGAGACAGCACTTCGAGGTTCTCGATGCTGCGCTCGCTGTTCAGGTCGAAATACTCATACTGACCATCAACGATGCGTGCAGAAACAACGTCACGCTCATACTCGTAACGGGTACGCTCAATGCGGCCCCAATCAGAGTTCAGCAGGTTGCCGAGGTTTTCGATGTCCAGGAAGAAGAACGTACGGTGATCTTCCAGGAAGCCTGGCAGCTCTTGCTGAAGACGCAGATCAACGATGGTTGACCAGCGAGAGTTGTCGCCGTTGCGTGGTGCAATTCGACCTGTGTACTGAGACAGCTCAGAGCTGTTGATATAGTCGAAGAACGCTTGCTGAGCCGCTGCATCGCCGTCGAAAGACGTTGGTGCGAACAGTGGATCGCTGGCGCCAGTTGGAACGTAAAGCAGGTGACCTGCATCATCGTTCCGGCTTTCACGCGCACAACGGCCACCGCCTACGTCGAGAACACATGCATTGTTCTCGCTGAAGGTGTAGCTGTAAGGCTGACCAGAGCGACGGGTTGCGAAGAGCGATGCCTTGGTTGCGTAGCCCTCAACGAACTCTTTTTCCCAGTTTGCGCGCAGTTTGAACAGGTGCTCAACTTGGAAGTTAGAGGTTCCGGTGCGTGGCTGCTGGCGATCGAACGCTGCGAAGTCAGAGTAGTTTGAAGTCGCAGTTGAAGATGTGCCGTAACCAATGTCGTTCACGTCAGCATAGGTATAGCTGGTGAAGATATCGAAATCACCGACAGGTGTTTCCCAATCTTTCGACGCAGAAAGCGCAACCAGGAAGCTGTCACCTTTGTCGACAGAACCGACAACAATGGCTTCTGGCTCACCGCTACAATCATAGACGCCACGTCCGTCTGGTGCGACTTGAACTGGGTTCACACAGCGCTGGTCGAACCAGTAAGTTGCGTTGTCGAGCTGGTTGTAGAGTGCGTCGACAGAGAACACCCAGTCTTCACCGAGATAAGGAACGTCTGTCATATAGGCAGCGCCCAAGCTTGCTTTCCAAGTGGTTGGAATTTCGAAGTTTGGAGCCAGTGCGTTGACAGACCCGTCTGGAGCTTCGCTGGCCAGCGCGTTGAGCACGTCAGCCGGGATGTACTGTCCGGTTGCCGCGTCAGGCGTGGTTGGAACAAGAACGGTTCCAAAAGCGTTTGAGCTATCAGAAATCACACCGTCATTTGAGTAGCTGTTTGAGATCCAAACACCTGGTGATCCACCTGAGAAGCGACCGAAGCCACCGCGAACGGTCAGCTGATCAGTTGGTTCCCAATCGAATGAGATACGTGGCAGGATAACGTCCAGGCCATCAATATCTGTGGTGTTGGTGAAGCCATAGCGGCTTACGAAGTTCTGGTTCTCGCGAATTTCGCCATCAGAGCCATACCAATCGTAGCGGATACCGGCATCGATTGTGAGGTTTGGCAGGATGTTCCAGGTGTCTTGAGCGTAAAGGGCGTTGTAGTCGTAGCCCCAGATCGCACGAAGATCGTTCTCGTCATTGGTGATCGCGTTATTGTAAAGCAGACCAGAAGCGGTTGCGTTACGCAGAGCATCAACACTGTCAAAGACGTAAGAGCCTTCAGAGTTCTGAGCGAACAGGTTGTTCACGTCGACTTCTTCACGCTCATAGCCAACTTTGAAGACGTGGTCGCCAGTTGCGTATTCTGCAACAGCTTTGATTTGGAAGAAGTCCTGGTCGAGTGAGTTCCCGTGACGGAAACGGTCTGGACCAATTACGAGGTAGTTCTCGTCGCCATCCACTTCGCGCAGGAAGACTGCGAATGATGGGAACTCAGCACCGTTCAGAGAATCCTGACCAGTCGCTTGCGTTGTGCTCGCAATCTTGAGCTGTGTCGAGAAGTTCGGCGTCCAGTCAGAGAACAAGTGACCGATATAAGACTCGACTTTTTCAGAACGGTCATACCAAGCAGAAGACGCGCCGAGGCGGTTGTCTGAAGCTAGGAAGTTGTTGCCGTTTTGCTCACGAATGGTGTTACCGTCGGTGCGAATGTAGGTGAACTTCGCACGATGGTCATTGTTGATGTTCCAATCGATATTCGCGAGGATTTTTTCGTCTTCGGCAGGGCCTTTATCAAAGCCACCGATGTCGAAGCCCCAAACGTCAGAAACGACTTGGCGAATTTCATCGACGTCTGATTGCAGGATGTCACGCTCTTCGTTCAATGCGCCAGATCCGGCAGGACCGTTGATCAGTGGAGCAGTCTCTTCGTACTTGTCGTAGGCGAGGAAGAAGAAGAGCTTGTCTTTGATGATTGGGCCACCAAGCGTCGCAACGAAGGTTTCTTCTTCAAATGTGAAGCTGAAATCGTCGTCTTGGCTTTTGTCGCCGATCAGTGAGTCATCGGTTGTGTAGTAAGCAACAGACCCGTGGAATTCGTTTGTACCAGACTTGGTAACGGCGTTGATTGTACCGCCGGTGAAGCCGTTAAACTCTACGTCGAATGGCGCAGTTTGAATTGAGAGAGATTCAATCGCGTCATATGAAATTGGTGAACGCTGTGTAGGGAAGCCGTTTGCGTTCAAACCAAACCGGTCATTCAGAGCCACACCGTCAACGGTGAGCGAGTTGAAGCGGTTGTTTGCGCCAGCAATGCTGAGCTCTTTTGCGCCGCCAGACTGAACGTTTACGCTCGCGAATGGGTCAAGCTGAGCCGCGTCTGTGATGTCACGATCGATCGATGCGATTTCGTTCAGAGCTTCCAGACCAAGGCTGGTGCTCAGGCCGTCGTTTGAGAAGCCTGCGAGTGCGCGTGTGCCAGTGACAACAACTGTGTCCATTGTGCGCGCACCAGTCACTGTGATTGGCAGTGAAAGCGTCTGGTCAAGCGTCAAGTAAAGATCATCGATCTGAACGGGTGCGAATTCGCCGCCGCTAACTGCGACTGTGTAAGGTCCGCCAACGCGAAGACCGCGTGCCGAGAACACACCGCTTGAGTTTGTCGTTGCTGACGAAACTGTGCCTGAAGGCGTGTGTGTGATTGTAACAGTTGCGTCCGAAACGGCTGCGCCCGCCTCATTTGTTACATCACCACGAATGCTAGAAGTAGTAACCTGAGCCTCTGCCGGAGCGACGATCGCTGCGGTCATCATGGAGGCTGCGGCCACACCGGATAGTAGTTTCCAGTTGGACATGAGTTTCCCCTCAATTTGCCACTAAACGTAGACGGACCTCGACTCCTCGAGCGACTACTTCGCGAGCCCTTAGGTGCACTGCACAACACTTTTGTGACAGTCTTGTAAGACATTGTTGAAAGCGCAGACTCAATTGGTTGGCATTGCAAATAAGCCACACATGCGGCGAAGGGTTTATGTCATAGGCTTTGGGGCGTAAGGGGGAGCTATGACACAGAGCACCTGGCTCAAAGACCGCGCCCCGATCCTCGCATTCGCCCTAATTGCGGGGCTTTTGGCGCTCCGCATGGGCTTGCTGATTGCCTCACCACTGGAACTCTACGCTGATGAAGCCCAGTATTGGCGGTGGGGGCAGAGCATTGAATGGGGCTATTACTCGAAACCCCCTATGATTGCTTGGGTCATCTATCTCTCAACCGCTCTGTTCGGAGATTCGGAGTGGGCGATTCGGTTCTTCGCACCGATTTTCCATTCGATTGCAGCGGCGATCCTGTTTCTGCTCGCCAGACGGATGTTCAATCCTGTGGCGGCGCTATTCACAGTCATCACCTACTTGCTGATGCCAGGAATCATCCTGTCATCCGGCGTCATATCGACAGATGGAGTCCTGTTCCCATTCTGGTGCCTGGCACTGTACCTGTTTTGGCGGCTGAGAGAGCAAGACCTGGGATGGCTCGGCACCTGCGCCTTGGGCGCTGCGATCGGGGTAGGTTTCCTGTCAAAGTATGCGATGCTCTATTTCGCGATTGGGATCGTGTTGACCTGCCTCGTCGACAAACCAACGCGCGCGGCGGTCCTCACCCCAAAAGGCGCGGCCTTCATCGCGATTGCGGCAGCTGTGTTCGCCCCGCACATGATTTGGAACGCTGCAAACGAGTTCAAGACGGTGAGCCACACCGTCGATAATGCAAACCTGGGTGGCGAGCTTTTCAATCTGGACCACCTGCCAAAGTTCCTCGGCGATCAGATGGGAGTGTTCGGCCCGGTCGCGTTTGTGGCCTTAATCGCAGGTCTCCTCTTCTTGCGCCCGAAATCGGAGCTCGCGGATCTTGGCGACGCCGCGCACGGGCAACGCGCGAAAGAGACCTGGCTCGCCGGTTTCATTATCCCAGTTTTGATCATCATCGCTGTGCAAGCGGTTCTGTCGCGCGCGCACGCCAATTGGGCTGCAACCGCATATCCGGCCGCGAGCGTTTTCATCGGCGGATTTTTGTTACGCGCGAAAGGCTGGCGACCAGCATTTTGGGCCGGCATTGGATTGCAGCTTGTTGTCGGCACACTGGCAATCACGCTCGCCATGGCGCCGCCGAGCTGGAGCGCCGCCCTCGGACGCGACAATGACCTGAAGCGGGTCCGCGGCTGGGAAGACTTAAGTGAGCAGCTCGCCCGTGAAGTCGAGCGCTTACAGCCAAGCGCTATCCTCGTCGATGAGCGCGAAATCTGGCATGGGCTCGACTATTATCTAAAAGAACACCGCGACGTGCCGCTAATCCTGTGGCGCTACAATTCGGGCCCGAAAAATTACGCGGAAGGCGTCGATCTCGCCGATCTCGACGATTCACGTGTCTTGGTCGCGAGCTATCGATCGCATCTGCGTCCGCGCATCCAGGCCGATTTTGCGAGCTGGCAACCAGAAGGATTTGTCGGCGTTGATCTGGGACATCGGTCAAATGGTTGCCCGCTGCGCCGTGAGTTGCGTCTCTATTTAACCAGCGATTATCAGCCGCTCGACCGAACCTCGGACTGGGTCCGGCAGTTTAAAATTGAAGATGAGGATGGAAATCTGCAGAACACGCACATAGATCGTCCCGAACGCTGTCCTAAATCCTAGTCTTCCTGCGAATCTCTCCTCAGAAAACAGATCCATATGGCCACCCTGAAAGCCGTCCTCGGCCCGACCAATACCGGGAAAACCCATTATGCGCTGGAGCGGATGATGGGCCACACCACCGGTATGATCGGCCTACCGCTGCGCCTTTTGGCACGTGAGGTCTATGACCGGGTTGTCAAAGCGAAAGGCGAACGCGCCGTCGCGCTGGTCACCGGCGAAGAGCGGATCGTTCCAGACCAAGCCCGCTATTGGGTCTGTACGGTTGAATCAATGCCGACCGATGTGCGGGTTGAGTGTCTCGTCGTGGATGAAATCCAAATCGCCGAAGATGAAGATCGCGGCCACGTTTTCACGGACCGGATCCTCAATGCGCGCGGATCACAGGAAACCCTCTTGCTCGGCGCGGAAACAATGCGCGACGTCTTGCGCGATCTCGATTTCGATATTTCCACCGATGTGCGCGAACGGTTTTCGACGCTCGCCTATGCGGGGCAGAAGAAAATCACCAAACTGCCTAAGCGCACCGCGATTGTCGGTTTTAGCGCCGACAAAGTCTATGCGATCGCCGAAGTGTTGCGCCGGCAGAAAGGTGGCTGCGCGGTTGTTATGGGCGGCCTCAGCCCGCGCACCCGCAATGCGCAAGTCGCGCTCTACCAGTGCGGTGACGTCGATTATCTGGTTGCGACCGATGCGATCGGCATGGGTCTCAATCTGGATGTAGACCGGGTCGCGTTTGCAGGCCGAGCGAAATTTGATGGTCGGCGTCATCGCTGGTTGAGCGCAGCAGAACTTGGCCAGATCGCGGGGCGCGCCGGACGCTTCCGTGACAATGGCGAGTTTGGCGAAACCAATGACTGCCCGCCTTTCGAAGATGACGTCGTGCGCGCGATTGAAGATCACCGCTATGACCCGGTTGTCGATCTCAGTTGGC
>JALUWJ010000087.1 GCA_027019605.1 Henriciella sp. | reverse complement strand
CTACGCCCGCGTCCTATGGGTATGTCGGGCGCTGTCTCGCGACCGAAGCCGCCATAAACCGCAAAACAGGTGGCCGCGCAAGGGGAAAAAGCGGGGCTTTCTGGGGTTTTTACATCAAGTCGCTGTTAGATGATCGAATAAGGTTTCCATCCGCGCAGAGATCAGGTCGAGCACGTGGTCAAAGCCGTCTTTGCCGCCATAATACGGGTCCGGCACTTCAGCGTCACCGAGGAACAGATCCAAGCTGGCATGGGCATCTGCCGGCTGCAGCGCACGTAGATTGGAGAGGTTGCTCCGGTCCATCGCATAGACATGGTCAAAGTCGCTGAAATCTCGTGCAATGGCCTGCCGGGCGCGCAAAGGAGAGAGGTCGATGCCACGCGCTGCGGCGGCTTCGACCATGCGCGGATCCGGCGGATCGCCAACATGCCAGCCGCCAGTGCCGGCGCTATCGATCTGCCAATCAAGATTGCGGTGATCGACGAGCGCCTTGGCAATCCCGTCTGCGGCTGGGGAACGGCAAATGTTTCCCAGGCAGACGAAGAGCAGGCGTTTCATCGGAAGTGATGATTAAGCTGGAACAGCTTCCGGTGCGAGCACGCCGCGTTTGATCAGCTCTTCACCAATTTGCACGGCATTCAGCGCGGCGCCTTTGCGAAGATTGTCGGACACGTTCCAGAAAATCAGGCCATTCTCGACGGTCGGGTCTTTACGGACGCGGCTGACATAGCTCGCCCATTCACCGACACAGTCGACCGGCGTGATGAATTGGTCATCCTCGATATTATCGATCAATTGCACGCCGTCGGCATTGCGGAAGAGCTCACGCGCATCTTCAACGCTCAGCGGATCTTCCAGCTCGACATTGACGGCTTCAGAATGGCCGACAAAGACCGGCACGCGGACACAGGTTGCAACCAGCTCGATCGACTCATCGACGATCTTCTTGGTCTCCATGCGCATCTTCCATTCTTCTTTGAAGGATCCGTCTTCCATCGGTACGTCGATTTGCGGGATGACGTTAAATGCGATCTGTTTTGAGAACACGTCCGGGGTCGGGGAGTCGTTGACGAACATGCCCTTGGTTTGCGTCCAAAGCTCATCCATACCGGCTTTCCCGGCGCCTGAGGCTGATTGATAGGTCGAGACGACAACGCGTTTGATGCCAGCGGCCTGGTGCAGCGGCTTAAGCGCGACAACCAATTGAGCGGTCGAGCAGTTCGGATTGGCGATGATATTCTTGGTGCCATAGTCGAGCACGGCTTCGCCATTCACTTCCGGCACGACCAGTGGAACCTCAGGGTCCATACGCCAGGCGCTTGAATTGTCGATGACGATCGCGCCCGCGGCGGCAATCTTTGGCGCCCATTCTTTTGAAACGCTGCCACCAGCAGACATCAGCACCATGTCGACTTGGCTGAAATCGAACGATTCCAGATCTTCGCAGAGCAGGGTCTTGTCGCCATAGGAGCACTTGCGGCCGACCGATCGGCGAGATGCAACAGCATGCACCTTATCGGCCGGGAAGTTGCGCTCATCCATAATGTTGAAGAGCTCTCGCCCAACATTACCGGTTGCACCTACAACTGCCACGCGCAAAGCCATTTGCTCGTCTCCTTCAAAAAATCGTCCGCCCCTATGTCACGGCTTTTATTGCAGTGCAACTAAACGGACCTGTTGAAAAGAATCTGTTAAGCACGATTTAGTGGCAAAGAGGTGGCGGCAATGCACGAAGACATCATCAACCGATACATTCAAAGCTATAATGACCGCGATATTGAGGGGATGCTCGATTGCGTGACTGAAGATGTGATCTTTGAGAACATCTCGAATGCGAGCCAATCGATGCGTTTGGAAGGCCGTGAGCAGATGGGAGAAGTGGCGCGGCTATCTGGAAACGCGTTTTCCTATCGCCGCCAAAGACTGATCAGCATTGTTGTCGGAGAGGGCAAAGCCGCAGCCGAGATCGAATTTGAAGGCAAGGCCGCCGTGGATCTGCCAAATGGCGTGAGAGCGGGTGAAACGGTTAAAATTCGCGGCGCCAGCTTTTTCGAGTTCCGAGGACGTCTTCTCAGCCGGATCGCAGATTACAGCTAAACCATCGCCGCACGTTCGCGCTGATTTTCCCAGGTTTTTCAGTCGCTTTATATCTTAAGAGAAGACTACCAGAGCGATAACATTTCGCATTTCCACTCAAAATAGATTTTCACTTTGTTCTCTTAGGGTGACCGCATGAATGTGGGACACGCCCAGAAGAAAGCCGCTGAACAAGGCGTTTCAGATCGCGCGCGCTTGATTGCGCTGTGCGCGGGGTGTTTGGGACTGTTTATCAACTTCTTCGTCTGCGGCGTGTACGTCATGTCCGGAGCTGCCAATGCCTTGGTGTTCGGAGAAGTTGCCATCTATGCTGTGATCCTTGCGACGATCACCGTCTGTGCCTTCCGTCGATACCGGATCAAACAGTCGTTCACGATCGGCCTGCTTGGTCTATTTCTGGTGTTTTGGGTTGGAACGTTTCTGGAGGCGGCGACCGGACAGACCGCTCCGTTTGATTTTCCGCTTGTCCTGTTTATCCCGCTCTTCCTGGTGATTATTCTGCAGCATCAGGCGCTGTTCGCGACAGCGCCCGTCCAAGCGGCCTGCGTCTATTATTATACATGTGAGTTCGCCATTCTCGATATCGGCCCGGATTGGCTGCCGGCCGATCAAAACGCTTATGCGCTGATGATGGCGGCGTTTTCCGGGTTTTCGTTCTGTGCCCTGGGCATTGTTGCGTTTGCCCGCGAGCGCGCCGATCAGAAGATGGTTGAACTGATCGCAGAGAAAGACACTTTAGCGTCGACAGACGGTCTCACGGGATTGTTAAATCGCCGGGCGTTCATGGATGAGCTGCAACGCCTTTGGGGCGAGCAAAAAACGGTCAGGATC
>JALUWJ010000086.1 GCA_027019605.1 Henriciella sp. | reverse complement strand
GTCGACAGGATGAAGACGCGGCCGAGATCGAGGTTTGCGAGCGGCGTCCCGTTTGCGAGCGAGAAACCAAGCCCGGTATTATAGAACGGGATCGGGCCGTTCACTTCGCCGGTGACAGGATTGACGTTGCCAGCATTGGAATTGAATTCCAGGAGCTCGAACGTTCTACCATTTGTCCGGTTTGGACCTGCAATCATGTAACCGAGCTGGCTCGCCACCGCGAGCAATCCGCCGCCATTATAGCGAAGGTCGAGGACAAGGTCTGAAACGCCTTCATTGCTCATCTCGGAAATAGCATTGGCAATCGACGCTTCCGAAGAGCGGGGGCTGAACGTATTGAACAGAATATAGCCGACCTTGCCCGAAGGCGTGTCGATGATGTTGGTCCGGTTGACCGGGACTTCGACAATGTCAGCGGATGTTACCGTCACCGTCCGCGTCGTCGAGGCACCAGGGTCTTGGAGCTCGAATGTGTGCACTTCTCCCGCGGTCGCAGGGAACAGGCCACCATTCAACGTATCGATTTCCGCTTGTGTGCTGCCGCCATTCACCAGATCGACGCCATCAATGCTCAGAATGCGCGATCCGCGGACAAATTGTGTTTGGCCGTTGACGACTTCAGATGCCGGCGAATTTGGTTCTGTGTAGCGAATGCGATAGTCACGAGGTGGCGAGTTAGACGTCACGATCAGGTCGAACCCGTAACCCGGCTGCGCCGCAGAGTTTCGGCGCTCCAGGAAGTCCTCTGTTGATTCGCTAAAGTGGAAATCATCCAGGTCTTCGCCAGACGCCGTCACGGCATCGGTTTTCAGAACGTTGAAATAGGCGATACGGTCGCTGAACGTGTTGGGGTCCTGATCTTCGACTTGCTCATTCCAGAGATATGTCTCTTCGGTCCAGGATCTCAGCCAGAACAATTCATCTGCCAGGGTTCCGGCCTGATCAGGGAATGTATTGCCTTCAATGTCGACGCCGGTTCGCGGCGCAGCGCACTGATCTTCAAACACACTTGCCGCCTCAAACACGCCTTCTGTCCAGGTCGTGCCGGATGGTGGCGGAGGAGGAGGGGGTGGTGGGGGCGGTGAAACGGCCGTTGGCGGTGCGGGAGAGACGCTGCCGCCGCCTCCGCCGCCGCACGCGGCCAATACTGATCCACCGGCAACAAGAGCTGCTGCCGTGACAATTTTTGTAAGTTTAGATGATGACATACGCGCCGGGCTCCATACGCTAAAGAATACATCCCCGTCACCAATACTCGGACCACAAAATAGAGGTGGAATGCAACCACATTCTTTTCTTTTTGCTGCAAATTTGAACTTGTCTTGCGCGCCTACCTGTTGACCGCACGTGTTTAAGCTGCTTTACGCCAGCGCTCACTCGTCAGAGTGGCAAAAAACCGTTTGTGGGAGGGGCAGCCAGCCCGAACCACGAACCCTCTAAACCCTGGCGTCTGGATCGAAAGACCACCAGACACCACAATTGCCAGAGAGGCTATCATGGCTAAGAAACTGCTGGGGCAGCTTAAGCTCCAGATTCCTGCCGGTGCAGCAAACCCATCGCCCCCAGTTGGTCCGGCGCTCGGTCAGCGCGGCATCAACATTATGGAATTCTGTAAGGCGTTTAACGCCAAAACAGAGAAGATGGAAAAAGGCCTGCCGCTGCCGGTCGTCATCGACTATTATCAAGATAAATCGTTCACCTTCATCGTGAAGACGGCGCCTGCGTCAGTTCTGCTGCGCAAAGCCGCGAAACTGAAAAAAGGCAGCCAAGAGCCAGGCCGTTCTGTCGCTGGTAAAGTGACCCGCGCCCAGTGCCGCGAGATCGCTGAAACCAAAATGGCTGACTTGAACGCGAACGATCTCGATCAAGCAACCAAGATCATTGAGGGCTCTGCGCGCTCAATGGGTCTCGAAGTGGTGGAGTAAGAGCATGGCTGGAAAACGTTACCGCGCTGCGGCTGAAACCGTCGATGCAGACACCCATTACAGCGTTGCTGACGCTGTGAAACTGGTGAAGTCAAACGCGACTTCTAAATTCGACGAGACTGTTGAGATCGCTGTCAATCTCGGCGTTGACCCGAAATATGCCGACCAAATGGTTCGCGGCGTCGTGTCTCTGCCATCTGGTACAGGTAAAGACGTTCGTGTCGCTGTGTTTGCACGCGATGCGAAAGCAGACGAAGCCCGCGAAGCTGGTGCTGAAATCGTCGGCGCTGAAGACCTGATGGAAGAGATCCAGAACGGCAAGTCCGACTTTGACCGTGTGATCGCATCGCCAGACATGATGTCTGTCGTGGGTCGCCTCGGTAAGATCCTCGGCCCACGCGGTCTGATGCCAAACCCAAAAGTTGGTACTGTGACGCCGAATGTTGGTCAGGCTGTTAAAGACGCCAAAGGTGGGTCTGTTGAGTTCCGTGTTGAGAAGCTCGGCATCATCCACGCTGGTATTGGCAAAGCCTCTTTCACTGAAGATGCAATCGAGAAGAACGTTCGTGCGTTCGTCGAGGCTCTGATGAAAGCCAAGCCATCTGGCGCCAAAGGTACTTATGTGAAGAAGATTGCTCTGAGCTCAACCATGGGCCCAGGCGTTGTCGTCGACACAGCGGATGCGATCGCCAGCTAAGGCTTGATCGAACCGACCAAAAAGAAAGCCCGCTGGATCGATCCAGCGGGCTTTTTTGTTTTCGCGATAAGTTTGCGACCTATTCCGCCAATTGCGGCCCATCAAACTGGCGCGCGAAGAAGTCGCCTTTGTTCCAGAGGGGGCGCTCGTCGCGATTGGCCAGGTTCAGGGCGATCCGGGCATTGACCTCGGCAAAGCGTGCCGCCGCATCGAAATCGATATTGTTTTGCATATCGTCGGATGGACGGTGATAGTTTTGCGCAAAGTGCGCCGCCCATGCCTCTTCGCCGCCATTGGCAAAACCGGTGGC
>JALUWJ010000085.1 GCA_027019605.1 Henriciella sp. | reverse complement strand
CGCCAAACCATACCGGGATGAGGGAGTGAGGTAAAACGCAAATATCTTACTCGCCGCTCCAATTCGGCTTGCGCTTTTGCGAAAAGGCGAGCGGACCTTCAATAAAGTCAGGGCCTTTGACCATTCTACCGACAGCCTCGTATTTCGCCGAGAAGGCCTCTTGGAAGTTGGCCGTATCCAGGCCCTTCATCGCCACTTCTTTCGTGGTGCGCACGGAAGACGGTGAGCATTCTGTGATCATTCCGGCCCATTTCATCGCGGCGTCCATAAGTTCAGCCTGCGGGACAACATCGTTGACGAAGCCGAGCTCTTTGCCTTCTTCGGCAAACACGTGACGGCCGGTCAGCATCATGCCCATCGCGCGCTTCAGACCAATTTGGCGTGGCAAACGGTGCAAACCACCCGCTAGCGCTGCTAGACCAACTTTCGGCTCTGGCAATGCGAAGCGGGCATTGTCAGAGGCAATGATCAGGTCACAGGCGAGCGCGATCTCAAATCCGCCGCCCATCGCGACGCCATTGACTGCCGCGATCACCGGTTTGAACAGGTCGTAGCGATTGGTCAGCCCGCCAAAACCGGTTGGTACGGGAAACATCTCGCCGCCCTCAGCTTGATACCGCAAATCGTTGCCCGCGCTAAACGCGCGATCGCCTGCGCCGGTAATGATCGCCACCCAGAGGTCTTTTTCGGCAGCAAACTTATCGAATACCTCGCCAAGATCACGGTTGGCTGGCGGATGAAGGGCATTCATTTTTTCAGGGCGATTGATTTCAACCACCAGAATATTGCCTTCGACTTTGGTATTTACGAATTCGCTATCGATCATGCTGGGCTCCCGGAGAATCTGATTTAGCGCTAGGCTATGGTCTGAAGACACCGAATCAAGGATGACGTGGCGACATGCAGGACAAGAATGCGCTCGACCTATCTTCGATTGATCCGCCCATCTGGCGGGTCATGGTCGATCGTGCTGTTTATGGTCCTTACACGTTTGGGCAGCTTCAGACCTTCGTCGATGAAGGCCGCTTGAGCGAGGTGTCCAGAGTCGCGAATGGTGATGGCGGCGCGTTTCTTCCGGCGCGGGCGCACGCCGAGTTGATGCCACTCTTTCAAGCCCATCCGGATAATGCCGCGCCAGTCGCGCAGGACGAACCATCAAACTACTTTCTGACCGTACAGACCGATGGCGATGGGCGCCGCGCCGTGATCATGTTCTTGAACGAAGTTGGTACCTTTTCAGAGCTGATGCCGGGCAGCTTCATTTTGACGTCCAGCCAAACCATTGTTGAGCTGCGCGCTCAATTGGCCACGGTCCTCGCAGAACGAGGACGATGCGTGATGGTCAATGCACGCACAGGCCAGTTGGCATGGATGGGACTAAAACCGGACGCCGACGCCCACGCGAAGCTGATTTGGAAACGCGACTAAGCCGCGATCTCGACATCTTCCGGTGCCATCGGCGCTTTGCCGAGGATCATATCCGCCGCTTTCTCAGCGACCATAATCGTCGGGGCATTGGTGTTTCCGCCGATAAGCGTTGGCATGACGGAGGCATCAACCACCCGTAAGCCATCCACCCCGCGCACGCGCAGTTCGCCATCAACCGGATCTTCATCATGAATCCCCATCGCGACCGTGCCAACCGGATGATAGATCGTCTCACCAAAGGTGCGGATGAACGTATCGATTTGCTCATCAGTCTGCACATCAGTGCCCGGCAAAGCCTCCGCCCCACGTAGCGGTGACAGAGCATTCTGCCCGGCAATCTCGCGCATCATCTTCACCGACTCGCGCATCGTGATCCGATCGCCTTCCGTCGCGAGATAATTCGGATCAATCGCAGGATGCTCGAACGGATCATTGCTGGTGACCATAATCGTGCCGCGGCTTTCCGGGCGCAGCTGACACGAATGGATGGTGAAGCCGTCACGCTTATAGTCGTAATTGCCGTGGTCTCGCATCATGGCGTTGACCAAGTGCAATTGGATGTCTGGCCGGTCCAAACCCTCACGCGTTTTCAGGAAGGCGCCTGCTTGTAGGAAGTTATCTGCGCCCGGGCCTGATTTGGACATCAGATACTTGATCCCGACCGCCAGCTTTTTCAGCCCAGCTTGTTTCGAATAAGCCGATGCTTTTTGCGTCATCTCGTGGATCACTGTGACGTCCAGGTGATCCTGCAAATTGGCGCCCGTGTTTTTGCTGTCATAGACGCAGGTAATCCCTGCATCCTTAAGCGTTTCCGCCGGTCCAATACCCGATAATTGCAAGATCTGCGGCGATTGAACGGCGCCCGCGCACAAGATCACCTCTTCATTCGCATGCAATGTTTCAGGCTCTGCTCCGCGTTTCGGTACGACTTCAACTCCATAGGTTTTGCCGCCGCGGAACACCACGCGAGACACCAACGCGGTCGACATGATGGTCAGGTTAGGACGTTCATTCTCGATCGGTCGCAAATAGGCGAAGGACGCGCTCCACCGTTCTCCTTCATGGATCGTACGTTGATAGGGACCGAAGCCTTCTTGCTGAGCGCCATTGAAGTCTTTGGTTTCCGGGTACCCCGCCTCAACACCGGCGCGTACAAACATGTCGTAAAGGCTGTCCTCGAGGGGACTTTCGCTGACATGGAGCGGGCCGCTACCACCGTGGAAGTCATTCGCCCCGCCTTCATAGGTCTCAGACTTACGGAAATAAGGCAGCACATCCGCATACCCCCAGCCGGTCAGCCCCGACTGGCGCCATTGGTCGTAATCTCTCGCATGGCCGCGAATATAGATCATGCCATTGATCGAGGACGAACCACCCCAGCCGCGTCCGCGCGGCCAGTACAGCTTTCGGTCATCCATGTGCTTTTGCGGCGTCGTCCAGAAGCCCCAGTTTTGCGGGTTCTCTTCCTTGATGAGGCCGCCCACGCCCGCCGGCATGCGAATCAGGAGCGACTTATCCTTCTTTCCCGCTTCAATCAGACAAACAGAAACGTTCGGGTCTTCACTTAGTCGGTTTGCTAAGACAC
>JALUWJ010000084.1 GCA_027019605.1 Henriciella sp. | reverse complement strand
CATCGCGCTCATAGATCACGACATCGGAGAGTTCATTTCCCTGGAACCCGCCAATTTCGACAAAGGAATCCGCGTCTGCGACCCAGAGTGATCGCGGTTTTCCTGCATCTTCTTCGGCAAACGCATCTGCGCCGAGCCAGTTCTCCAGGGAAGAAACGGTGCGCGGCAGAGTTTGATCAATCAGCAGAAGCGAAGCGATGGTGACCAACAAGACCGACGGAATCAGGGCTCGTACTTGCATAATCGGGGATACGCTCATCGAAACGAAACCAACCAATTCTTGCCGTCGAATTAGCGAGATGAAGGTCAGCAGCAAGCTCACAAACAGGGCAAACATAAAGATGCGATCGTACAGAGATGGCAGGCGGAGGAGCGTATATTTCACGGCGTCGAGTGAGCTGGAATCATCGGGCAGGATATCTGCGGCTCCAATCGAATCGACGACGCTCAGCAAAGCCAAAAGCGCGAACGTCGTGACGAACCAGCGCGCCAGAAACAACTTGGCGAAGTATCCCCGGACCAGCTTCATGAGGCCGGACGCTCCGTATCAGACTTTGAAGACAAAAATCGTGGCAGTCGAATAGCTGGCACCGATGATAATGGCGGCTGTGCCATCGTCATGGCGCTGCGCAGGAACAGAGACAGGCCCGCAATGCCGACAATGATGATCACCCCCCAGCTGCCAGCCCAAGCTGGAACGGCGCCATCGAGGGCGAGCGATTTCGCGAGTTCAAGCAATTGCTGGATAATGATGAGCGTGAGCAATCCAATCAAAATGGCGTTCGAAGGCGGGTGTCGACCATAGCTCAGGCCAAATGGCACGGCGATCAGTGGCAATATCAAGATCAAGACAAATCGCGCCAATTGATCATGGATAGAAACCACCGCTTCGAGGGGCTCAATCGCCTCTCTCTCGGCTTGTTGTGACAAGGTTTCTGGCGCCCAGAGTTCCCAGAGCATGAGCTCGCGGACGTCTTTCCCGCGCGGGCGAAACTGCGTGAGCGCCTCGGGTGGGCGCCATTGAAACGATTCAAATTCCAGCCTCGAACCTAGCGTTCGATCTTCCCTCAAATCAGCGCCCATGCCGCTTTCCAGTTGGATTTCCGAGATGGTGCCATTCTGCCGAACGAGCGCTCCCGTTGAGGCTGAGATGATCCGCTGGCCGCCATCCGGCAATCGCTCGAGAATGAAGGAGCTGGTCAATTCACCCGTGTTGAGATCGACATCTTCGGTCCAGACGGTCCAATCTTCGGCTTCTACAAATTTGCCTTCAATAAACACAGTTTCAATGCTGGACTCAGCGATCGAGTTGACCAGACTACGGTACTCATATCGCGACAGGGGTTGCAGGATACCGGACGTGATTAGCAATGTGCTGGCGAGCAAAACCGCCATGATCATGAACGGCTTGGAGATCATGAATAGCGATTTGCCCATCCCCCAAACCGCAACGAGTTCTCCACTTCGACTGATCCGGCTTATGGTGATCAGGACAGCCAGAAAGAAAGCGGCTGGAATTCCAATTCCGGCATAGTGCGGGATGAGATTTGCGAGCATGTAAACCGCTTCCCCCAGATTACCCGGAGAGCGCGACACCAAATCCGCGATTCGTAATAGTCGTTCCAGCAACAGGATACTGACAACGAGCAGGAGCAGCCCGAAAAAGACTCGTGTGCATTCGCTAAAAATGTATCGCTGAATACGCTGCATACGGACGACTAGCTCAGTTTTCGAATGTGTACACCTGTTCATTGTAGGAGCGATTCACAGGCGCGCACACGAAAACTTGATTGTGATTGCCAGTTTTCTGCCTATTTTTTGACGTGAGTCGACGAGAAGAAGCGGAATGCTTTATCGAATGATCATCCTGGCATTGCTTGCCACTATACCAATTTCTTTCGCACAGTCTGAGCTTGATATCAGACCGTACGAGGCTCCCGCGGTGTGTGCGCCGGGCACGGGGCAGGTTCAAGTGACCGTCAATGGCGTGACTGAGGGCGGCATTCTCGCGGTTGAGCTCTATCGGCCGAGCAAGCGACACTTTCTGAAGAAAAAGTCTCGTATTCACCGCATTCGAGTTGCCGCGGTGGATGGACCGCAAACTGTTTGCTTTGAGGCGCAACCGCCAGGCCGTTACGCTGTCGCGACCTATCACGACAAGAATGGCAATCGCGATCTCGACCAGAAGATCAACTTTATGCCGAAAGAGCCATTTGGTCTGTCGACCAATCCTAAATTGCGGTGGGGTCTGCCGAAATTCGAGGAAGCCGACTTCGAAGTTCCTGCGGAAGGTGCGGCGATTACCATTCAATTGGTGAAATAGCGCTTGCTCCTCTGATCAGCGCGATTACTACTCTCGCTCATGGTAGTGACTGTAGATCAAGCAAAAAACGCAAGCGATATCAAAACGTTCGTAGATTTGCCTTATCGCGCATATCGCGGCGAGCCGCACTGGAGAGCTCCGCTGCGCATGGAGCGGCGAGAGCATTTTGACCCGAAAAAGAATGCGGCGCTGGATGATTTGCAGCCAAGCTACTTCCTCGCATCTCGAAATGACCAGGTGGTTGGTCGGGTCGCGTCATTCGTGAACCCAAAACATTTGCGCCATCATAATGATCAAACAGGCCATTTCGGATTTTTGGACATTTTGGACGCCCGGGATGAGGAAACCGTCACAGCCTTGCTGCAGGCCGCCGAAAATGATCTGCGGGCCAAGGGCATGTCACGGATCGGCGGGCCGTATAATTTTTCTGTGAATGATGAGTGCGGGCTGTTGGTCGATGGATTTGATTCTCCGCCAAGCGTGATGATGCCCTATGGGCGGCGCGATCTCCCGAAAATGATGGAGCAAGCGGGATATCAAAAGGCGATGGATTTGTACGCGTTTCGGCACCGTATGGGCGAAACCTTCTCGAGCCCGGCTTTTGTGTCACGGATCAAAAAGCGCTTTGATACCGATCCTAGAATTTCTGTGCGCCCGCTCGATATGTCGCGATTGTACGAGGATATCGCCCTGATCGTTGGTATTTTTAACGATGCCTGGTCCGAAAATTGGGGCTTCCTGCCGATCAGTGATGAGGAGGCCAAGTTTCTGGCGGACTCGATGAAACCGGTCTTGCAAACGGAGTCGCTTTGGATCGCCTTTGTTGACGGGGAGCCGGCGAGCTTCACCCTGATGATTCCAAACCTGAATGAAGCGACCCTGGGATTGGATGGGCGATTGCTGCCGTTTGGATGGGCGACGCTGCTCTATCGGATCAAGGTGCAAGGCGTGAAGTCGGCGCGTATTCCGCTCGCAGGAACGCGCAAAAAGTTTCATAAGACACGTCGCGGGATGACGGCGACGGTTGGAGCTTGGGAGGCCTGCTTAAGTGCGCAGCATGCGAAAGGCGTCCGCGAGGTTGAGTTTTCTTGGGTGCTGGAGACAAACAAGGACCTATTAGGGCTTGCGGAAATCTATGATTGCGACCGATACAAAACCTACCGGGTCTATGAAAAAGAACTCTAAGCCGCGTCCGGGAGAGCAATCTCAATTGGTGGAGGCGTTCGTATTGGCGGGCGCACGTTCAACCGGAGATGCGCTCGCCGAGGCTCATAAAGTTCCCTCCAAAGCGCATATTCAGCTTGCCGGAAAATCGATGATCTCAAGAGTGTTGGAGACGCTCAGCGGAAGCGCGCAAACCGGCCAAGTCACGATCATAGGCATCGAAGATCACGCCGACCTAGCGGCCAATGAGGCTTGGCCGCCGGTGAATATCGCGCCCAGCCGAGATGGGCCCGCCGCCAGCGTATTTTACGCGTTGAACGCTCGGGCGGCGCAAGGTCCGGTCCTGGTGACAACTTGCGATCATGCTTTGTTGAGCGCCGAGATGGTGGATACGTTTCTGCAACGGTCTGTAACGTCGGATGCAGATCTGACAGTCGCTTTAGCCCGGCGCGAAACGATTGAAGCTAGCCACCCGGATGCCAAGCGCACCTATTTGCGGTTTGGGGATGGCGAGTATTCGAGTTGTAACTTGTTCTGCATTGTCTCGCCAGCGGCACATAAAGTCGTGGAGTTCTGGCGAGATGCGGAACAGGATCGCAAACGGCCTTGGCGCATTGCTTGGCGATTTGGGGTCGTCACAGCCTTGCGCATTCTCATCGGCCGTCCCGCGATCGAGCAGGTATTTGCGATCCTCTCTAAAAGACTGGGGGTCACCATTCGCCCGATTGTGTTGCCGTTTGCTGAAGCTGCGATCGACGTTGATACGGCGCAGGATCTGGCAATGGTCGAACAGATTCTGACAGAGCGGGCGCAATGACCGAGACCAAATCAGAGCAATCCGACGGCTTGGTCGGCAGAATTCTGAAGAATTCCGGCTTTCTGTTTGGAGGAAAGACGTCTGCTAGTCTGATCGGCTTAGCCGTGCTCGCCATCGCCGCGCGTGCTCTGACCATCGAAGAATTGGGCATATTGCTGCTGCTGCACGCCTTCATTGCGCTGATGACCGGCGTTGCGACTTTCAAGTCCTGGCAGGCGCTCATTCAGTTCGGCACCAAGCCAGTTGAGCGGGGCGACTTGCCAACCTTCCATCGGCTTTTGCGGTTCACGATCGGTCTCGATATTACGGCCGCCTTGGTCGCGTGCGTTCTAAGTGTTTCCGCCTTCCTGGTATTTGGCGACCGATTGGATTTGCCGGACGAAGTCTTTGGGATCGCGGTGGCGTATTGCTTTCTTTCAGCGACCAATCTTCGCTCTTCTCCGCTCGGCGTCTTACGCCTCTATGACCGGTTCGATTTGATCAGCTTGCACGATCAGGCAGTCCCGATTGTTCGACTGGTTGGCGCCAGCCTCGGCTTGCTGCTTGGCGGCGGTTTGATCTGGTTCATTTCGGTTTGGATGGCGGCGGCGGCTGCCACAAATCTCTTAATGCCGGTTCTGGCCTTGAGAGAGCTTGCCCGCCGCGGGGCGCTCAAGGGCGTGTTCGACAAGCGCCCAACGCTCAAAGCGCCGCGTCCGGGTATTTGGCGCTATGTGTGGATGTCGAACATCGACGCGACGATCAATCTCGTCGACAAACAAATGCCGACTTTGCTGTCGGGGGCGTTGCTAGGTCCGGCATTCGCGGCGTTGTTCAAGATCGCTAGAGATGTCTCGGACGTCCTCGGGAAAGGGGCACGTCTGCTCAATCAAGTCCTATACCCAGAATTGGTGCGGTTGATGATTGCCGGTTCTATCACGCGGGCGATTCGCATCATCGTCTTTTCGAGCCTTTACCTGCTCGCAGCGGGCATTGGTTTGTCGCTATTGATCAGCCTGTTTGGGCCTGCGCTATTTTCTTCTGCCCTGGATAGCGGATATGAAAACGTTGCGCCGATCGCGACGATGCTTGTGATCGCGGCCGCGTTGATGGGAGCGACCACGCCGATCTATTCAGGGCTCTACGCTCTCGGAAACCCGGGCTGGGCGGCGTTTACGCGAGCGATGGCGGTGACCATAACCATTGTCTTGTTCGTGACGCTTTCGAGGTCGATGCAAGAGGCCGGTCCAGGCTGGGCGATGGTCATCGGATCCGCTTCCGGATTGGTTCTCGCGAGTGTGGTGGCTGTGATGCTGGCCTACCGCGCGCGCGACGCAGCTGGCCAAGCGTCTTTCAGCGCTCCCACCAAGGACGAAACCAAATCGCCATCCGCCGAGCCGCCAGACAAGTCTGGCTGACCGGGCCACCCGCCATCTTCAAGCGTCCAGCTTAGATACTCGGTTGGCGCGGCATATCGAGGGATCACGTGATAGTGCACGTTTGGGTCGACCATCATCAGCATCAGGTAATTGATTTTATCATAACCAAACATGGAGGACAGGACCTGTTCTATGTCCTTGATAACGTGGGCCTGTTCGGTAAAAGCCTGCATTGGCAATTTTGAGTATTCAGTCTCTGGACCATTGGCGACCAATACGAGTGCACCCATCGTGCACTGTTTCGGACGCACCAGCACCGACCAATACTCATACGCCGCGATAAGTGTCTCGGGGCCATTGAATTTCAAAAATGTGGGATTGTAATCCGTCATGAGCGAGTTCCAAAGCGATCTACCAAGTGTTCGACTGGTTGGTGAGCTGCCTGTCAAGTTGTGGGGGCTGCCGCTCGATCAATGGCAAAGCCGGACTTGGAAGAAGATGGGCGCCGAAAGTGTTGCGCCAGACGGCACGTTTTGTGTTGGCAGTGATTGGGTTCTGTCTCCGGCGCTGGCCAAGAGTTTGCTGGCGTCTCCGGGCGCTGTTTTGATCGTAAAAGATAAAGATCTCGATCAAGAGCGCATTGCCGTGGTGCATGGTGCAGATGGAGCGTCAGATAAATTCGCAGCCTTGGTCAACGCCGTTGATCCCGATTGGGAGGCTCTGAGGCAAGAGGGCTTTCGTCCTGGCTATATGACCGATTTTGTTGGGGATTATGATAAGGCATTGCGCAAGCGCGAAGCTCCTTACGCCTTGTCCTTGTTCCAGAATACGCCGGCCCAGATTGAACGCCGCCTTTTCAAAGGGTCTTATAAAGGTGTTACGGACCTGGTTACGAAATATGCGTGGCCAGAGCCGGCTCTACACGTCACGCGGCTCTGTGCGAATCTGCGCCTCACCCCAAATATGGTCACCACGGCGAGCTTGTTCCTCGTCTGCCTGGCGTTTTACTATTTTTGGATCGGCGCCTGGATTCCTGGCATTCTGGCCGGATGGGCGATGACGTTTTTGGACACGGTGGACGGCAAGCTTGCCCGCACCACAATGACCTATTCTGCCTGGGGCAACATATATGACCACGGCATTGACCTCATACATCCGCCATTCTGGTATTGGGCGATGTATACTGGCCTCCTGGCGACGGGGGTGACGCATCCTTGGCTGGTGCCCGCGCTGATCATCATTCTGGTGGGCTATGTCGTCGGCCGCGCCACAGAAGGGATCTTCATGCGCCGGTTTGGGTTTCATATCCATGTCTGGCGCCCGGTTGATGCGTTCATGCGAGAGATCACGGCGCGGCGGAATCCGAACCTTTTGATCTTCATGATCTGCACTTTGTTTGGCGCGCCATTGTGGGGCGTCATCCTGGTCGCGGTTTGGACTTTGATTTGTGTTCCATTCCACATTGTGCGGCTGGCTCAAGCGTTTGCGAGCAAAGCCCCCATCATCTCATTCATGGACTCTTAGGCGAGATGGCAGGAACAGCTTTTTTCGATATGGATCGAACTCTGACGCGGACTGGGACCTGGTCTCGCTTCATGTTCTCGATGAATAAGCACCGCCCACTATTTTATCTTCGGCTGCCTTTGTTGGGCCTGCATGCGGTCGCTTACAAGCTTGGACTGCTCTCCAGACAATCGGTGAAGGAACACGGCCTCAAGACGCTCACCTGGGCGAACCGCGATGCCTTGGAGCGCGCGGCGGCACAGTTTGCGGAAAACGAAGTGAAGCATGGCTTGAGGCGGCAAACGCTTGCTGTGCTCGAGAAGCATCGCGCCGCGGGTGATATGCTCGTGATGGCCACAGCGGCGGCGGATTTGGTCGCAAAGCCTATTGCTGAGAAACTCGGCTTTGCGGTGGTGATCAGCACCGAATTGGAATGGTCCGAGGATAACCGAATGACGGGCAAGCTGGCGGGCCCCAATTGTTATGGCGATGCGAAGCTGGAGCTGATTCAAGCTGCGAATGCGGAGCACGCGTTCGCTCACCCGACCAGCGGCTATAGCGATCACGTGTCTGATCTTCCGTTTTTGCAATGGGTGGATGAGGGGGTTGCTGTAAATCCATCTCGCGGTCTGGCGCAAATTGCTGATAAGGCTGGTCTTCGCATTGAAGATTGGGATTTAGACAAAATGGGCGATGAGACCTCATGAGAGCGATAATTTTGGCAGCCGGTCGCGGCTCACGACTTTTGCCCCTGACGGAAAATCTCCCAAAATGCCTTTTGCAGGTCGGCGACACGACTGTCCTCAGCCTGCAGCTCGATACGCTAGAAGCGGCCGGTGTTGACGAAGCGATCGTGATTACCGGATTTATGGCTGGAAGCGTTGAGGCGGAAATTGAGGGTCGCACCGGATCGATGCGCGTGCAAACGCTATTCAACCCCTTCTACCAAGTCGCTGATAATCTCGCGAGTTGCTGGATGGCGAGAGCGTTCATGGATGACGACTTTCTGCTGATCAATGGGGACACTTTGATCGAACCAGCCTTGGCGAAGAAGGTTGTTGAGAGCCCAAAAACCAACATCCAAGTGACGATTGATAAAAAGCCTGAATATGATTCAGATGATATGAAAGTCTCGCTAGATGGGACGACGTTGACGGCGATCGGGAAGACACTGAGCGCAGATGAAACGCACGGTGAATCGATCGGTTTTCTTAGATTCATGGGCGATGGCCCCCAACTGTTTCGAGACAAACTGCATCAAATGATGCGCACAGGTGATGGGGTGAAGGCCTGGTTCCTGAGCGCAATTGATGCGCTCGCCAAGACCGATACCGAGGTTACCACCTATTCAATTGAAGGTATGACCTGGGCGGAACTTGATACGATGGAGGACTATGCCGCCATCAAAGCGATTTTTGGAAACGCCAAAAACGGTGCGGAAACATAAGCGCAATCGGGCTCGTATCGCAGCGGGCCGACGGAGTCTAAGCCCATGCTCTGTGACATGAACAAGAATGAGGTGGCCGGCGAGCTCCGAACAGGCGTTTGCATTGTTGGCGCGGGCGTGGCGGGGCAAACCCTGGCGATGCGTTTGGCGGCGCAAGGGCGTGATGTTGTCCTGGTCGAGAGCGGCGGGCTCGAATACACATCCGAGACACAAGCCTTGTCGGATGGCGATGTCAGCGGTGAACCCTATTATGAATTGATCTCTTCACGACTTCGATTGTTTGGAGGAACCGCCGCGATCTGGGGTGGTCGGTGTGCCGAGCTCGACCCGATTGACTTCGAGAAGCGCGATTTCGTGCCCCACAGTGGCTGGCCGATAACCAAAGCTGAGCTGCAGCCCTATTATCAACGCGCATACGAGATTCTGGGGATTGATAATCCATCTGCGAAACCAAAACTTGGCCGAAACTCGCAGAAGCAAGCAGGCTTTTCGCCGAGTGCTTTGGAGGTCGGGTATTGGCGGTTTGATGAGTATGGGGAGCGGTTTACAAACCCCAAGCGCGGCAATCTTTCTGACGTGCAAATCCTCGTAAACGCGACGATGACGTCCATGGATGTCGCCGATTCCGGAAAAGTGAATGCGATCACAGTGGCCGGGGCCTCTGAGCGCCAATGCAAAATTGTTGCGGACACTTTCATCTTAGCCGCCGGGGCGATCGAGACGATACGATTGCTGATGGCGGCCGTTCCAGCGCGTTCCAACGGCTTCGGCAATGCGAACGATCTGCTCGGTCGATATTTCATGGAACATCCGCACGCACGCGGCGGTGAAATCGTATCTGACAAGCTCGCGACAACCCTTCGAGCTTTGCCGAGAATGAAGCGCCATCGGGGCAATCGCTTCGCGGCCTATTTGCGACTTTCAGAGGATGAGCAGAGACGGCAGGGCGTGTTGAATAGCGCCCTTAGCTTAGCTCCGCGCCGTCACGAAGGACGCTCGCCCGAACTTGTTCGGTCGCTGAAAGAGAAGCTCAAACATGACCTCCCGAGCACGCGGTTCTGGCGAACCAGTTATAAGCGCTTAAAGGGACTATCGACGCGCGCGCGTGAGCAGTTGGACCCCTGGGCCTCGGTCTGGGCGGTCAAACAGTCTGGAAGTCGGCGCGGCCTATATGCTGTCATCAGGGCTGAGCAAGCGCCGAATGAAGCGAGCCGGGTCATCCTTAGCGATCGCAAAGACCGATATGGGATGCCGTTTGCCGATTTGGACTGGCAGTTCGTCGATCTCGACAAGCAAAGCGTCAAAGCGCTGATGCAGACACTTAAAAGCGAGTATCAGCGCTTGGGGTGGGGTGATGTTCGGCTTGCAAACTGGTTGGATGATGTCTCGAAGAGCTGGAGCTTTGACCCGCTGATTTCGTCGCATCCGATCGGGGGCTATCACCATATGGGCGGAACTCGGATGGCGAGTGATGCATCCACCGGCGTCGTCGACGCCAATTGCCGTCTGTTCGAGAGTCCAAACCTCTATATCGCGAGCAGCAGTGTTTTCCCGACAAGTGGATGGGCGAACCCGACCCTCACCATTATCGCGCTTGCAGAACGGTTGGCGGACCATATTCACGAAACGAGCTGTGCGGATTAAGCACCGGGTGGAGTTTTTGCAGCGACTTGTCTGGGGTTCATCTTGACCGCAGACCCATTGAGCTCTGTCTAGAACAAGATTGCCAGTGCGAGTGCAAAGTTGGCCGTCATCAGGCCAAAGTCGATGACAAAAATCTGCAACATCACGCCTTTGAAGACATTCCACAGGCCGCCGCCTTGCCTGTTTTTCAGCGCCATAGGCACATTGCCAAAGAATTGCGACCCATGTGCCAGAGCGTTAAAGGCCAGCATGAGCGAAAATTGAGCGGGTGTTTCCAAGCCCGCAAGGTTCAGGAACAGGCCAAGGTTCAACGCTGACAGGGCAAAGTTGAAGCCGCCCATGAAACGCCCTGATTCAATGACGGCGGCGTATGCTGAATTGTTGCGGTCAGCCTGGACCGGAACAACCACTTTCGCGAACACGTCTCGGCGAATGTAGAATGCGATGAAGCCCAATCCGTACCAGACCGTGTTGGCAAGAAAGACTGCGCTAATGATGTGGTCGAGCATTGGATTCGCCTTTTTGAGAACTCTTGTGAGCGTTTTCGTCTTGAATTTCGTGCGGTCTTCGATCTGCGGGATCAAAGCGGCAGCCACCCAGTCGCGACGTTCGAACGATGGCCAAACTGGTCTGGTAAATCAAGACACCGCCCTGCATCAGTGATTCTTCTTAGAGCGGGGGGGCGTCGTTATCAGTTCTTGTGAGTCAGCCTCGCGGGTTACAGCGCAGCTCATAGAGAGCGCTATTTATAAGCAGTTCTGAGCCATTCTTGATCAATTCCACGCGGTGCAGAAAAAACTGCGCGCTGAGGGCTTTTTTTTAGGGCATCTCATGCTCAGGCTGAGGTCTCTAAACGACGAAGCATAGACTATTGGACCTGCATGAAAGCGAACGCTGACTCCTCAAAAGTAAGTGTTTTGGTGATCACATCCGATATGGATGCGTTCATGAATCTTCAGAAATGCCTGGATAGCGAATATGCGCTTCAGAGGCTCGAAGATGCCAATGACCCAAAAGATATCGGCATCCCAGGGGCGCAGCAGGATATAGTTATCATCCTGCGATCAGAACTCTCAGCGATCTATCTAGAGGGCCTGCAGGGCCTCATCGCCGAGACACCGATGCCGGTCATTTTGTTCCTCAAGTCCGATCCGGAACATCTCGCGCCCGCGGCAATTCGATATGGCATTACCTCAGTTGTTGTCGATGGCTTCGAGGCGAAACGCGTCCCGACTTTGATCGATGTGTCGATCGAACGATTTAAGCTCGACCAGGCGCTTCGACGAGAGCTTTCTAAATCGCAAGAAGAACTCGCCGCGCGCAAAGTCATTGAGCGTGCCAAGGGACTCCTGATGGAGAAAAAGCAGCTGGATGAGCAATCAGCTTATCGCAAGCTGCGAGAACTGGCGATGCACCAGTCGAAGACGATTAAAGAGGTCTCTGAGACTTTTATTCTCTACTCAGAAATCCTTCCCTAAGGGCACCTTGTTCGCGGGTGCACAATTCTTGAGCCTCCGAAAATCGATCGTGCGTGAAACCCGAGCAATGTGAGAAAAAAAGCGGGAAGCACCGATCATATTTGTGTCAGGCCTCGCGGACACGCGGCACGCTCGAAGACAGTTCAAAGACGAACAAATAGATTCTGTTCGCGCAATGGCGTGCGATCATTCTGACCTTCGCGGTCACACTCAGGCTCATAGGCGAGCCTTGAATATCTTCAACAAATGGAACGCTGCGCAAGCACTGCTTTGGCTCGCCAAAAGCGCGCTCTGATGCGTCCAAGCAAAGTGAATTCGAACGTCGGGCTGAGCATGATGTGACGCCCGAAGAGGGGTATTATTATGCAAAAATCTCTACGCACTCGTTTGATGTCGTGTGCCGTTTTGTCCTCCGGACTATTGCTCGCACCGACTGTGACGGCGCAGGAGGCCGAGGTGGATGACACCGCGGTTCAAGAAACGATTATCGTTACCGGCGCCCGCGGCGCACCTCGATCCGTGACGGATTCACCGGTCCCAATCGATGTGTTTGGGTCCGACGATATCGAAGCCGTCTCGTTTACTGACACCAATGACATTCTCCGAACTTTGGTGCCATCCTACAGTCTGTCTAGACAACCTATTTCAGATGGGGCCAGCTTTATTCGCCCTGCGACACTGCGCGGTCTGCCGACCGACAAGACACTTGTCCTCGTGAACTCAAAACGTCGCCATCGTGCGGCGCTGGTCTCGATCGGTGGATCCGGCACGCAAGGGCCAGACATCGCGACGATCCCGTCCACCGCAATCGGAACAGTTGAAGTCCTGCGGGATGGTGCTGCAGCGCAGTATGGCTCTGACGCCATTGCTGGCGTGATCAACTTCATCCTGAAGGACAATGCCGAGGGCATTACTGTGACCGCTCAAACCGGCCAGTATTATGAAGGTGATGGCACTGAATACCTGATTGCAGGGAATATCGGTCTGCCATTGGGCGATAGCGGCTTCTTGAGCATTTCTGGGGAATATTATGATGCTGAAGCGACCGTCCGCGCCAATCAATATTGTGAAGGTTTCGCCTGTGCGGACGTCAATGATCCGCGTTTTGCGGGTGGAGGCACGAGCTTCGATACAACCATCGCAGGGTTCTCCGAAGAGAGCTATATTGCCGGACTGCCCGATGCGAATATTGGCGACGGTGATGTTGTGCAGCCTTGGGGCGCGCCAAATGTTGATCGCCTGGCGCTCTTCTACAATGCCGGAATCGATCTCACGGAAAAGATCTCGATCTACAGTTTCGGTAACTACACGACCTCTGAAAGTGATGGCAGCTTCTTCTATCGTTTCCCAGGCAATGGAACGATTGAAAATCTTCGTCTCGAAGATGGCTCGGTCTATTCACCCCTATCGATTTTCCCAGGTGGCTTCACACCCCGCTTCTTCGGCGAGATTGAAGATTTCTCTTTCCTCGCCGGGATCAAGGGCGACATGGATAATGGCTTCTCTTGGGATCTGTCAGGTCGCTATGGCTCAAACGAGATCCAGTACACGCTCGCCAATACGATCAACCCATCCCTCGGGCCGGACACGCCGACCAGCTTCCGCCCCGGTGATCTGATCAACGAAGAGACTCAGCTTCAGGCAGATTTTGCCTATGAGTTCGAAGCTGGAACGGCCTCGCCACTCGTCGTCGCATTTGGGGCGAGCTATCTGGATGAATCTTATGAAATTGTCGGCGGCGATGCTGCTTCATTTGCGAACGGACCTTTCTCCTCCCAAGACCCGTTCGGCTTCTGTACAGATGAAGATGAAATTGCGACACGGACAGCAACCGCCGCCGGCATGGCTGTTATTGCCGGTGGATCCACACTGAACTGCGCTGATGGCGGTGACCCGGTTTACCGCACTGTTGGGGTCGGCTCGAACGGCTTCCCTGGCTACGGGCCAGACTCCGAGGGAACGCTGACACGTGACTCATACGGGGTCTATGTCGATGTCAGCACGGATTTGACTGACAATCTGTTCGTTCAAGGGGCCATTCGCTTCGAAGACTATTCAGACTTCGGTGAAGAGACCGTTTGGAAACTCGCCGCGCAGTACGATTTCAATGAAATGTTCTCGGTTCGCGGATCGGTTGGCACGGGTTTCCGTGCGCCGACACCAGGCCAGCTCGGGACGACAAATGTGTCGACGCGTCTGCCAAATGGCGTTCCGGTTGCGACGGGTCTGTTCCCAACCAGCAATCCTGCCGCGATTGCGCTCGGGGCTGAACCGCTCGGGCCAGAGACATCCGACAACCTGGCCTTTGGTTTCCTCGGCAGCCTTGGTGACTTCACCTACACCGTCGACTTCTATCAGATCGATTTGCAGGATCGCGTGAACGCGGTCTCAACGATCACCATTATCAACGATATCGACTTTCCGGCTCTGAATGATGGCAGCGCCGCGCCCGCCGGGAGTGAATTTGCTTCCGTTCTCGATGCAGCAGGTGTTCCAAATGCCAATACAATTGGGGGCGTCAACTTCTTCCAGAACGCGTTTGATACATCGACCAAGGGTGTCGATGTGGTCCTGACCTATGATCAGGATTGGGGCGCAAACGGATCGACGACCTTCTCGGGTGCGTTCAACTGGAACGAAACCGAGTTTGATGGCGACGTCACCAGCTTGTTCAACGCGGAAAGCCGGTACGACTTTGAGAACCTTCCGCTGCAGTGGCGGGCCAACTTGTCCGCAACTCATGAGATCGGGAAGTTCACCCTGTTTGCGCGGGCGAATGTCTTCGGACCTTATGAGAACTCCGATAGCGGCGGCGCCAATGGCAATATCCAGGACTTTGGCGAGGAAGTCTTCGTCGATGTCGAAGGCTCCTATGACGTCACCGATGCGATCACGCTGTCGGTGGGCGCGCGAAACCTGTTCGATGGATATCCAGACGAAGCTGATCCAGCCATTGGGGATAGCTGCTGTGGACGGATCTATCTGTCAGCCAGTGAAGTCGATTGGCAGGGCGGGTTCTACTATCTCCGCGCCGTGGCGAAGTTCTAATTTTTGAGCAGTTCGAAAATTAAATGATCAAAATCGGAGGGCAGCGTTGCTCTGCCCTCCGGTCTTTCAGACGACAAAATACGATAAACAAAAATCGGACGAATTTATGCCCGGACTTGAAGGCGACAGCCTGCAAATATTTCAATTAATCGCCGTACTCATGTCGGCGGGACTCGCAGCTGGCTTTGTCGCTGGCTTATTCGGAATCGGCGGCGGTTTTGTTGTCGTTCCAGCACTGCTCGTTGTGTTTACGGTGTTTGGCGTAGACGGTGATGTGCTGACGCATGTGGCGATTGGAACCTCTCTCGCGACGATTATTGTCACTTCGTCGCGTTCGGTGCACGCGCACCACCAGAAAGGCGCCGTCGACTTCACCATCATCAAAGACTGGGCGCCGTGGCTCGTCCTTGGCGTGGCCGGGGGATTGTACCTGGCGCAATATATGGACGGCCGGTCGCTCAAATGGGTGTTTTCAATCGGCGTGTTCCTGATGGGGTTGCACTTCATTTCTCCGGTTTTGCGAGATGTGAAACTGTCCGATGAAATGCCACGCGGGCTAGTTCGGGTCGGGCTTGCATCCTTCCTCGGAGGATTTTCGGCTTTGCTCGGTATTGGCGGCGGCACCATTGCCGTCCTGACCATGACCATGTGCGGGCGTCCGATCCACCAGGCTGTGGCGACGGCGGCGGGGTTCGGCGTCATCATTGCCGTGCCGGGCGCGATTGGGTTTGCGGCGCTGGGCCTCGGTCAAGACGCTCTGCCCGCCGGGTCGTTTGGATATGTGAATTTGATCGCTGTGGCTGCGATTACAGCCATGACGTTCATTACGGCGCCGCTCGGCGCCAAAGCGGCGCATGCGCTCAATGCGCCGGCTCTGAAGCGCGTCTTTGGTGTCTATCTCGTCGCGACGTCTGCAATCGTATTGTGGAACTCGTTCTCATGAAACTGAGCATTCATTTTTGGCCAACCAAGCCGTTGAAGGTTCTAAAGGAGGAACCAACGCTATGACTATCAATCTTACCCGACGCCTTATGCTCACCGGAGCTATGGGGTCATCTATCGCCGGCGCTGCCGCATGTGTCAGCAGCGTCGGCGCGGTGAAACCTGCGGTCGCCGAAGCGGCGTTCCCACCCTCTGCGGGTGTCGATCCGTATCTCTTGGGGCCACCGGAAGGCGTCGCGCTTCTGTCTCGCAACGAAAACCCGTATGGCCCGGCTAAATCAGCCCTCGATATGATCGAGTACGCGGCCAGCAAGGGGGCATTCTACACCTCTCAAGACGCGCAAGTCATGCTCGTCGAAATGATCGCCGAGAAAAACGGTGTGTCGCCGGAGCAAGTGGTTGTCACGACCGGGTCTGGCGAAGTCTTGAGCGCGATTGCGCTCATTTATGGTCCTAAGGGGCCGATCGTTGCGCCGCGCTTGTTCTGGGACACGACGGCGCTTTATGCGGTCAATTTGGGTATGGCTGAGATCGAACGTGTTCCGCTCGCAAAAGACATGAGCATCGACTTGCCCGCGATTGAGGCGAAGGTGACCGATAAGACCGGGCTTGTGCAATTGTGTAACCCAAACAATCCAACGGGCTTGGTCTCAGATGCTGCAACTTTGCAAGCGGCGGTGAAGCGCATGGCGGCGAAAACCACGGTTC
>JALUWJ010000083.1 GCA_027019605.1 Henriciella sp. | reverse complement strand
GCGGCTTGTTCCGGATGATCACGCCCGCAGCCTATGGCGGACTGGAATGCACGCCGCGCGAGATTGTCGACGCGGTTGAAGCTGTTGCCGAAGCGAATGCGAGCGCGGGCTGGTGCGTGATGATTGGCGCGACCACAGCGATGAACGCGGCTTATATGGATCCAGAGTTCGCAAAAGAGGTCTACAGCAGCCCGAACACGATTACGGGCGGTGTGTTCGCCCCGATGGGCAAAGCCGTGGTGGACGGCGATGATTATATTGTCTCGGGTCGCTGGCAGTGGGGCTCAGGCTCGGCCAATTGCACCTGGCTCTGCGGCGGGTCGATGGTGTTCGAAGACGGCGAGCTTAGAACCCTTCCAAGCGGACGCCCCGATGCGAGAATGATGATCTTTCCGGCTGAGGAGGTCGAGCTCCTCGACACCTGGCATGTGATGGGTTTGAAAGGAACAGGCTCCGGAGATATCGCGGTTGAGAATATTCGCGTCCCAAAAGGTCGTTCGGTCAGCTTGGTCGCGGATAAACCACTCGTCGATGGCGCGCTGTTCAAGTTCCCGGCCTTTGGGCTGCTCAGCCTCGGCGTCGCCGCCACAGCCCTGGGCAATGCGAAAGGCGCGCTTCAGGCCTTTGCGGATTTGGCGGGCGCCAAAAAGAACCAAGGCTCCAAGAAGACTCTGAGCGAACGTGCCACGGTTCAAGCTGAGATGGCCCGTATGACGGCGCAGTTTCGCGCCGCGCGAGCCTACTTACACGATGAAATTGAGCAGACCTGGGAAGTCGCGCAGAATGCTGACGATATTCCGGTCGAGCGCCGAGCCGCCTTGCGCATGGCCTGTACACATATTGTCAGAACCGGCGCAGATATTTGCCGCACATGTTATGATTTAGGCGGCGGTGCAGCCCTGTTCGAAGCCAGCGATCTACAACGCCGCTTCCGCGACTCGCATGCGATGACACAACACATCGTCACAGCGCCCGCCACTTGGGAGCTTACCGGTCGACTGCTGTTTGGACTGCCGACCGATGCCAGCATGGTTTGAGGACTATTCTGCCTCAGCGACCACTTCGTCAGCGCCGCGTGCCAGCGTTTTCATAACGCCATCCGCTTCTTCAACGGCCTCAACCGGCGCGTCTTTTTTCCGAGAATAGCTGCGGCGACGTTTCGGTTTTTCCGCGCCTTCCTCAGTAGCTTCTACCGCCTCAGCATCGCTGGTGTCTTCGCCATTCTCATCGCGCGGCTTGCGGCCGCGGCGTCGCGGCTTAGGCGCGCTTTCAGATCCATCTTCGCTAGCCTCGACAGTCTCCGCCTGCTCGGACCCTTCGCTGGTCTCAGCAGCCTCATCGCCGCCTTGTGCAGCCCGTTCGGCTTCACGTTGCGCGCGCTCTTCAGCTTTCGCCGCTTCGCGGGCTTCGCGCTCTAGCCGAGCTTCTTCTTTTTGCTTTTCAAACACCGCAACGATGCGCGCATAGTGTTCAGCGTGTTGGAATAAGGCTTCTGCTTTTACGCGGTCGCCAGCTGTCTGAGCGTCGCGCGCGTATTGCAGGTACTTATCAAGAATTTGCTGCGCAGACCCGCGAATGCGAACGTCTGGCCCATTGCTCTCATAGTGGCGATTTGGGTTCGGATTATTGTTATTGTTTCCACCCGAGCGGCGACGGCGCTTGCGCTGCATGGCCATAGGCAATTCCTGATCTTCAAAGTCCGATTTTCGGACGGTTTACGCGCGAGGCTTGCACTCTCTCTTACATTGTCGCGCTGGCTAAAGGTCGGATCGGTTGCCCCCGTATCGCTGACCTTGGACGTTTACGTAGCGCGCCATTTCGGATTCGCCAAGGGGGTTTCTGCTAAGTTTTTGTGGCGGCGATGACGCGATCATTTCCGCCAAGATCCTGTTGAAAGGCCAGGTCGGTGAAATTCGACGCTTCCAGCAGCGCGGCCACAGCGCGGCGCTGATCATATCCAATCTCGAGGACGAGATGAGCGCCCGCTTTCATCTGAACAGACCCTGCTGCAATGATCTCGCGATAGGCATTGAGACCATCGGGGCCCCCATCCAATGCGGAGAGCGGATCATAATCTCGCACCTCCGGCGCCAAAGTCGCGATCACATCGCTTTCAATATAGGGCGGGTTCGAGACGATGAGGTCGCACGCGCCCCAGCCGCTCCAATCCATCCATGAGCCCTGAAATAGAGACACCCGCTCGGATAGTCCAAGCTGCTCAAAATTCTCCGCCGCCAGGCTCATCGCGTCGGCGCTTGCCTCGACCGCAATCCCGGATGCCTTTTCGAAGGCGTGCAAGCATTCTGCGAGCAGCACGCCGCTGCCAGTACCAAGATCTGCGATCACAATCGGATCGGTTTTCCGTGCGCTTAGGCGCTGCATAGCGACGACAATCACTTCGGCACTATCATCGCGCGGGATCAGCGCACGCGCATCGGTCTTCAGATCGAGATGCATAATCGAAGCGGTTTGCAGGATATGCTGCAAGGGTTCGCGCTTAGACCGGCGCGCCAGAAAGGCCTCATAGCGGGTGAGCGCGTCGCGACTGATCACCATTTGGTCCAGCGCAAGAGGGGTTTGGTTCGGATCCGAGACCGCGGCGAGCAGCAATTGTTTTGCGTCATGCTGCGGGCTTGGGACGCCCGCCTCGGCGAGTTGAATTATAGCTTGTCGGAGAAGGTCCGAAGCGATCATATCGCTCACGCGTCTTGGTCTTCCATGGCCGCGAGGCGGCGCGCTTGGTCTTCGGTCATCAGGGCGCTGACAACGTCTTCGAGCTTGTCACCGGCGATGACTTTATCGAGCGCATATAAGGTCAGTCCGATCCGGTGATCGGTGACGCGGTTCTCTGGATAGTTGTAGGTGCGGATTTTCTCAGATCGGTCGCCTGAGCCGACCTGCGAGGCGCGTGCCTCAGCCCGTTCCGCGTCGCGCTCTTGTTTTTCTTTTTCGTAAAGCCGGATTTTGAGCTGCTGCATCGCCTTATCGCGGTTCACATGTTGCGACTTTTCAGAGCTTGTCGCGA
>JALUWJ010000082.1 GCA_027019605.1 Henriciella sp. | reverse complement strand
TTTGCGGGAGGTGGCGTGTGACTGTGATCCGATCAATTTTGATGGCGAGCGCTGTGCTGTGCATGGGGGCATGTTCGGGTGAGGCGCCAGGGGCTTCGCAAATGGCGCCGGGCGCACCAGGGGCGCCAGCGACCTGGTCAAACGCAGAGAAAACCGCGATCGGAACGTCATACGAGACTTATGATGCCGGAGGGCAATTCTCCGACGCGAGCCTGACGGCGCCGATTTCAAAACTCTGGTTCTCTCTTGGAAAAGATCGCGTAACCGAGATCATGTGGGGGCTCATCCACGAGGCTCAAATTCGAGAGATCCGCTTCCTGCTCGCGGGACCAGATGGCTTGATCGAGCCGAGTGAGGCAAGAGTTCATGTCGATGGTGAGGTCTTGCCGGTATCGCCGACGCCAAGTCTTGAGTTGACCTATCCTGGCATAGACCAAGCCGTTACGATTACGGTTTTCGCCGATCCTGACCGCGACGCATTGGTCGTGAATGCGGGGCTTTCTGGTGCTCTGCCCGAAGGGGTTCGGCTTTACGCTTACATTGACCCCGCAATGGCGAATACGGGGAGCGGTGATCGGGCGCAGGTCGTCGATGGCGGCCTGCATGCGTACGAAGGCGAGGCCCATTTGTTTGCACGTCTCGCGACCGGGGCTGCGGGTGAGGTGTCTGTTGGTTATGTTGGGGCATCAGATGGATTGGCGGATCTCAGCGATGGGCGTCTGGGTGCGCCTTTCTCCGCTGCGTCGGAGGCTGGAAATGTTGCGGGCGTGATCGCGTTCGAATTCGATGAAGGCAGCGCTATCGAAACGGCGTCTCCTGCGACCCAGGGGTTGGCGCTGGGTTCAA
Organism: Henriciella sp.; assembly: GCA_027019605.1. Taxonomy (GTDB): domain Bacteria; phylum Pseudomonadota; class Alphaproteobacteria; order Caulobacterales; family Hyphomonadaceae; genus Henriciella. The sequence continues at coordinate 15,870 of JALUWJ010000082.1, read as the reverse complement.
CTCTGGTCATCGGCTTTGGGGAATCGGAGGAGACGGCCAAGGCGGCTGCGGGTGCAGCTGCGGTCGTGCCGATGGCTGAGATCTACACAAAATACGCTTCACAATGGCAGGCCTATCTTGAGGGGCTGGAGCATCTGCCGGAACTTGCGTCTGCATCGGGAGACGGCGGTGCGCTCGCCTACATGTCCGCAATCAATCTCAAGATTATGGAAGATAAAACCCATGCCGGTGCCTTGATCGCGTCACTGTCCAACCCCTGGGGCGAGACGGCCCCGGCGGATCAGCCCCAAACCGGCTATAAGGCGGTTTGGCCGAGAGACTTCTTCCAAGTCGCCTCAGCGTTCTCCGCGATGGGGGATGAGGAAACGGCCCGCGCCGCGTATCGCTATCTCCCAACGGTTCAGGTCACTGATGAAACGCCCGGCAATTCTGGGGTTACCGGCTGGTTTTTGCAGAAAACCCATGTTGATGGCGAGATTGAGTGGGTCGCGATTCAGCAGGATCAAACCGCGATGCCGATCATGCTCGGCTGGAAGTTGTGGCAGGATGGGGTGCTCTCTGACGAGGAGATCGCTGAGTCGTATCAAGCGATGCTGAAGCCGGCGGCGGATTTCTTGGTCAAGGGCGGGCGTCCGAACATTCTCTGGAATACCGAGTTTGAGGCCTCCCTTGGGTATACGCAGCAAGAGCGTTGGGAAGAGCAGGAGGGGTATTCACCTTCGACTGTGGCAGCGGTGATTTCTGGGCTGGTGACGGCTGCGGATCTGGCTGAGCGTTTCGGCGATCCGGCTGACGCTGCGATCTATCTGGAGGCGGTAGACAGGCTCGAGGATGATCTCGAAACTTGGATGTTCACGACCAATGGTGACCTCGGGAGCGGTGAATACTTCGTCCGCATCACGCAGAACACTGACCCAAATGACAAGGCCCAGCTGGGTGACAACAATGGCCGTCCTGGCCTGCCGGAGGATCAGATTGTCGATGGCGGATTTCTGGAGCTGGTGCGCTACGGCGTTCGGGCCTGGGATGCGCCAAGTATTCAATCGACGCTCGCCGTCCTTGATGCGTCGCACCCGGATAATCTTCGCGTGCGGTATGAATTCGAAAACGGCCACGTCGGCTGGCGCCGATACGGCAATGATGGGTACGGCGAAGATGGCGTTGCAGGCACGAACTATCACGAGATCGATGGCGGCAATACGCCGGGTCAGCGCGGGCGCGTTTGGCCGTTCTTCTCAGGCGAGCGCGCGCATTATGAGATCGCGAAACTTGAAAGCTTGCTCGAGGTTTTTGGCGCCCAGCATCCGGACGTGGCTCAGGCTAAGTCCGAAGTGAAGCGTCTGATTTCAAGTATGGAAGCGTTCGCAAATGGCGGCTTGAGTTTGCCGGAACAGGTTTGGGATGGGGTTGAGCCAAACCCGTTTGGTTATGAGCTGGGAGAGGGGACCAATTCGGCGACGCCGCTGGCTTGGTCGCATGCGGAATACATCAAGCTTCTAAGGTCCTATGTCGATCAAGCCGTTTGGGATCGTTACCCAGTCGTCGAGGAGCGGTTCGAAAACAGCGATGCGAACCGGGCTCAGGACTAATCTTCTGCCAGCAAGAATGTGAGGATCTCATCGGCGCGCGCGGCCCAAGCGCCCTCACTGTGGTCTGTCCCAGGATAAGAGCGAAAGATCGCTCGGTCTTCCTCCCAGCCATTGTCGCGGAACCAGGCCTCCATCGCGGTGGCATGCGGCGGATAGGCGGCGTCCAGAGTTTCGGTTCCGTGATCAAACCAAATCACCTGCCTTCGAGAGTCGAGCGCGCTGGTCGCAAGATAGTCCTGCATCACAGCATCAGCTTGCTTTGAAATCGCGCTGCCTGGATCGGCGAGCGGCCAGTGAATGGAGACCGCCGCGGCTTTGCTAAACGTGTCCGGATACTCAGCCATGGCGTAGAGCGAGATCAGTCCGCCCATGCTGGATCCCATGATCATGGTGTTCTCTCGGTCGGGCAGGGTGGCGTATGTGCGATCTATGAACGGCTTTAGCTCTTCGGTGATAAAGCGCAAATAGGCATCGCCTTTGAGTTCTGGGGGCGTTTCGCCGAGCCATTCCGACGACGTATCGCCGGTGAGGCGCTCAATCACTTTTTGCGGGGCATATTCCTGCCAGCGTTGGTCGGTGTTCCAGATCCCGACAATGATGGCGGGTCTCACGTCGCCATCGCGCATGAGGCGGGTCGCGGTTTCATCCAGGCCCCATTCGACGCCGCCATAAGAGTGGCCGGGTTCAAACAGGTTTTGCCCATCGTGGGCGTATATCACCGGGTAGCGCTGGTCGCTGTCGGCCTGATAGTTTTCTGGAAGCCAAATCGTGAGGTTGCGAGATTTAACGAACGCGGACTCAAAATCTGTGTGTTCGATCAGTTGGGCTTGGTTTGTGGGTAGAGGTAGCTCGACAGCGTCGGTTTCTGCGGGTGTCTCGGTAGTCGCAGATTGAGAGCAGGCGGCGAGCGCCACCAGTGATCCAAGGATGGGGTAAACAAGTCGCATATTCAGTTCTGCTCTTCTGCGATGGGGCGGAAAGAAATTGCCGCGCCGCCTCCCGGGGCAAGTCTGATTGAGAGCGTCTCGGTCGCTGAGACGATTTGGTCGGAAACCTCAAACTCATAAGGGTTGGTGAGCCAGTCCGCGGATGCGCCGTCTTGATAAATGCGCGCCTGGTAAGTGCCAGCTCCAAGGAAGGTAAGCGGTAGACTCAGGGTGCGCGCGTTCTCATCGGAGACCGCGCCAACATACCAGTTTTCAGAATTGCGATCCTTGCGCGCCATCACTGCGAACGTGCCTGGATATCCGTCGAGCATGATTGACTCGCTCCAGTCCACCGGCACTTGTTTGATGAACTCAAATGCTTCTGGCCGGGCTTCATAATTGCGCGGCAGGTCAGCCGCCATTTGAATCGGGCTGTGCAGCAACACATAGAGTGCGAGTTGTTTGGCAAGCGTGGTCTGAACGCGCGGATCTTCCTCCACGGATTTGCCGAAATTCAGATCAAAGATGCCCGGGGTGAAGTCCATCGGCCCGGACAGCATACGGGTAAAAGGTAGAATGGTCGTGTGTGCTGGGTCATTCGGCGGTTGCCCCCAGGCATTATATTCTTGGCCTCGAGCGCCCTCGCGCGACAAGGCATTTGGGTAGGTTCGCCGAAGGCCGGTATCTTTCACCGGCTCGTGGGCATTGATCGCAATCTTATGTTTCGCCGCGAGTTGAAGGGCGCGCAAATGGTGGTTCACGGCATATTGGCCGTCATGCCATTCCTTGTAGACTTTGCCATCTGCGTCGCGGCGCGTGATTTCTCCGCCATCAGCAACATAGCCGGTCTTGATCGCAGGTATGCCGAGCGACTCATAGAGCGCGTAGGCTTCCGCCATTTGTTCTTCATAATTGGTGATGGCGCCGGAGGTTTCGTGGTGTCCGATCAGGTAGACGCCGCGCTCTTTCGCGTATGTGGCGAGGGCTTCAGTGTCGAAATCAGAATAGGCTTCGGTGAAGCTGAAGATCTCGCCATTCGAGAACCAGTCGCCGTCCCAACCAAAGTTCCAACCTTCGACCAGAACGCCGTCAAATCCGTGCTCTGCCGCAAAGTCGATATAGGCCTTCGTGCGTTCGGTGGTGGCGCCGTGCTTTTCGCCGGAGCCCCAGGTGCATTCATTGATGTGCATGCACCACCAGATGCCGACATATTTGCTCGGCTTTGCCCACGAGATATCGTCGAGGGCATTGGGTTCGTTGAGGTTTAAGATCAGGTCTGAATTGGCGAGTCCAGCGGCCGTGTCGGAGACTTGCAGGGTCCGCCAGGGTGTTTCGAAGTCGCCTTCGACTTTGACCTTTGTGCCATCTGACCAGGGCGCAAGTTCAGCTTCCAGTGTCCCGTGCCGGCGTTGGTTCAGCCACATGCCTGCATAATCCACCAGCGCGGCTTCGTGGATGGACAGGAACGGGCCTTGGTCGGGGAGTTCCAGCGTGATCGGTGTGTGGGCGCGCGGGACAGCTTCAAGCTCGGTCTCGTGGTAGAGTTCCTCGTATCGGTTCCAACCTGCGGCTGGAATCCACCAGGTCTTTGCGGCCGGATCGACGCGAAACTCGGTCAGCTCATCGGTGATCTCGCGATGTCCTGTGTCGGGAACTTCGTATCGAAACCCGAGGCCGTCATCATAGATTCGTGCGCGAAGAATAAATGCGGGAGATCCGTCTTCAAATGTGATTTCCGCGGCTATTTCATTGTGGTGATCGCGGACGAATTGGCGCTCTCCCCAGGGCTGCTCCCAGGTCTCATCAATGGTCGTGTTCGTGACCGAGGTGATGGTCAGGTTCTGGTTTAAGTCTCGCCCGGTTTTGAAGATAAGGCCGAGCGCAGAAGGAGATACGATTGTCTCGCCGCGCCAGTCTGCTTGCCAGGTCAGTTGACCGCCTTGAGCATTGAGGCTGAAATTGAGCTCGCCGGACGGGGACGCGGCGCTGGTTGTTTCGATGCTCTGTTGGGGTGTGCTATCAGCGGCTGCGGTGACGGGTGCGGGGGCGTCGATGATGCAAGCGGCCAAGCTTAGCATTGCGAGTGTTGCGCCAGCGGTCAGGGTCTTTCGCATGTCATCCTCCGGAGTTTTTTGCAGCCTACAGTAGGTTTGCAAATCATTGCAATTGAATAATTGGGCGCGCAACTCTCTGGCTTCAAAAATCATGCAAGCGTAAGAATAAAGCCGGTTGTCAGGTTTGCAAAAAAATGAAAACATGCTCAACAGAAATCGAATAATGCATCGGGAGAGCGCAATGAAGTTACGGCGAATTGGTCTTGGGAAAAGCCTGCTCAGCCTGTCTTGTGGGGCGCTTCTGACGGCTTGTGTTGGGGCTGTCGGTGAAGAGGCGGCGCCGAATCCTGTCACTGTCACCGAGACTCAAACCGCGCCTGTTAGTGATCGGCGCATAGAAGATGAGATCATCTATTTTGTGCTGCCGGACCGGTTTGAAAACGGGGATCCGGCGAACGATCGCGGCGGCATTGAGGGTGGCCGTCTGAAGGATGGCTATGATCCGACGGATTTCGGATTCTATCATGGCGGCGACCTGAAAGGGCTGACGCAGCGATTGGATTATATCCAGGGCCTCGGCATGACCGCGATTTGGCTAACGCCGATTTTTGAAAACAATCCGGTGCAAGGTCCAGAGGGGCAAGAGTCGTCCGGGTATCATGGTTATTGGATCACCGATTTCACCAATGTCGACCCGCATATCGGCACGCGCGAGGACTTTAAGGCCTTTGTCGATGCAGCGCACGCTCGCGGGATGAAAGTCTATATGGACATCATCACCAACCATACCGCTGATATTATCGCGTATCGTGAATGTCATGATCCAGAGGTTACGGGCGGTCCGACATTTCGGTGTGACTACCGCTATATCGGAGACTATCCGTGGACCCGCCGCGCGAGTGATGGGGCGGCGATCAATGAGGGCTTTCTCGGCGATGATAGCGTGCATCAAACCGAGGAAAATTTTGCGAACCTAACGGAGCCAACTTGGGCCTACACACCGTTCGTGCCGGAGCGGTTTGAGGGTGTCAAAACTCCGGCTTGGCTGAATGACACGATCTATTACCACAATCGCGGTGAGACAGATTTTGTGGATGAGGATTCGCTCTACGGTGACTTTGCTGGGCTCGATGATTTGAACACCGCGCATCCACGCGTCGTCGAGGGCATGATCGAAATCTATAAAGACTGGATCAGTGCCTATAATGTTGATGGCTTCCGGATCGATACTGCGAAACACGTTCGAGATGAGTTTTGGCAAACCTTCGCGCCGGCAATTCTGGGGCATGCTGCCAGTTTGGGAATCGATCACTTCCACATGTTTGGTGAGGTCTATGTTGATGGGCAAAAGCCGCAGCATCTTGCGCGCTTCACGACCAATGCAGGCCTGCCAACCGTCTTGGACTTTGCGTTCCAGTCGAGTGCGCGTGGTTTGATCGTTGATGAGAAGCCGGGGCTCTTCATGGACGAGCTATACCGCGCTGACGTGATCTATGCGAACGGTGCAGAAACGGCGCGGCAATTGCCGACCTTCCTCGGCAATCACGATATGGGGCGGTTTGCGGGTTTCTTGCGTGAGCGTGATCCGGAGATGAGTGACGACGAACTGTTTGCGCGCGTGCGTTTGGCGAATGCGCTCATGTTCTTCACGCGCGGTGTGCCGACGGTTTATTATGGCGATGAGCAGGGCTTTGTCTCAGATGGCGGCGACCGGCTCGCCCGGGAAAACATGTTCCCGAGCCAGACTGATCTCTACAATGATAATGATTTGATTGCGACGGATGCGACGACGGCGGAAAGCAATTTCGACACGGAGCATCCGCTTTATCTGGCGATTAAATCCTTTGCTGACATTCGCTCACGCGAGCCTGCCATTCGGCGCGGCGAGCAGGTCACACGTCTTGCGCATCGCGAAGACAGCCTCTTTGCCTTTTCGCGCATCGACTATGATGCCGGGACCGAAATTGTGGTTGCAATCAATGCCGAGGAAACGGCCAAGGACATCAATATCGCGGTTGATGGCCGCGCATCCGTTTTCTCTGCTTTGCTCGGGCAGTGCCGCGTCAACGCGACCGCGCCCGGAAGTTATGCGATGACAGTGCCGCCGCTTGATGTTGTGATCTGTAAAACTGAGTTTGGGGGCGAGTAATGGCGGGAATGTCAGAGTCGCAGGAAACGACCATGCAAAGTGTCATGTCGGATTTGCCCTGGTGGAAAGGGGCGGTCATTTATCAGATCTATCCGCGCAGCTTTCGTGACACCAATGGCGACGGCATAGGTGATTTGCGCGGCGTGTTGGAGGGGCTCGATCACATCGCCTCCCTCGGGGTCGACGGCATTTGGATCTCGCCTTACTTCACTTCGCCAATGGCGGACTATGGGTATGATGTCGCCGACTTTTGCGGCGTGGACCCAATCTTCGGAACGCTTGAGGATTTCGACGCGGTGGTTGAGAAGGCGCATGCGCTCGGTCTCAAGGTGATCATCGATCAGGTCTATTCGCACACCTCTGATCACCATGATTGGTTCATTGAGAGTCGGTCGAGTCGGCACAATCCGCGCGCTGATTGGTATGTCTGGGCGGATCCGAAATCGGATGGCTCACCGCCGAGCAATTGGCAGTCTGTGTTTGGTGGGCCGAGTTGGGAATGGGACGCGCGGCGCGGCCAATACTATTTCCATAACTTCCTGAAAGAGCAGCCTGATCTCAATTTGTACAATGAGGAAGTCCAGGCGGCTTTAATTGCGGCTGGCCGGTTCTGGCTCGATCGGGGCGTTGATGGGTTTCGTCTCGATGCCCTGAACTTTGGCATGCATGATCGCACGCTGCGAGACAATCCGCCGTCGGGAGTGCAGGCGCATGAGGCGACGCGGCCCTTCGACTTGCAAATCCACAAATACAACATGTCCCAGCCGGACATTGTCGGCTTCATCGAGTCATTCCGCGACATGCTGAATGAGTATCCTGGCACATTTACGGTGGCAGAGGTTGGCGGGCCGAACCCGATTGGCGAGATGAAGGCCTTCACCGAAGGCGATGCGCGATTGAATTCCGCGTATAATTTCGACTTTCTGTATGCGCCTGAATTGGGGGCGGAGCGTGTCATGCGGTCTGCGAACCTGTGGGATCAATCCGAGGAAGAAGGCTGGCCAAGTTGGGCGTTCTCGAACCATGACGCACCGCGCGCTGTGACGCGCTGGGCGCCGGGTGAGCAGCGCGATGAGATGGCGCGGCTGTACATGTTGCTATTGCTGACGCTTCGCGGAAACCCGATCATTTACCAGGGTGAGGAGCTGGGGCTGCCGCAGGCAAATGTGCCATTCTCGCATCTGAAAGATCCAGAGGCGATCATGAACTGGCCGAAGACGCTTGGGCGCGACGGGGCGCGTACCCCGCTGCCTTGGGAGGCTGCGAAACCGCATGCTGGTTTTTCGTCTGCAGAGCCGTGGCTTCCGCTTGATCCCGAGCATGCCAAGCTTGCTGTCGATCAGCAGCAAGGCAATGACAGCATGCTGCGCTTCACCTCGGAGGCTTTGGCAGTGCGCAAGCGGTTTGCGGCATTGCTGCACGGTAAAATGACATTTCACGAAATGGCGCAGGACTCGGCCCTGATCATTCGCCGCGAGTCTGAAGACGGGGCGATTATGGCCTTGTTTAACTTCGGCGATGCGTCTGTTGCGATACCAGACGGCTTGGTGTCGGGCGGTGATATGGTGCTGTCTTCAAGGCCTCTTAAGGAAGATTTGCTACAGGATCAGGCTGTTCCGGCGCGCGCCGGTGTATGGGTTCGCGCGCGCTAAGTAGGGAGTGAGTCATGGAGACCAAGCCGACAACGCGCCTTGAAGATCTTGCCAAGCAGGCGGGGGTTTCGATCTCAACCGCTTCGCGGGCGCTGAATGATAGCCCGGCGGTCAATGTGCGCACAAAGCAAAAGATCTGGAAGCTGGCGCGCGAGCTCGATTACCCGTTTCGGGCCTATATGCCGGCTGGCCCGATTGGCGCCAACGCAACCATTTCTATCGTCGTGCCGCGGCCACAAAGCCGCGAAGGTCGCATGGCGGATCCATTCTTTTTCGAATTGCTTGCCGGTATCGGTGACGCGGCTCGCGAGCGCGGCTGCGATATCCTGCTCAGCTATATCGCGCCGTCTTCATATGATGAGCTCGCGACCGCGATGTCGACCAGTCGGTCAGATGGCGTGATTTTCTTGGGGCAGTCCACTCTGCATGAGGCGTTCAATCGATTGGCCGAGGTCGAAGATCGTTTTGTGGTGTGGGGCGCGTCCTTGCCTGAGCAGTCTTATTGTTCCGTGGGCAGTGACAATATTGCCGGTGGTCGCCGCGCGACCTCGCATCTGGCGCGTCTTGGTCGCAAGAAAATCATCTTTCTCGGCGACTCCGATGCGCCGGAAATTGGGCAACGCATGCGCGGTTATCGCGAGGGGCTGGAGCTTGCGGGCTTGCCTTATGAGGATCGATTGGTTGTGCCAGCGCACTTCCAGGTCGCGTCCGCGCGTGCCGTCGTCGAGACTTTGATCTCGGAGAAGGCTGACTTTGATGCGATCTTTGCGGCCAGTGACTTGATTGCGCTCGGGGCAATTCAGGCCATTCGCCGGGCAGGGCTGTCCGTGCCGGAGGATGTCGCGATCGTCGGCTACGACAATGTTCCGTTCGGGGTTTATGCCGAAGTGCCATTGAGCACGATTGATCAGGACACGAGCAAAGCGGGCCGAGTGTTGGTGTCGAAATTGCTCGACTCATCTGGTCAGCGCGGCCCCGACGATGATCGAATTCCGGCGGAATTGATCGTTCGGGCTTCTTGCGGCGCGGACTAACACTCGTTCCGCGAGTGGGTTTTCATAGATTTTCAGTTCTTTGCAAAATTTTGCATTGCTTTGCATGCCGCAAATTTTTGACTTTTTTGGCGTTTTTGATCGATCAATGGGCAGCTGAAACGCCTATATGGTAGCGTTCTCAGCATCAAATGATGTATTTTGGTCACGATCCACCTGTCAAAGCGCATGGCTTGCATGCGAAAGGGGTTGGCGTTTTCATAAATTTGCAATAAAGAGGACGAGTCAGAAAGTGGCGGAGTGTCACATTTCCTGTGCGCAAGGTTTAGGGAGGAACAATTGAAGACAACATTCATGAACAAGAAGAGCTGGCTGCTCGGAACGGCTGCTTTGGCTCTTGTCGCGAGTGCGCCTGTTTACGCTCAAGAAGCATCCGAAGACGCTGAAGATGAGCAAGCGACACTCGATGTGGTGACCGTGACCGGTATCCGGGGATCGATCCAAAACTCATTGAACGCAAAGAAGAACGCGACTTCAATTGTCGAAGCGATCTCAGCTGAGGACATTGGTAAGCTTCCAGACCTTTCAATCGCCGATTCGCTCGCGCGCTTGCCGGGTGTCACAGCGCAACGTGTTCGCGGTCGCTCTCAGCAGATCTCCATTCGCGGCCTTGGCCCGGATTTCTCTCTCGCGCTTTGGAATGGCCGCGAAGTCGTTTCAGCGGGTAACAATCGCGGCGTCGAGTTTGACCAGTTCCCATCCGAATTGGTGGCGCAGGGTGTGGTTTATAAGACCCCGGATGCGACGCTTGCTGCGACGGGTATCGCTGGCGCGATTGACCTGCGCACCGTTCGCCCGCTCGACTACACTGAGCGCAAGCTGAACTTCTCCGGGAAGTATGTGTTCAACGACAATGATCAGCCAAACCCGGATTTTGACGAAGACGGTTATCGTCTCTTCGGATCTTACATCGACCAAAACGAGAATGGCACGATCGGTTGGTCGCTTGCGGGGACGATCCAATCAAACCCAACTCAATTCACGTCTCGTGAGCTGAAAACGAATAGCGGTCAGACCTCTATCGATCCGGCAACAGGACTGGTTTATCCGTCTGATAACCCGCGGACAGGTGTTGTGTCTCGTGAGTTTGAGCGGACATCTGTCGCAGGTGCGTTGCAGTTTGAGCCAAACGATCGCTGGCAGACAACGATTGATGCGTTCTACACCGATACTGAAGATGCCGGTATCTTCCGCGGTGTTGAAACGCCGATCGCATCTTGGTCATCTGCGCAGTTCCAGGGAACCGCTGGAACCTCAGGTTTTGCTGATGCGGCTGTCTACAACAATGTCACGACATTCCTCCGGACCGACACTGAAGGCAACACGGCAGAGATTTTCGCGATTGGTTTGAACAGTTCATACCAAGTCTCAGACCGATTGAAGGTCACCGGTGACTATGCGCGCTCGACGCTCGATCGTAACGACATCGATTATGAGTCTTATGCTGGGACCGGCTTTGCGGGCTCAGGCCCGACCGACACGCTTGGTTTTGGCTTCGACGATGATGGCGAGTACGCCATTGCGGCCGGTCTTGATTACACCGATCCTGGTGTAGTTGTGCTCACCGACCCAGGTGGCTGGGGACAAGTCGGCTTTATCAAAGAGCCGAAGATCGAAGACGAGCTGAACCAGCTTCGGCTTGAAGCAGAGTACGATATTGGCGGTGAGATCATCTCTGGCGTCAAAGCAGGTGTTCTGTACACGGATCGTGAGAAGACGTTTGACTCAAACGAGAACTTTATCCGGGCTGGCGCAAACTTTGTGAATGGCGAGTTTGCGATCCCAAGCAACCGGATCGTCGGTGCGACTGACTCAGGAAACATTGGCCTCGACATCATCGCCTATGATCCATCCAGCTTCCTGACGGATGGCACCTATTCGCTTGAGAAAGCGACCTTTGATACTGAGTGGGTTGTTGAGGAAGAAATCACAACCTTCTACGCGATGGCTGAGATCGACAGCACGTTTAACGGCGTGCCAGTGTTCGGTAATGTTGGCTTCCAGTATCAGGACGTTGATCAGTCATCGACGGCGAATCTGCAGGGCGGCGGTGAGCGACAACAAACGCTTGGCGACTCAAACACCTACTTCCTACCGAGCGCCAACCTGTCATTTGAGGTCTCACCAGACACCTTCTTGCGGCTCGCCGCTGCCAAGACGGTAACGAGACCACGGCTCGATAATCTCGCGGCTAACCAAACGGTGTCGATCAACAATCAGGTTTGTGCCGACACGGATGGTGATTTCGTACCAGACTCATTGGTTGGATTTACGATCCCGACCAATCCGTGTTTCAATATCAGTGGTGGTAACCCGCAACTGGAGCCGTATCAGTCGACATCCTTCGATGTGTCATTCGAAAAGTACTTTGGACCGACGACCGCGCTGAGCGTCGCTGTGTTCCACAAAGAACTTTCAGATTGGGTCGAAACCGCGACACGGACGACGGATATCACTGAGCAGCTGACATCGATCGGTGTTCCTGCCTTGGATTCTTTCGTCGCTGCGAACCCTCAAGTTGCAACCGCTGTGACAAGCTTCCCAGAGAATATTTCGGACGGGTCGATTACGGGTATCGAAGCAACATTGCGCATGAGCCTGGATGATTACCTGCCGGCGCAGTTTGAAGGCTTTGGCTTCAATGCAAGTTACACCTATGCCGATAGCAGCTTGTCCGGAGCGGTCAGCGGAAACGACATCCGAATCCCAGGATATTCTGACAATGTCTGGTCTGGTGATCTTTACTATGAAAACCATGGTTGGCGGACACGGATCAGTGCGCGCCATCGCTCAGGCTTCCTGTCAGAGGTGCCTCAGTTTGATGGGTCGCTCACAGGTGCGGAAGCTCAGGACGAAACCATTGTCGATCTGCAGATCGGATATGAATGGGAAGACGGAGCGCTCGAAGGTCTTGGTGTGAACTTCGAAGTGTTCAACCTTACGAACGAGCCCTTCGTTACCGAGGCAGAAACAGCTGACCCAAGTGTCGTCTTCCCAAGCCGTCACGAGCTATATGGCACCACCTACAACATTACGGTGTCTAAAAAATTCTAGCTTGCAGTGAGAGTTAGAATCCTCCCGGAAGGGGCCTGTTTTCGGACAGGCCTCTTCTTTCGTTTTGGGTTTATAGGCTGGGCGAAGGCGTGAAGCTGGATTAGGGTTAGCAGATGCAGAGCCAACATATTGAACGCGTTGTGATTGTAGGGGGCGGTACAGCCGGCTGGATTGCAGCGGCGTCGATGGCACGACTCCTTGGGCCCTCGGTAAAGATTACGCTGATCGAATCTGAAGCCATTGGCACGGTCGGCGTGGGCGAGGCGACGATCCCGCAAATCCGTCGCCTGAATGGTGTGCTTGGTCTCGATGAGAATGAGTTTGTGCGCGAAACCCGCGGCACCTTCAAGCTCGGCATCGAGTTCAACAACTGGGGCCACATTGGCGAGCGCTATCTGCACACATTTGGCGATGCCGGGATCAATCTCGCGAGCTTGCACTTTCATCACTATTGGTTGCGCAGCCGAGCGGAAGGACAGGCCGCGAGCCTTTGGGATTACTCGCTTCACCATAAGGCGGCTTATGCAAACATGTTCGGGCGATTAGACCGCGTCGGCAATACGTCCATGACCGGGCTTGCCTATGCGTTTCACTTCGATGCGGGGCTCTATGCGCGCTACCTTCGCAAACATGCCGAAGCGAACGGTGTCACGCGTATCGAAGGCAAAGTGGTCGATGTCGCATTGGAGCCTGAGACAGGCCACATCAACCATGTGACCCTGGAAAGTGGTCAGGTCGTGGCGGGCGACCTTTTCGTCGACTGCTCGGGTTTTCGCGGATTGTTGATCGGGCAAGCGCTTGGCGTTGGTTATCAGGATTGGTCGAAATGGCTGCCTTGCGATGGCGCCGTCGCTGTCGGGTGCGAGAGCACGCAGCCACTTCTGCCATACACGAAAGCCACTGCACATGATGCTGGCTGGCAATGGCGTATTCCATTGCAGCATCGGACCGGCAATGGCCATGTTTTCTGCGAACAGTTCACCAGCGAAGACAAAGCCACCGAGACACTGCTCGCAAACCTGGACGGCGCGCCAATGGGCGAACCGAAACGCCTGCGCTTCACAACCGGAAGACGCGAGAAGTTCTGGCACAAAAATTGTGTCTCGCTTGGGCTCGCGAGTGGGTTTCTGGAGCCCCTGGAATCAACCTCAATTCACCTCATCCAGTCGAACGTCTCGAAGCTGATCGAACTGTTTCCGGACAAGACTTTTGATGCTCCAAATGAGCACGAGTATAACCGTCAGGTCAGCCATGAATATGAGCTGATCCGTGACTTCTTGATCCTGCACTATCATCGAACAGATCGGGAGGATTCGGAGTTTTGGCGGTACTGCAAACACATGTCCGTCCCGGAAAGTTTAACCGAGAAGATGAAGCTCTTTTCGAGCAATGGGCTGCTCTACAAAGATGCAGAGGATCTGTTCCGGGAGTCGAGTTGGGTGCAGGTCATGGTCGGGCAGGGGCTTGTGCCAAAAAGCTTCCATGCCATGGCCAATCGAATATCGTCTGAGCAGCTGAACAACTTCCTATCGGATGTGAAAAAGCTGATTGCGCGCGCGACAAATGATCTGCCGCAGCACCAGGACTTTATTGAGGCTCACTGCAAAGCAGATTTGCAGTAGCGGTCGATAAACGTCTCGTGCGTCGGCATGGCTTCCACCGCCTGCGACATCGCTTGGCGGATCGCACGCATCCGATCCTGCACCGGAACGTCGCCGCGATGATGGGTCAGCGCCGGTGCGCGCTCTGGGACAATATCCTGGCCGAGATAGACGGCGATCCAGCTCGGATTGTGGAACAGTTCGCGTTCGTCAGAGACGACCATTCCATGCGACCGGAAGTGATCAATTTTATACTTTAGTCGATCCGGGATCGGCATGTTCGCGCAATAGCGCCAGAACTCTGAATCGTCTCGCTGAGTTGCGGTATAATGCAGGATCAGAAAATCGCGGATGCGCTCATATTCGGAAATGGTGAGCGCATTGTATTCATCGGCAAGAAGCGGTGACATGGTCTTGCTTGGGAACAAAGCCAGTAGCCTCATGATGCCGTATTGGATCAAATGTAGGCTGGTCGATTCCAGGGGCTCCATGAAGCCAGCTGAGAGGCCGATCGCGACACAATTCTTGTTCCAGAACTTGTTGCGGCGTCCGGTCACAAAACGCAGATGTTTTGGGTCAGCGGTTGGCGCACCGTCCAGCGAAGAGAGCAGGGTGTCTTCCGCCTGATCGGCTTCGAGATGTTCGCTGCAATAAACATAGCCATTGCCCGTTCGGTGCTGCAGCGGAATACGCCATTGCCAGCCGGCACTCTTCGCCGTGGATTTAGTATAGGGCAGGATATCGGATGACTTTTCACATGGCACAGCGACCGCGCGATTGCATGGCAGCCAGTGTGACCAATCTTCGTAACCGGTCTCAAGTGTCTTTTCGATCAACAGCCCGAAGAAACCTGAGCAATCGACAAACAGGTCCGCTGCAAACTCGCGTCCATCTTCCATCGTGACGGACTTCAGAAAACCGTTCTCGGGAAGCTGCTGTGCGGAGGTCACGCGTCCCTCTATGCGGGTCACGCCGCGCGCTTCAGCATATTTGCGCAAATAGGCGGCATAGAGCGTCGCATCGAAATGGTAGGCATAGTCGAAGCGAGATTGAACGTTGCGTCGATCAGCGAGTGGATGCGAGAACTTTCCGGCCTTCGAGGCTGCCCAAGCCATCGAATATTCATCGATCGGGATTTGGTCGCCGCTCAGGTGCTCGCGCATCCAATGTTGATAAAAAGGTACGTGGTCAAACTCAGCGCCGTAATGCCCGAACGGATGGAAATAAGCGTGGCCGATGCGGGACCAGTCAATGAATTCAATGCCGAGCTTGAACGAGCCATGTGTCTCACGAACGAAGGTGGCTTCGTCGATGCCCAAACGTTGGTTGAAGTAGCGGATCGGCGGGATGGTCGCTTCACCGACGCCAACCGTGCCGATGGCTTCAGACTCGATCAGAGTGATTTCACAGCTGGTGCCGAGGTCATTGGCGAGCGCAGCAGCCGTCATCCAGCCGGCAGAGCCACCGCCAACGATCACAATTCTCTCTATCGGACTGTTCTGAATCGCCATTCGCTTCCTGTCGCGATTTTCAATTTTTCGCACCTCCTCACTATTGCAAACTGTAGCGGTTTTTTAAAGTGCGATAAGTTGGTAGGCTCCAGATAAAGAGCTCTGTTTTTATTGGAAATTCACCTTGAGTATGTTTGAGCAGAATTTATCGAAATCCACCCAGGCATCGATTGGTACGGAACGCACGAATATCATCCAGGTTTCCGACTTTTTCAAAACACCCGAATTGGTTGTCGAGGCTGCCTCAAGCCATCGTTATGCGCACATCAATCCGCACTATCC
>JALUWJ010000081.1 GCA_027019605.1 Henriciella sp. | reverse complement strand
CGATTATATCGAGCTGTTCTACAATCCGAAGCGCAGGCATGCTAAGAACGGGATGCTGTCACCCGCCGAGTACGAAATGACAGCACAATGAAGCCGCAGGGCGTCTACATTCTTAGGGGCACATCAGAGCTTCCATCGTTCCACGCTCCCACTCGCGCGCAACAACAAGAGCCGTTAGGAGGGCCCCAATTGTGGTGAGAATGATTGCGATTGAACCTGGCACGAGATAGTTTCGACTAGAAATCTCTGGGTTGAACCAGACTTGAGGTTCCAACTGTACACTCGGCGCCAGGGGAGGGCGCCCACGACTGATCCACTCCTGTTCCAACCAGTTTGCCCATAAAAGCTCGACATAGCCACTAACCAAATAAGCTGTGTTCGGGTCACCGCCATCGACGATCACCTGAATGGGCGCCCCCTCAGCTCGAAACGCTTTCTCTGCAAAATTGGCAGGCAAGACAATTATCCCATCCAACTTGCCAAGCGTTAGATCGCGTTCGAATTGACGCCGGTCTGGCCCCGTCTCAACTTGAAACAGAGTTGAATTACGAAGGGCAGATTGGAAGCTCGCAGTCTCCGAGGATGGCTGTTCCACCACTAAAGCGACGTCGAGTTCCCGCGGATCAAACGTGACCCCATATCCGAACAGGAAAAGCAGCAAAAGCGGCATCACGCCGGCGATCAACACAGAACTCGGATCGCGCAGGACTTGGCTTGACTCTTTAACAATCAGGCCAGTCAAACGGCGCCAACGATGAGCAAAGGGATCACGTTCAGTCATTCCAATTCGCGCTCCCGGTCGTTCTGCTCGACCAATGAGATAAAAGCGTCTTCTAACGTCGGATCAGTCAGGCCACTTGCGCGAGTACGGTCTTTTAGATCATCAGGCGAGCCGCTGGCGATCATCTTGCTGCGATAGATGAGCGCCATACGATCGCAATACTCTGCCTCATCGAGAAAGTGCGTGGTCACCATAATCGTTACGCCATTCGCAACCATCGCATTGATATGGGTCCAGAACTCACGCCGCGTGCGCGGATCAACGCCAGAGGTGGGTTCATCGAGAAACAGAACATCAGGATCATGAATGACTGCGCAGGCCAAAGCCAATCGCTGTTTGTAGCCAAGCGGAAGTCCGATCGCATTGGTATTTAAACGATCGGAAAATCCGAACGTCTCAATCATTTGAGCAATGGCATGCTTTCGAGAATTTCCCGTCAAACCATAAACGCCAGCAAAAAATTCGAGATTCTGTCTTACACTCAGGTCACCATAAAGTGAGAACTTCTGGGCCATATAACCGATCCTGCCTCGCGCCTTGCTCGGCGCATTTTGCAAATCGAGGCCAACAACGCGCGCCGAACCTTCGCTCGGGCGCAGCAAACCGCATAGCATCTTAAACGTCGTTGATTTGCCAGCCCCATTGGGCCCGATGAGACCAAATATTTCACCCCGTCCGACTTCGAAACTTATATTGTCAGCGGCAGTGAAGTCTCCAAAACGACGGGTGAGCGCGTGCGCTTCGACGACCTTTTCAGCAGTGTGAGCAGAGGTATCTCGTCGTTTTGTAAACGGGGAGGTCGCTCTGAATCCACCTCCGATTAGGTCCATAAATGCATCTTCGAATCTTGGCGCGGTTCGTAAGACTTCTGCTTGTGCGCCAGCCTTAAGCTGCGCAAGGTCCGGTGCATCGGCGCCGTCTTCGAGGACTAAGCGTACGCGGCTACCTTGAATGACACCGTCAATCACGCTTGTCAGTTTCGTCGCTCGACTCAAAACGTTGCGTCGATCGTTTTCAATACCACGGATCTGATAGGTGCGACCAGCGACGCGGTCCGTTAGGTCTTTTGGTGGCCCAGCATAAAGCAGGGCGCCTTCATTCAACAGCAAAACTCTCGCGCATTGCTCTGCCTCATCCAGGTAAGCAGTACTCCAGACGACGCCAATTCCCTGATCGACCAACTCATAAACCATGCGCCAAAGCTCTCGTCTCGAGATTGGGTCAACACCGACACTCGGTTCATCCAGCAGCAAAAGGTCAGGCTTTTTAATAAGAGCGCAGGCCAGGCCGAGCTTTTGCTTCATGCCGCCCGATAGGGCTCCGGCGAGGCGGTTTGTAAAAGGAGATAGACCAGTAAAGCCCAATAAACGCTCGAACGCAGCATCTCGGTCGGCGCCAAGAACGGACCGTAAATCGGCATAAAGCGTCAAATTTTCCTGGACACTCAAGTCTTCGTAAAGACCAAATCTCTGCGGCATGTAGGATACAATACGGTGCACCTCTGGACCATCTTTGGCAGGATTTAATCCATTTACCGAAATTTCTCCCGTAGTCGGCACAAGAAGGCCCGCTATCAAGCGAAGAAGGGTCGTTTTACCGGCACCGTCCGGCCCCACCAATCCTGTGACTTCGCCAGCATTAACATAAGCGGAAACTCCGTCGATCGCGGACCGTTCGCTTTTGTCAAAGCGCTTAAAAAGGTGATCAATATTGATCAGCGGCGCTGGCACGGTCAATCATTCCGATCTGAGGACAAAATGACCGTGACCGGCATCCCTTGTTTCAGTCGGCCTTCCGGATCTTCTACAATTACGCGCATTTGATATACGAGACTGGTTCGCAGAGTTCGTGTTTCGACGGTCTTCGGGGTAAATTCAGCGACTGGGGATATAAAACCCACCTGACCTGTATAGATGCGGCCAGAGTCTGTCTGAACCTCTGCTGCCATGCCTGCCTGAACTAAGTCGAGATCGGGCTCTTCGATATAAGCTCGGACCCAGACCGGCGACGTTAATGTCAATGTGTATATGGTCTCACCCGCGCCGACGATCGCACCCGGTTCGCGGACGCGCGTGAGTATGATGCCTTCATTCGGCGCAATCAGTGTGGTGTCGATCACACGTTGCTCGGCTAAAGACAAAGCGGCTTGATCGGCCGCCAATACCGAACGGGCTTGATCAATGTCTTCAGTGCGCGCGCCAATACGGGCAAGTTCCAGCCCCTCCATTGCAGCATCTCGCTTAGCAATCGCTGCGCCATGTCGCGCTTCAGCCTCTTCATGGGCTTGATGAGATGCGATATCCCTTTCGGCGAGATATTCCTGGCGCGACAAAGTCGTTTGAGCAACGGTCAGAGCGGCTTCGGCTTCAGCGAGTTGCGCTTCAGCTTGAGTGATTTCTTGGGGCCGGGTCCCGGCAAGAAGAAGATTGAGGGCCGCTTGCGATCGAGCGACACGGGCTTGGGCAAGTTTCAATTCATTTTCATAGTCAATCGCTTCCAGTTTCGCCACGATGTCGCCCGCAGCAACTCGATCGCCCTCGTCGACTCTTAACTCAGACAGACGTCCTGGAAGCTTAAAGCCTAAATTCACTTGGCGAATATCTACGTTCCCGAACACTTCGATATGGCCAAGATCTTCGTGGGGGTCGCGCAACTGCGCCCAACCGATAATTGCTGCAATGACGATGATGACGCCAAAGCCGATCAGCCCGAAACGTTTTGCAGAATTCGACATTTGAAGGCTCCCTATTTGCTTCTACGTCCGTACCGGCTGCTTCCCTGATAGACGGGGCCAATGGCAAAACGTTTCACATCAGTCTTGTCTTCGATTTTTGAAAGGCTGATCATGACGCTGGTTCTCGGTTATTGTCGCTCATGAACAGAAACAGCATGGCGGCAGAACAGCTGATAAGAAGGAACCCGTTCAAAGCCTCGATACCTGCGATAAGACGCAGATGTCCAGTTGGAACAATATCCCCCAATCCAAGCGAAGTGTAAGTAACGAGTGAGAAATAGAAAATATCCATCGCCGTCATCAGTGTATCACCGCTGAGGTCGCCAATCTTTAAAATGCGACCAAGACCATAGGCGAGGGCATACAGTACGGTAACAGATAGATGTGCAAGTCCCGAAACGCCTAGCGCAAATACCAGTTTACACCCCCGATGATAATTAGCCTCGCCGAGGCGACGAAGCGCGCCCGAGACAATCGCATAGTGAAGCGCGCCTGATAAAACGAACGTAACCGCAGAAATAATAATCGCGGCGATCACTGCTTGTTCTTTCTGCGGTGACGCGTTTCAGACGTCGCAGTATTCAACCGAACGGGCTGACACGCCATGCTCTCAATGCGGTGTTCCACATTCACTCAGCAATCCTCCGAACGCTGTGGTTTCTAAGAGTGAGAATGGGCATGATCCGGCGTCTCCTTATCTCGGATCCGACCCAAATAAAGCGCTTCGAAAGCGAAGATGGCCGCCATCGACCCAATGGCAATTACGACGATCATAGGGTCTGCGGTCGCTTTGATGAACACAAAAGCGCCAAGCGCAATCAGGTCGAATAAAATTGCAGCCACCAGGATCGAGGCGCGCGCGCCAACATCTTCGCGTAGATAGCGCAACACGCCGAAATGAATGATAATATCCATTACGAGATAGTAGATCGCGCCGAGAGAAGCGATCCGCCCGAGATCGAAAAACGCTGCTAAGAATGCAGCCAAGACAACTGTGTAAACGAGTGTGTGCTTTTGGATGCCGCCCGGCATGCCAAAATGCTTGTGCGGGATGAGATTCATGTCCGTCAGCATTGCAAGCATCCTTGAAACAGCGAACACGCTGGCCAGCAGTCCTGACGCTGTGGCAATAATCGCGATGATCACAGTAAATGCGACACCAAGCTCACCAAAAGCCGGGCGAGAGGCTTCGGCGAGTGAGAAGTCCTTGGCTGCAACAATTTCCTCAAGCGTCAAGGACGAGCCAACGGCAAGTGCCACAGCCATGTAGACGACGAGGCAGACAGCAAGTGACCAGATGATTGCGCGACCGACATTTTTGTTGGGATCTTTAACTTCATCACCGCTATTGGTGATGGTGGTAAACCCTTTGAACGCGAGAATGGCCAGAGCGACGCCCGCGAGAAAGCCTGCGGGCCCGGTTTCGTTCGTGGTCGCGGCAGTGGCTGCTTCAAATGAGAGTCCAGACGCCCATAAAGCCGCGCCCGCAAAGACCAGGATACCGCCGACTTTTAGAACTGCGGCGACCTTTGAGACGCCGCCAATGATCTTGTTGCCGGAAATATTTATCAAGAATGCAAAGACAATCAACGCGACAGCCAAAACAGGCACCAATACGCTGTCTTTGGAAACATCGAAAAGCTGGAGCGTATAGGCGCCAAACGTTCGCGCCACGAGGCTCTCATTGATGATCATGGACATGGTCATCAACAGCGCGCTTGCCGCGGCTATCGTTGTCGGTCCGTAGGCTTTCTGGAGGATCATCGCGATGCCGCCGGCTGACGGATACTTGTTCGACATCTTGATATAAGTGTAGGCGCTAAATCCACTGACCACGGCGGCCAGTAAAAACGCAAGCGGGAAGGCGGGACCGGAAAACTGCGCCACTTGTCCCGTCAGCGCGAAGATGCCGGCGCCAATCATGACGCCGGTCCCCATCGCTACGGTTCCAGCAAGGCTTAGTGAGCCCTTTTTATAGGCATCTGACTTCATTGGCCGGACGCCTCTTCAGCCGGGAAACGTCCGACATAGCTTGCGAACACGCTTTGTTGTTCGCTGTCAAAGAGGATCACATCATAGGCGTGAGGCGCGTTTGGCGTTTCCATACCGGGAGAGCCCATTGGCATTCCTGGCACAGATAGGCCGATGGCCTGCGGACGCGCTTCTAAGAGCTTTCGAATTTCGGCGGCTGGAACGTGGCCCTCTATGGCATAGCCATCGATCAATGCGGTGTGACAAGAAGAGAGCTTTAAAGGTACGCCCAACTGTTCCCGTACGGGCGCCAAGTCTTCGCGCTCAATAACACGAACCTCCAGGCCGTCGCGCTGAAGGTGCTTTATCCAGGCAGTGCAGCAACCACACCAGGGTGTCTTGTAGACAGTGATGGTTTGCGCGTTCGCCGGGTTCGCAAAACCGCCCGTAAACACAAACGCCGTCGCAAGCGCAATAAGCGCGGCGCTCAAGGCGCCAAGGGTCCATTTCGACATCAGAACTTCCTTTTCAGATTAGAGATTGACCGATCGCAGCCTTAGCGCATTTGCGATCACCGAAAACGAGCTTAAGCTCATGGCTGCGGCCGCAATAATTGGGCTGAGAAGCAAGCCAAAAAACGGATATAAGACACCCGCTGCGACGGGGACGCCGAGCGAGTTATAGATGAACGCAAAAAACAGATTTTCGCGGATATTTCTCATCGTCGCACGGCTTAGCCGCTGCGCGCGCGCGACACCGCGAAGATCGCCTTTGACCAGAGTAACGCTCGCGCTTTCCATCGCCACATCCGTGCCGGTGCCCATCGCGATTCCGATATCAGCTTGGGCGAGCGCTGGCGCATCGTTGATGCCATCGCCGCACATCGCAACAACCGCGCCTTTTGCTTGCAGCTCGCGAATGATCCGGTTTTTATCTTCCGGGGAGACGTCGGCCTCAACCTCATCAATACCGATCTGACGCGCCACCGCGTCCGCCGTTCCGCGGCTATCACCTGTTAGCATAACGACTTTCAAATTCGCTTTGTGTAACGCCTCGATCGCTTCAGGTGTCGTATTCTTGATTGGATCAGCAACGCCAATCAGCCCGGCAGGCTTTCCATCGATCGCGACGAACATGACAGTCTGCCCGTCGCGGCGATAGGCATCGGCCCTTGCTTTGAGGGTTTCATCGAATGCGCCGACCCTTTTCATCATTTTTGCGTTGCCGATAGCGAGGAATTTTCCGTCAACCCGCCCCTGGGCGCCTTCGCCGGTGACTGATTCAAAATCGGATGAGTCGAGACGCGCAACCCCTCGACTTTCTGCACCATCAACGATCGCTTGGGCGAGAGGATGCTCACTTCCGCGTTCGATCGCCGCCGCATATGCCAGGAAGTCTTCTTCTGAGAGACCTTCGGTTGGCTCCACTGTTACAAGCTTAGGGCGCCCCTCTGTCAGTGTGCCGGTTTTGTCGACGACGATCGTGTCGACTTTCTCAAACGTTTCCAAAGCCTCAGCGTTTTTGATCAGGATGCCAGATTGGGCGCCTTTGCCTGTGGCGACCATAATTGACATAGGCGTTGCAAGACCGAGCGCGCAGGGGCAAGCAATGATCAAAACCGCGACCGCGTTGACGATCGCAAAAGCCATGGCGGGATGCGGTCCAAATAAAGACCACACAATGAACGTAAGGACCGCGATCACAACAACGGCCGGTACGAATAGTCCGGCCACGGTATCGGCAAGCTTTTGAATAGGGGCACGTGAGCGTTGAGCTTCTGCGACCATGCGAACGATTTGCGATAGCATCGTGTCTTCGCCAACATGCGTTGCCGTCATTATAAGTGATCCAGTGCCGTTGACGGTCCCGCCCGTCACCAGATCGCCTTCGGACTTCTCAACAGGAATGGGCTCGCCAGTGATCATCGATTCGTCGACATTCGAGCGCCCTTCAGCCACTTCGCCATCGACAGGAACTTTTTCGCCGGGTCTGATCCGTAGCCGGTCCCCAGTGCGTACATCGTCAATCGAAATTTCTTCTTCCTGGCCATCTGCCATGATCCGCTTAGCCGTTGGTGGGGTCAGCTCTAAGAGCGCACGAATGGCTCCAGAGGTTGCGCTTCGAGCTCTCAGTTCTAGAACCTGTCCTAAAAGCACAAGCGTTGTAATCACAGCAGCGGCCTCAAAATAGACAGCGACCTCGCCGGCGTGGTTGCGAAATGCATGAGGGAAGATGCCCGGAAACGCTGTTGCAACCAGTGAGAAAACAAAGGCAACACCAACGCCCAGTGCGATCAGCGTAAACATATTGAGGTTCATCGTCCGCACTGATCGCACACCGCGCACGAAGAAAGGCCAACCGCCCCACAATACGACCGGAACCGCCAATAAGAACTGCCCCCACTGGGACCAGCCCTCGGGCAACAAACCTTCGAGTGGCCGACCCGGGATTAAGTCACCCATTGCATAAATGGCCAGCGGGATGGTGAAGATGGCGCTGATCCAGAAACGACGGGTCATATCGTCGAGTTCGGATGTGTCTTCCTCACCAATGACGACCCCTTCCGGCTCCAGAGCCATGCCGCAAATCGGGCATCCAGAATTGCGAACATCGCGAACGTTGGGGTGCATCGGACAGGTATAGACCGTCCCTGTATACCCTACGGGAACGAGGTCATACTTTCCGTCAGCGCCAGCTTCGGCGTCTCCGTGGCAGCAATCGTGATGGTCGCCATGGTGATGACTGTGGTCTGCGTGATCGTGATGATTGTGCTCGGAATTCATGACTTCGCTCCGTACATAATTTGAGGTTATTGCGACGCTGACATCAGTCTTTGTGACGGTTGAAGAAGCGATAAAGAGGGACAAATAGGATCGCGATGTACCAGCCGTAAATGTACGACCCTAAGAGCCCAATGAAGAAGCTTGAAACGGAGATAAACTTAAATCCCGGGAGAAGTTGCTCCCACGCACCGTGCATATGAAGACTGGCTGGTGTGACCAATCCCCAACCAACACAAAGCGTGAATGTTATCGCGAGAAAAATCGATAAGGCATGTCCAGTGGGTATAAGTCGCATTTAAGCCTCCTTTATGTGGATCGCCGCCGGGAGACGGTGGCACGATTGTAATACGCCCGAACGACTAAAACCCCTCGGGGGTATGAGGCACTCCGTAAATATACTTAGACCAAGTCTCGCTCGGTTGGATCCTTGACAATATGCTGCTCCGTCAGAGTCGTCTCGCCATTCATCAGAGACCATCGATAGAGATCTCCAATCCCTGAAGTCCCGTTCCGGGGGTGACCCCGAACCATTGACGCAGTCTGCGCGTGAAGTGGGCCTGGTCTGAAAAGCCGCCTGCTGCGGCCGCATCGCAGAGCCTATCCGTTGTCGCCAGCGCTTCGGCTGATGCGAGCAATTGCAGCCATTGCAATAGTTTACTTGGCGGAACTCCAAAGCCTGCTTTGACGATTTCTCGCAGCCGGCTTGGCGAAAGAGCAAGCTCGCGCGCGAGCGCGGCAGGACTTTCAACGGCGCCTTTGTTTCTGAGCGCATTTTTTAGACGTGCGTCGATGACTGAGCCTGTTGTGTCACCGGTGAATTGCCTTGCCCAGGCTTTAGCTTTGTTGCTGTCGACAGCGGATCGGAGCGTCGCGGACAATTCATCATCAAGAATGGTCGGCCAAGTGCGCTCATAGCTCTCACCACCGCCGTAAAAACGCGGGTCGATATAAACAGAGCGGGCTTTGCGTCCAGGAGGTCCAACAGAATGTATGAGCCCGGCAGGTATCATAACCGCGCTGCCTTTTGGAACCACCAACTCCTTATCCGTGGCGACGATGACCGGACCGTCGAGCCCAAGCACAACTTGAACAGCCAAATGGCTATGGGCTGCGTTATCTCCAAGTTGAGCGTCCAGAACCGCCCATCCTACGCCAATAAACAATGTTCCGGTCCAAGATGCCGCACTCATTTGTGCCCCCAGGCAGTTTCTGGATCAATGTCTCCCAACAATGCGAAGATCTCTGATTCACATCGCACACACCCTGCCGAAATCTTGGCAGCGTTTGTGGCGGTGAATTCTAAAGAAATCTTCTTAAGCCAATTGAACGTCTGCGCCATTGCTCGCAAAGCACTCAGCAGATGCCGTCCCTCGTCTTTCAGTAAACGCTCCGGACGTTCTAGCATCGCGATGCAAAACTCTGCCGTCAGAAACGCCATTTTCGCAGCCTTTGACGCGGTACTATTCTCCCGTGCGGTGGAGATAACTGTCTGAAACTCGCTTTGAGCCTCAAGCAATGAAAGCGTCAATGTGCGGGGTGTTGCTGTCATGCAATTGACTCCGACGGCGCAGATTTTTTGCTGGAGGTCGGCTTCAAAGTCAGGGCCGGTTTTTCAATAAAGTGCCAGGAAACAGACGCTATGATTAGAATGATCGGAGCCGCTGCCGCGCCAAGCACTAACGGGGAGAGGGCAGGTAAAGCTACGAGTACCGCCTGGAGTATGGGATAGTGCCAAATGTAAATACCATAAGAATAATCCGGCATCTTCGCGATCCGCTGCGAAGCGTGTTTTGGTAATCCGATCCGGAGCATAATGGCCGAAAGTGAAAGCGTGGCGATGAGTTCTCCGAATGGCCCGCTCCCAAAAATAGCGAACCCAATAAGCAATCCAAAAATTGACCAGATGGGCGGTTTTCGAAGGACCGGCCAGTGCCATAAAACCATGCCAACCAAAAATGCCGACGATAGTCGTAGTAGCGGCATGACACTTTGCGGAAGCAAATCGGTATCGGTGAAGACCGGCGCGCTAAGGTATACCACCTGGACAATCACGAAAACGAATAGGCTCCGCCATGGACCGTTTACAAGACCTAACGTAAACGCAGCGCCTGCTAGAATGTAAGCAGCGAGCTCAAACCGAATGGTCCACAATGGCCCGTTAAAGTCTGTCATCAAATTGTTCGAAAATATTTGTGCCGTCGGGCTGTCAGGGTCACCCATAATGAGCACTCGGATCACGTATAGCCACGAACCTGGTTCGAGCACCGACGAAGTGTTTTCGGCTGAAAACATAGGTGCGAAAACAAACAAAAAGGTGACGAGGACAACCACTAAAGCCGGATAGATGCGGAGCAGCCTCGAAAGAGCGTATGCTTTTATATCTCGCCTGGAATGAAGGCTCTTTGCGATTAACAGCCCGGACAATACAAAGAAGCCATTGACGGCCATGTAACTGGCTGTCCAATCATGTATCCGTAACGGCTCGAAGCCTGTCGTCAAAAGCGACACATGTCCTAAAACAACCGCAATTGCGAGGGCCCACCGCACGGCCGTTAAATGGTTGGCGCTGAACAGTGGGTCTATTGAAGACTTCAATCGTGCCTTGTTCATCGACCCTCTCCGTCACGATTTTTTTCAAACTGTGAGAACCAACTGCCCCGAAGGTTTAATCCATATGAGGAGGCGTCGAATTTTCGTTTGGGTTTAAGCCCGAGAGCGGGCTTCTCGATGAAGTGCCAAGACAAGGCTGCGAGGAAAAGAAAGACAGGCGCGGACAGCACCAACAGCGCGATGGGGTTCAAATCCGGTTCTACGACTAGGATCGATTGCATGACCGGGAAGTGCCAAATGTAAATTCCGTAGGAATAATCCGGAATGGCGATGATTTTTTCAAAGGCCTTTTTCGGTAATCCAACGCGCATCAAGATCGCCGTCAGGCCCCAATTTGCGATGATTTCGCCAAATATGCTGCTACCAAAGAAGGCGAACAAAAGGAGCAGTCCGGCAAGCGCCCAAAAAGGCGGTTTTCGAAGCTCCGGCCAATGCCAAAGCGTCATTCCCAACAGAAAACAAGATCCTAAACGAAGCATCGGCAATAAATTGACGGGTAAATCGCTATCTTGATGATAAACCACGACATAAAGGTACGCGACTTGAACGAACGCATAGGTGACCAACACTCGAATGCGGCCGTTCACAAGCCCGAAAGCAAACGCGAGCGCTGCGAGTATATAAGCAGCCAATTCGTAGCGGATGGTCCACAGAGGATCGTTGAACTGGGTTTGCAGATTGTCTGAGAATATGTGAGCCGGAGCGCTTGCGTGATCTCCTAATGCGAGCACTTTTACAACGTAAATTGCAGCTTCAAAAGTTTCCTCGACGGACCAACTGTCCGGCGCAAAAATTGTCCTAAATATCAACAAAAAGGCGAGCAAAACCACGATCAAAGCGGGGTAAATACGCAGCAGGCGCGAAAATGCATAAGCACCCAGGTCGCGCCGCATATGAAGGCTTTTGGCGATTAATAGGCCCGACAGAATGAAAAAGCCATTGACCGCCATATAGCTTGCGAGCCGACCGTGGATCTGAAACGGCTCCGGACCGAGCGTCAAAACCCAGGCATGGCCAAGTGCGACGGCACCCGCCAATCCCCAGCGAATGGCGGTGAAGTGGTTTTGACCGTTTAACGGGTCCTCGATACTAAATTGCCTCCCCCCTCGCATGTATCAGTGCTCATGATCGTCGGTTATTGGTGACGACGACCAATGAATGTGTTTGATCCGCCACTCGCCATTATCCCGAACCAAAACCATCGTCTCCATGGATCGTTGATGAACCGCCTCGTCTCGATATGCCCCCGTGACCTCAAATTGCGAGATCACCGTTGCCATGTCGCCGTCTGCGATCTCCAAACGGTCCTGCAGCGCAAACGAGACAGCACCAGTATAGGCCATGTCTGCCTGCATATGGTGGCCGGCATATTCTTCGAACGAGCGCTCAGCTCCGCCACCCTCTGCAATCAGTACATCAGTCGCAAAAAGTTCGCGTAACGTGGCCTCATCGCCCGCTCTTAACGCTTGGTTGAACGCATCTGCGATGCTTGCCGGCGACCCTGCATCTGGCACGGCGAGAGCGGGGTCTAGATCACCATTGTGGTGACCGTCGCTATTGTCATGCGTCGTCGTCGATGTGTCGTGGTGGCCGTCAGTATCATCATGATCTTGTGTGGCGCGCGCCGTCTCCTGCATCGCATCAGCGCTATGGTCTTCAGTAGCTTTGCTGCCACCATGGTCATGGTCATGTCCGTCTCCGGTGACTTGCGGCAGGCTCTTAACCCCAAGTCCATAGCCATACACAATTTTTCCGCCCCACCAGGCCGTTACCGTTAAGGCAAGCGCAGCCGCAGCTAAACCAGCGACAAAAATGCCTGAAGCTGCACGCGCTCTTCCGGTCCAACGCCAGATTGCGAGAGCGACAATGGCAAGGCCGGACGGCACAGCCCAATTGCGATGTGTCGTCATTGCGGCATGTGAAGGCGCGTCGTGATCGACGGTATAATAAGCTTGAAAGCCTGCTACGATTGTCAAGACAATGGCGATCGCGCCGAAGGCGAGCATCCAGTCTGCCGCTGGTCGCAGTGTTTGGCGCCAACGGTCTACTGGAGCGAACGCCGCGATGAGATAAGACGCCACTGCGGTCACGCTAAGCGCATAAGCAAAGTGCACCAATATCGGGTGCAAGTTCGGTTCAATTAAATCGCCCAAGAGCGCCTCCCAGTTTGCCGATGCATATGCATTTCGCTGTCTTCAGCGATCGGCGTAGACTGGGTAATACGCAGGCATCGAACCTCACCCCTCAAGAATTTTGCAATTGATTATTTAGTCAGGTTGAGATCCTCCATGAGGCGCTCAAACTCTTCCTTGTTGATTTCGCCGCGGGCATAACGACGCCGGAGAATATCAATCGGATCGTTCGATTTATTATCACCACCGACCCGATTGATGGTTGCGCGAACCAGGACGTAAATCAGCGATGCCAGAATCACCCAAAATATCAGGCTACCCAGATTACCGAAAATCGTATGGCCCATGCTTGCCAAGCCGAAACTCCTTAAAGGCTAAAACCAAGTTCGAACGCCGACCAAAAGCGCTGTTTGATCTTTTTCACCTCCCGACGCTTCGATGAAGTCAGCGGTATCGCCAATCGCGCGTTGCCACTCTACGCCAATATACGGCGCAAACTCCCGTAGAACCTCGTAGCGAAGGCGCAGACCTGCATCCAAATTAGTCAAACCCGAGCCGATCTGAAGCTCTGGAATGTCCTGAGCGGAAAGGGCTGCTTCGAGCCGCGGCTGCAGAATGAGACGTTGGGTCAAAAGCAATTCGTATTCGGCCTCAATACGAGCTGTAACGTCCCCTTCAGTGCTGACGAATGCGGCAGCATCAACCTCAAACCAATATGGTGCTAATCCCTGAAGACCGATAACCGCGTGCGTGCGGCCTTTCGGTTCTAGATCGTAACGAAGGCCGGCTTGGACATCAAAGTAAGGCGCAATCGCACGCGACCAGAGCGCTTGTATCTCTGCGTCTTCTATTTCGTCTTCTTCGAAGCCATATTCTGCCTCGGCCTTGATCCATAGCTTGTTAATATCGCCGCCATACCAACCTTGCCCATCAAATACCAAAACTTCTTCGTCGTCCAAAATTTGAGTCTCGAGCCGATCAGCCATAACGAACCAGTTATTTTGACCACCGGCCTCATGCTGAACCTCAGCGCGAGATTTACTCATGGCTTCACGGCCATAATACGCGTCTGCCTGCGACCATGGGGGCGAAGATTGATCTTCTTGTTGGGCGAGAGCCGGTGTGACGGCCAGAGATGCGGCCAACAAAAGGGAGATGGTCTTAAATTGAATGCGCATTAGCTTTTCTCTCCATGTGTCATACCCTCATGGTCACCATGGCCATGACCCATCATGTCGTCACCGATCATTTCGTCGGGACGCGGATTCTCATCCATCGCGCCGTGATCCATGTGTTGGTGCATTTGCGAATCTTCTGCGCCAATGACCGAAACCACCTGCATCATGCCCGCGTGCATGTGAAAAAGCAGATGGCAATGAAACGCCCAATCACCAACGTGATTGGCGGTGATATCAACCGAGAGCTTTTCCCCTGGCTTTACAATAACGGTGTGCTTACGAGGCTTGTGATGCCCACCGCCGTTCACAAGGTCGAAAAACATTCCGTGTAAATGAATCGGATGAGGCATCATCGTGTCGTTGATCATGGTCAAACGAACACGTTCGCCCTCATAAAACTTGATTGGCTCGGTGACCTCGGAAAACTTTACGCCGTCAAATGACCACATGTAACGCTCCATGTTGGAGGTTAGGTGCAGCTCGATCTCGCGCTCTGGTAAACGCAAGTCCGGATTTGCATCCTTACTGCGCAATTGACTGTAGCGCAGGGTCCGATGCGGCTGATCATTCAAGCCGATTCCGGGTTCATCCAGACGGCTAATCGGCATCATTGCGACATTGGCAACGCCTGGACCGCGCTTGATGTCTGTCGTCGTGGCATGATCCATGCCGTGCATGCTGTGATCCATGGAGTCGGCTTGAGCGCTATCCCCATGTCCCATCGCGTCATGATCCATGCTAGCCATATCGCCGGTCGGGTTCATTTCCATATCACCATGACCGGCCATTCCCATGTCTGCCATAGTCAGTGTTGGGACTGCGCGAAGTTCAGGTGGCTCGGCCCGCATGCCAGCCCGCGGCGCTAGGGTCGCCACAGCTTGCCCCGAACGATCTATCGACTCTGCGACCATCGCGAAGGCATCGTCCGTTTCCGGCGACACGATCACGTCATACGTTTCTGCCACACCAATTTGAAACTCGTCGGTTTCCACCGGCTGCAAATTCAGACCGTCGGCGGCCACGACCTTCATCGGAAGTCCTGGAATTCGGAAGTTGAACAGGGTCATCGCCGAGGCATTGATGATGCGAAGCCGGATCTTCTCACCCGGCTCGAATACAGCGTTCCAGTTATCGGCTGTGGCATGCCCATTAATCAGATACGTGTATGTAGAGCCCGTGACATCCGATAGATCGCGCGGAGACATGCGCATCGCGCCCCACATCATTCGCTGATCGAGCGCTGAACCTAGACCCTTTTCAGAAGCGTCCGCTAAAAAGTCGGGCAGGGTGCGCTGATTGAAATTATACGCATCACTCATCTTCTTGAGCTTGGAGAAAATGCGGTGCGGGCTCTCAAAACTCCAATCAGAGAGGACCAGAACATATTCACGGTCATACGCGAATGGATCGGCTGTTTTAGGATCAATGATCAGCGGACCATAGTGACCAAGCTGTTCCTGCAGCCCGGAATGGGAATGATACCAATAAGTGCCGCTATGGTTCAGATTCCAGCGATAGGTAAACGTCTCACCAGGCTTGATCCCTGGAAACGCCACGCCTGGCACGCCGTCCATGTAAAACGGAACCAGCAGTCCGTGCCAATGAATTGAGGTATCCTCTTCAAGGTTATTGGTAACATTGATCGTTATGTCGTCGCCTTCACGAAAGCGAACCAGCGGGCCGGGTAGGGTGCCGTTAATGCCGGTCGCTATGCCCGCGCGGCCGTCCAATCGGACCGGGAATTTATCGATTGTCAGATCAAATTGCGTACCGGTGAGTGTCGGCAGACCTAGATTGCCGTGCTCAGCTGACCGGGCCCAAGCCGGCAGCAGTGCGGAGGCGCCAAGGGCAGCACTGGCACCGAATGTGGATTTCATAAGCGCTCGTCGAGAAAGCATAAAGTAACTCCAGTGAAGGTAGAGTTACTGATACGCGCTTGATGAGCCTTGCCCTCACGGGTCGCTTCAGTCTGGTTCGGCTTGCTCTGTTTTAGCGGTTTCTGGCCACATTGCCGCAATGAGCTCCTGCGGGTTCGTGCGGCGCATCGCAACAATAACCGGCGTTTGTTCAGCAGCGAAATTGAATAAAAACTCTACAGCGTCTCCGGGAAAGTATTCAGAAAGATCGATCTCTCTTGAGACATAAAATTCCATCTGCATTATCGGCCAATCGGCTTCCGGAACTGGAGAGTGCGTAATTTCCAGAACTCTTGTCTCGGCATCCCGGCGCAATACAGAACCAAAGGCGCGTGCAACATGTGGTGATGAGCTATCCACTATATTGGAGGACGTTGGTTTATCGCCCGAAAAATCAGGCGAGGTCGCACAAGCCGTAGTTCCGACTAAAAACAGAACCGATAGTTGAATTGCGAAAAGTTGTTTCAACGACATAGCCTATTTCCTTATTCTGACGGGCGGATCGTTGGCAGTGTGCCTGACGATAATTCAGTTAGCAAATTGGTCGACTTTTTGTGTCCGACTCAGATACGGGATTCTGTAGTTCATCTAGACCTCAGTCTTGTCTTGCTGGCTACTCAGTATACACAAGCGACTGCTTTG
>JALUWJ010000080.1 GCA_027019605.1 Henriciella sp. | reverse complement strand
GGTTGACCGTAAGATCGATTTGATCGTTACGGCCACAAACAGTCCGCTGTCGACCGCGGCGGGTGTTGATGCGACTCTCACATTTGAAGTTCTGAATGAAGGCAACGACACCGCTGCTTACTCATTCTCGATTGCAGATCTGGACTCAGGTGGTCTAACATTTGATTCCACCGGACTGATTGTTCGCTATCTGCTTGATGCGAACGATAACGGGACGGACGATGATGGTGCCTATACGGTGCTGGCTGAGACGCCAATCGGCACGGCAGCTGGATCTGCGGCGTTTACGGCGGATGTGCCGAAAGGGGTCCGGGTGTTCGTTCAGGTTCAGGGAACCGTGCCTGCTGGACTAAGTGATACCTCGTCCGACGATGTCACTCTGGTCGCGGAAGTTCGTGACCCAACAGCCTTCTTACTCGAAGCATCGGCGACCCCGGGTGCTGTTACAGCAGCCTCTGGCGGGGCGAACATTCTAACCGGCGCGGCGCAGAATGTTCTCGCCGATGGCGTCGGTGTTGCGGCAGCTGAAACGGCTGGTGTGGCAGACGGTTTGTTCGCTGCGACCGGTATCATTCGGGTTGAGTCAGCTGATCTTACGGCAACCAAGACCGTGCTCGTGATCAAGGAACCAAGCACTGACGATCCATTTGTTGGACTTACCGATTGTGCCACTGCGACAGCAGAAGCGAATGCGAAAGCCGTTCCTGGATCTTGCGTGGAGTATATCATTCAAGTCCAGAATAACGGCGTGACCGCGACGGCGACCAATTTGGTCATCGACGATATCTTGCCAACCGAGGTGAGTTTCGTGGCAGCAAGCTTGGCAACCACAACCGGGACCGGATTTGAAGATGATGCTGGTGTGACTGGCACGGGCCCAACGCTTTCGGTTCCAACCACGCCGGCTGAGCGCGATTGTAACGGAACGACGACCTGTGTGATCCAACTTTCGGACGCCACATTGGCAGCCGGTGAAGTAGGGCAAATCGTGATCCGCGCCGAAGTCAAATAAGCGCTATTTCACGCGAAAATCAGGCCTTGGTGTCACGATGACGCCAGGGCCTTTTTTTGTCGCTCTAATTGGCTTTTTTGCGCGTAGAATTCCCGCGCAAAATTCGCCAAATTTCATGCAAATTTCTTAAATTCCGTATGATTATCAGGATCTTGTAAGGAGAATAGTAACCATACCTCGATAGGGTCTCCAGTATAGGGCGGCGATAGATCTGCCCAAGTTTAGTGAGCTAGCGGATAGGCCCAAAAAGAGGCCACCGCGTGATGGTGGAGAATCGGGGATGAGCTTCGGGTGGAAGCGCATCGCAGCCGGTTTGCGGTGGTGTGCGTATGCCTGCCTCGCAATGACGGCAATATTGCCTTCGGCGTTCGCCGATATTGGCGATCGCGTAACCAATACAGCAATTATTTCTCAGGATGCCGGCGCGGGAACGCTGTCGTTTCCGACAAATGTTGCCGAATTTACGATCCAGGCAAGACGAACGCCGTCTGAGATTGAATTCTTCAGGATCGTTCAGAATGCGCCTGACTCTATAAGCGTTCGCTTGAATGGCGCAGAGTTTAGTCCATCAGGTGAACTGAGTGGACCATTCCGCTCCTTCGGATCGCTTTCGCTATTTCAACAGAAACCGCTCGATACCTCCAATCCGGTGCAGCTGGTTCCGGCACAAACCTATTTCTCGGGTGAGCTAATCGTCGTTCGTGTTGTGGATGCAGGCCAGAATGGTAATTCTGACCGGATCGAAACCGTCGCAATCACAGTCGCGGCTGATAGTGGCGACGAAATTACGCTTCGCCTGTATGAAGACCAGCCCGACTCTGGCCATTTTTACGGCTTTTTCCCGAGCACAGCTGAAGCAACGCCGCGTTTTGATGGCACGCTGACTGCGCCGCAGAATACGTTGCTTACGGCGACGTATATTGACGCGTTCGATGCGACGGAAGTGTCTGTGGATACGGCGCTTATCGATCCGTTTGGACGGGTGTTTGACAGTACGACGGGTGCCTTATTGGATGGCGCCCAAGTCACAATTCTGGATGCAGTCACTGGGCAGCCGGCAGAGGTGATGGCGATTGATGGCAGCGGAAGCTTCCCATCGACTGTCGAGTCGGGGACGACCATCACGGATTCAAGCGGGATTGCGTACCAAGCAGGTCCTGGAAGCTTCTTCTTTCCAATCCTACCCCCCGGTCGCTATCGTCTGAGTGTTGATACGCCGCCCGGTTATGACTTTCCATCGGCGCGCCGCGGGAGCGAGCTGCAAGGCTTGCCAAATGCTCCGTTTGATATTTGGACCGACGCTTCCTTTGCGGCGGAGTTTGAGGTTGAGACGACCGGACCGGTAAGCCTGGACATTCCTCTGGATCCCGCGACCGACGTGAACATCGCGAAACGCGCTTCTGTGGCGCAAGCCGCGATCGGTGATTTCGTCGGCTATACAGTCGATCTCGAGAATGCTGGAGCACTTGCGGCGCCAATCATGATCCAAGATGCCTTGCCCAAGGGGTTTCGCTACGCGGACGGGTCGCTGCGCATCAATGGGGCGGCGGCTGATGAGCCAACCATTTCGGCCACCGGCGATGTGCTAACCATTTCAGTTGGCGTCTTGTCGCCAGGCGAGTCTGTCGAATTGACGTATCTGACATCGATTGGGCCAGATGCCCCGCTCGGTGAGGCGGTAAATACGGTTGTTGCGACGAATGGCGGCGGCGATGCGATCTCGAACCGCGCCGATGCCGCTGTCTACATCGAAGAAGATCTTCTGACTTCGCGGCTCACCATTATTGGCCGCGTTGCCGAAGCAGACTGCCGCCCCGATGAGGCGTGGTCGCGCTCCGTCCTGGATGGTGATGGTGTGCCAGGGGTCCGGCTTTACATGGAAACCGGCCGCTATGTTGTCACTGATGCGAACGGACAATTCCATTTTGAAGGGATCCGCCCAGGAACGCACGTGGTTCAGGTCGATGAGGCCACCTTACCCGCTGGCTATGAGCCTGTCATTTGCGAGGAGAATTCGCGATACGCTGGCAGCGCCTTGTCGAAATTTGTGGATGCTCAAGGCGGAACCATTTGGCGCGC
>JALUWJ010000079.1 GCA_027019605.1 Henriciella sp. | reverse complement strand
CCACCAAAGCTGACGGCCAGCAAGTCTGACATCGATCTTCCAACGCCAAACATTCAAGGTGCGCCTCCAAGTGAGCTTCCACCAACCCGGTTGAACTCACTGGCGATTGACCCTGTTGCGATTTCTGACCGAGACGCACAGCCAATCCGTCCACCCGTTCCAACTTATCCGTCTCGTGCGGCTGAGCGCGGAATTGAGGGATCTTGTGACGTCCGCTTCGACGTGGACACACGTGGCAAGCCTTACAATGTGACGGCAGACTGCACAGATCGCGTATTTAAGCGTGAAGCTGAGCGGGCTGTAAGCCGTGTGGAATTCGCACCAAAGATCATTCGTGGTCAGGCTGCGGAACGCCGCAACGTGGTTTATCCGCTCGAGTTTACGCTCGCTGACTAATCGCGACCACATAGAATGAGGGCAGGGGGCTTTATCGAGCCCCCTTTCTTTTTGCCTTGACTTTGTCATAAAATTACATAATGTAATGTTATGACAATCGGAGAAGGCAGATGACTGATCTCGTACTTCAAGAGTCCAATGCTTCAGCGCGCGCAGCGCAATTGAAACGATTTGCGGCAACCGCAATACCGGCAGGACTTGTAACGCTTGGATTATACGCAGCGATGCAATCCCTGATTTACGTCGACGATTTTTCGGCGCCAGACCAAAACGTTTATGAACTCTCGGCCTATATCGAACAGACTGTGCGAGAGGAGGCGGCACCGCCGACCAAAAAGCCGCCAAGGCCAAACCCAATTGAGCCACCACCTATGGCAGACCCTTTGTTGAAAAGCGTCACCAATCCGGACTTACCGATATCTGGCTACGAAGGTGTTGCGCCGGCGCAGTATAAAAGTCCCGATCTGAAGCTGCTGACGCCGCGACGAGCAACATCGCTTGTCGACAGGACGATCCAGCCGATCACGCCGCCGATTCCAATCTATCCCGAATCAGCCGCGAAGCGCGGTATTACGGGCGCTTGCGACGTTCACCTTAGCGTTTCTCCGCAAGGCGAACCGTTCAATATTTCCGCCAAATGCACTGATCGTGTGTTCAAACGCGCTGCCGAAACTGCGGTCAGAAAGGTCAAATTTGCGCCCAAAATTCATGATGGACTGCCCGTCACTGTAACCGGTGTGGTTTATCCAATAGTGTTTAAGATGGACCCGTAGAATTAATATATGCGGAGAAATCAGGAAAATGCTTCAACTTACCGTTCGAAGCGCTTGAAATCGGAGGAAACTTCCGGTTCAAAGGAAAAGGACGCCAAATTGGCGGATTGGAGTGAAACGATATGATGAAGCGCATTATGAAAAGCGTGGCGACTATAGCGATTGCGGCATCTATTGGTGT
Source organism: Henriciella sp. (assembly GCA_027019605.1). GTDB lineage: Bacteria > Pseudomonadota > Alphaproteobacteria > Caulobacterales > Hyphomonadaceae > Henriciella. The sequence goes on along the minus strand of JALUWJ010000079.1, from coordinate 15,576 downwards.
CGGCACTGCTGCCGCTCAAGTTTGTGAAGAAACCCAGTTTACCTCAACGAATGCTGAGAATTATCTCAAAGCTGAGACCGAACTGCTGGTAAATGACAATCCTCAAGCCGCGTTGGCTGCCCTAGGGGCGCTGCGGGCTCAGCAACTCAACTGCTATGAGGAAGGCGCTGCCCTTCGTTTGGGCGCCGCGATTAAGATCCAGACCAATGATCTTGAAGGTGCGGTTGCAGATCTCCTGCTGGCGATTGATCGTGGTTACATTCCAACCACAGAGTTGAAGAACACATATTACAACATTTCTCAGATCTATCTCTCTGCGGATAACAAAGAGAAAGCGCTCGAATATTTCGGCAAGTGGATGCAGCAGGGCGGTGTTCCTGATCGCAACCAAAGCTGGACACTCGCGGTTCTTTATCAACAAATGGACCGTTTCGACGACGCGCTGCCATGGGCGGAAAAAGTCCTCGCAGCTGACGGCTCAAATGCTGATCGTTCGGTCTATGACTTCCTGATCTTCCTTTACGACAAAACGGGTGATTTCGCGAAGAAGGCTGAGCTGCTTGAATTGCTGCTCGCGCGTGATCCATCTGATCGTCGTCTGTGGGATGCGATTGCCGGCGACTATTTCCGCGGCGGACAAGATCGCAAAGCGTTCGAAGTGCAAAAAGCAATGTATCTCGGCGGCATTCTTCAAACCGAAGACGAGTTGATGCGCGTTGTGAACTTCTATAACTCGTTCGACGTGCCATACGCAGCCGCCAAAATTCTTGAGAAAGAAATGAATGCGGGCCGTATTTCAGCGAACTATCAGCGCCTTGAGCTGCTCGCAAACCTCTATCAAGTGGCCCGAGAGTTCGACAAAGCGATCCCGGTGATTGAGCGCGCCGCGCAAATGGCCCCAGACGGTAAGATGTATGAGCGTCTCGGACGGTCTTACAGCGAGCTTCAAGAGTGGGACAAAGCCGAAGATGCTTTGATCCAGGCGATCAACAAAGGCGGCCTGTCTGATGCTGGCCTGGCCTGGGTTCTGGTTGGACAATCTCGCTATGAGCGCGACAATCGCTCAGGTGCTCGCGAAGCGTTCCGAAACGCGAACAATCGCGGTGGCCGGGGTTGGATCGACTTCATGGCAGCCGAAGACAATACGGCTCGCGCGCTGGTGCTCTTCGAAGCTCAGAACGAAGTGAACGACTACAAGAAAGAAAAAGAGCGTTGCAAAGACCTCGAAGTTATCGGCAATGCGCCTGAGTCGTGCTTGACCGTTGATGAGCGTCTTGCTGGTGCTGAAGATGCGCTGCGGGAGCTGCAAGGCGACATCTAAAACCACCCTCAATATTTAGGAGCAGGCCCCGGATGGAAATGTCCGGGGCTTGTTGTTTTTTTAAAAGCGTGAAACCAAGGCAGTCATGGTCGATCTAAGTGTAAAAACGAAAGAGGACGAAGCCGTTTGCGAGCGAGTGCTCGGCCTTCAGTCAGAGATGCAATCGCGCACATTCAAGTGGGCGAAAATCAATACAGGAAGCTGGAATCGAGCGGGGCTGGATATTCTCGCGCCGCAGCTTGGGGATGCGTATAGCGCGCTAGAGGCGGACATTGAGTTGATCGCGACTGACCCATTCGAAAAGGTCTCGAACAATGGGCAGGTTGAGGCATTTGAAACCGGACCAGTGATCCGCATATCCTCACGCCCAGAGGCTGAGATGCAAGTGATTATGAGCGGGCACTATGACACCGTGTTCCCGCCAAACACTTTTACCGACATCAAAGACATTGGTGACGACAAGTTCAATGGTCCTGGCCTTGCCGATATGAAGGGCGGATTGTCTGTCATGCTTGGGGCGCTGCAGGCGTTTGAAGCTGGACCGCTCAAGGACAAGCTCGGCTATCAGATTGTTGTGACCCCGGATGAAGAGACCGGCAACTTTGCCAGCGCGCCTTTTCTAACCGAGGCCGCTCAGTCCGGCGCAATGATCGGCATGACTTATGAGCCATGCATGGACACCGGCGCGATGTCGGGCGGGCGCAAAGGCTCCGCTGTCTTTGATGTCGTCTTGCACGGCCGTTCAGCCCATGCAGGCCGCGCCAAAGAAGAAGGTCGCAGCGCGGTTGAAGCTGCAGCCGCAATGGTCGTTGCGTTGGAGCAACTCAACGGACAGCGCGATGGCGTGACATTTAACGTTGGTTCGATTGATGGCGGTAGCGCGGTGAATATCGTTCCAGACCTTGCCATCGTGCGGTTCGGCGCGCGCGCACCAGACGCTGAGGCCGCAGCTTGGGCGACGGAACAGGTCAATGAACTGCTCGCGAAAGCCAAAGCAACCGATGGCATTTCCGGGCATATCCATGGCGGCTTTTACCGTCCGCCGAAACCACGAAACGATGCGCAGCAAATGCTTTTTGATGCTGTCGCAGATACCGGCAAAGCGCTGGGTTTGGAACTCGAATTCGTCGATACAGGCGGGGTTTGCGAAGGCAACAATATCTTCGCGGCCGGAGTTCCAAACGTCGATACGCTGGGCGTTATGGGTGGACGAATCCACTCTGATGAAGAGTATGTTGTTATGTCGAGTTTTGTAGAGCGGGCGCAATTGTCTGCCTTGCTCTTGAACAGAATTGCGGATGGGCGGCTTGATGCTCGTAAAATCAAGGCACTGATGGGATGACGTCACCATATGTAATGCGCCCGGCGGAGTTGTCAGACTATGACGCGCTCCGTGCGATGGCTGTTGAATCCGGCGCTGGATTTACCTCGCTGCCAGTTGATGAAGAGATTTTGCGCAATCGGCTGTTGAAGTCGGTCGATTCGTTTGCCGGTCGTCTGGAGACGCCGGAATACGGCAAGTACCTGATGATGCTGGAGAATACCGAAACCGGTGAGATTGGCGGCTGTAGCGCCGTGAAAGCTGGTGTCGGCGTCAAATCACCGTTCTTCAACTATCGCATCATCACACTGGCGCAGGCGAGCCAGGAAGCCGATCGGCGCTTCGATATGGATGCGCTGATTCTGACCAATGAATTTGTTGGCTGCACAGAGGTCGGCACATTGTTCCTCCGCCCAGAACATCGCGGCGCTGGCGTAGGCCGATTGCTCGCGCAATCGCGCTATCTCTTGATCAATACAAAACCGGAATGGTTCGGCGAGAAAGTGATCGCCGAGCTTCGCGGAGTGGTCTCGCATGATGGCGATACGCCGTTTTGGGAATGTTTGGGCCGGCATTTCTTCAGAATGTCTTTCACCGAGGCTGATTACCTATCGGCGACGACGGACAACCAGTTCATTCTCGATCTGATGCCAAAATACCCGATCTATGTGGATCTGTTGCCGAACGAAGCGCGTGAAGTGATCGGGCGGTGCCATGTTGACGGGGTGCCGGCCTACAAACTGCTCGAATGGGAAGGCTTTAACTTCGAAAACGTCGTCGATATTTTCGATGGCGGCCCGATTATGCAGGTCAGCCAATCCCATCTACGGACCGTCCGAGAAAGCAAAGTCATGGAGCTCGAAGTTGGCGCAGCAACCGGGTCGACCGGGATCGCAGCGCGCACCGATCTGCACGACTATCGAGCGTGTCTGATTGAAGGAGCTGTGATCGGCGAAAAGCGCTTCATGACCACACAAGACACACTCGACAAACTTAAACTCAAGCGCGGCGACAAAGCCCGTATTTGGCTCAGGAGTTAGCATGGCCAAAAGCGTATATATCGATGGTCGTTGGTCAGACGGGGCTGATGACTGGTTCGAGAAAACCAATCCCGCCACGGGTGAAACGAGCTGGGATGGCCAAGCCGCGAGCGGTGCGCAGGTCACCGATGCCGTGGCTTCAGCCCGCAAAGCCCAAACAGATTGGGCGCGCCGACCGCAGCACGACCGCACAACCATCCTGGAAACCTATGCTGAAGAGCTAAAGAAGCGCGCGGACGCAATCGCCGATGCCATCAGCCGCGACATGGGCAAGATTGGCTGGGATGCGCGCGCCGAAGCTGGCGCAATGGCGGGAAAGGTCGCAATCTCGATCAAAGCGCAAGTTGAGCGCGCCGGTACATCTTTTTCTGAGGCCGCATTTGGCTCCATGCATCTCACCCATAGACCACACGGCGTGATGGCGGTGTTCGGACCGTTTAATTTCCCTGGCCATCTTCCCAATGGACACATTGTTCCAGCGCTGCTCGCCGGTAATACATGCGTATTGAAACCATCAGAGCTCGCACCATCTGTCGCGCACATCATGGTCGAAGCGTTTGAAGCCGCGGGCCTTCCGGCGGGCGTTTTGAATGTTGTCCAAGGCGGCCGCGATACGGGTGCAGCCTTGCTGGATGACGACATCAATGGGCTGCTTTTCACCGGATCTGCGCAAACCGGTTTGTTCTTCCACCGCCACTTTGCCGGGCGCCCTGAAGTTATCCTCGCGCTCGAAATGGGTGGTAACAATCCTCTGATCATGTGGGACCCAGCCGATGTGGACGCCGCCGCCGATGTGGCGGCGCAATCGGCGTTCCTGACCACTGGGCAGCGCTGTTCTTGTGCGCGCCGGGTGATTGTTCCGAAAGGCAAGTGGGGTGATAGCGTCGTCGATGCGATCGTTGCGCGCACCAAAGGTTTACGCATTGGCGATGCCAGCGATGAGGAAGCCTTTATGGGGCCACTCGTTTCTGAGCAGGCCGCCCAAAACGCGATTGAATTCCAGATGATGCTATCCAAGGCGGGCGGCAAGTCGCTGCGCCGTCTGAAACGGATGGACCGCGGCGGCGGCTTTGTTACCGCAGGCGTCATCGACGTGACCGATGCGACCGGCATTCCGGACGAAGAACTGTTTGGGCCTTTAATGCAGATCATCCGCGTCGATGATTTTGATGAAGCGATCCGCCGCGCCAATGACACCAAATATGGCCTGTCCGGCGGTCTCGTCAGTGATGATGATGCGCTATGGCTGCGCGCCCATAATGAGATGAAAGCCGGCATCCTAAACCGTAATCGACCAACCGCTGGTGCGAGCGGAGCGATGCCGTTTGGCGGGCCCGGACATTCCGGAAACTTCCGACCTGGCGCGTACTATGCTGCTGACTATTGTGCCTGGCCGCAAGCCAGCCAAGTCTCCGATCAGGCGAGCCGACTTGGCGCAATCGGATTCCCGAAGTAGAGAGCCCATACAGTTTTCAGCCTCGCCCTGAGCCTGTCGAGACGCGAGCGCTGACCATATCATTCGGGCGTTGTAAGGAACGCCCTTCGACAGGCACAAGGCAGGGGTTCCCATGTCTTCTACCGAAACTGTTGAAGTAAATTTTGATGGCCTGATCGGGCCAAGCCACAATTATGGCGGCATGTCTGATGGCAACCTGGCCAGTAAGACCAATGCCGGGGATGTCTCCAATCCGCGTGAAGCTGCGCTGCAGGGGCTCGAAAAGATGCGCATGCTGGTGCGTGCGGGATTTGTGCAGGGCGTGCTGCCGCCGCTCGCCAGACCAAATTTTGGGTTTCTCGTCGATGCGGGGTTTAACGGCTCGGACGCTGCAATCCTTGAGCAGGCAACAAAACATGCACCGCGTCTGGTAAAAGCGGCCTATTCTGCAAGCTCTATGTGGACAGCAAATGCCGCCACCGTGTCGCCCTCTGCGGACACAAGCGATGGGCGCTTGCATCTGACCAGCGCGAACTTGTCTTCCATGTTGCACCGATCCATCGAGCATCCAGAAACGACTGGAACGCTAGCAACCATCTTTGAAGCGGAAGGTGCCTTCTCGTTGCACGCGGCGTTGCCCATGCATGCAGACTTTGCAGATGAAGGCGCCGCCAATCATGTCCGCCTCTGCGAGACACATGGTGCGCCGGGCGTCGAGCTGTTCGTCTATGGCCGTGAGGCCGGTGAATCTGTGGACGGTTTTCCCGCGCGGCAAACAAAGCTTGCTAGCGAAAGCATCATCCGTGGACACGGCCTGAATACCAGTAGAACGGTTCTCGCGCGCCAATCGGCAACCGCCATCAATGCCGGCGCGTTTCATAATGATGTCGTCTGCGTCGGGACGCTGGATACGTTATTCTTCCATGAAGACGCGTTCGCTGACACGGAAGGCGTTCTCGAAGAGATTCGACGCGCAGCTGACGGCTTGTTTGATTTGAAGCCCGTCATGGTTCCGCGCGCCGCGGTTCCACTGGAAGACGCGATTGCATCTTATCTGTTCAACTCGCAGCTTTTGGCCTGGCCAGGTGAAGATCGTTTGGTGCTCCTGGCGCCGATGGAAACCCATGAGAACCCGAAAACGCGGGCCTATTGCGAAGCCTTGGTGGCTGGAAACGGTCCAATCGGCCGGGTTCAGTTCGCGGATGTCCGCCAGTCTATGCGCAATGGCGGCGGGCCGGCGTGTCTGCGCCTGCGGGTTGTGATGACGCCCGAAGAGCGCGCCGCATGTCAGCAAGGCGTATTGCTGGATGAGGCGAAGATTGATGACCTGCAGGACATCGTTCGACGCTCGTATCGGGATCGATTGTCGGCGGCGGATCTGTCTGATCCAGATTTTGCAGAAGAATGCCTTTTGGCGCGCGAAAAGCTCCTCCACGCGCTCGACTTAAGCGGGCTCGTTTGAGCATGGCGCGGTTTAAGTTCACCATCTCCGCTACGGAGGGCGCTGCCCGCACGGGCACGCTCGCAACCACACGCGGCGAGATACGCACACCAGCGTTCATGCCGGTGGGCACGGCCGGGACGGTGAAGGCGCTGTACACAGATCAAGTGAAACAGGCCGGGGCTGATATCATTCTCGGAAACACTTATCACTTGATGCTTCGTCCTGGCGCGGAGCGCGTGAAGCGGCTCGGTGGATTGCACGCGTTTAGCAAATGGTCGGGCCCAATGCTCACCGATAGCGGCGGTTTCCAGGTCTGGTCGCTGTCGCAATTGCGCAAGATGGATGCAGATGGCGTGACGTTTCGCAGCCACATTGATGGCTCCGAACATCGCCTGACACCGGCCCGCAGCATCGAGATCCAAGCCGATCTGCTCGGCGCGGATATCTCAATGCAGCTGGATGAGTGTACCGATTATCCGTGCACCCACGAGGAAGCCGAGCGCTCCATGAAGCTGTCGCTCGATTGGGGCGCGCGGTCGCTAGAGGCGTTCGGAGAACGTGAGCACCAGACCCTGTTTGGCATCGTTCAAGGTTCAAATTATCCAGATCTGCGAGAAGCCTCTGCCAAAGCCGTCGCGCAGCAAGGTTTTGGCGGGATTGCGCTCGGCGGTCTGGCGGTTGGTGAAGGCCACGATCAGATGTGCCGCACGATTGATATGACCATGCCGCACGTGCCGGAGGATTATCCGCGTTACGTCATGGGTGTCGGCAAGCCAATCGACTTGGTTGAGGCCGTGGCGCGCGGCGTCGATATGTTCGACTGTGTGCTGCCAACGCGGGCTGGACGCCACGGCCAGGCCTGGACGTGGGATGGCCCCATCAATCTCAAGAACGCGAAATTCGCTGAAGATCTCTCACCGCTCGATGAAGCGGTGCCATGTCCGGCCAGCCAGGACTATTCCAAGGCCTATCTGCATCACCTCATTCGCTCCGGAGAGTATCTCGGGTCTATGGTGCTGAGCTGGCACAATACGGCGTTCTTCCAGGCCCTGATGCAGCGTATGCGCGATGCAATCGCAGCCGGCGAATTCAAGGAATTGAGAACGGAGCTCGCGGCGCGTTGGGAAGCGACCAAATCGAAGCCGAAATCCGAGGCATCTTAGCGAAACACGACTTTCGGGACTTCTTCAGGAAGCGGCAATGGCGCTGCTGGATAGTCGCATTCTTTGATCAATCCCATGCCTTTTAAGAAGGTGCGCCGGTGCGAGCCGCGCTCATAGGCTTTGCGGACCTTGGTGGCGTGGCTATTCGCGCCGGTCACCGTGCGCACGATGCCGCGATAGGGGATGATGCCTGAGGCCGTAGACGCAACCGCATCGAGAAAAGCGGTCGAGGCGCCATCGGCAGCGCGATCGCTCATGCCTTTCTTGTCGGGCGGCGGTACATCCCAATCACGTCCCAAAAGCTCATCTAGACGGGTGACTTCGATGGCTATGTCCTCACAGCTGATCTCTGGATCAACATTGTAAGGGTTTCTGATTTTTTTGAACTCTTCCGGAGCGTTTTCGCGGATCAAATTCACGTCCTTAAGAGGGGAGGCGGCCGCATCGCCAAATCCGTCTTGTGATTGTTGGATGGCGCGATCTGTGGCGCTCGTCTGGTCTTCTGAGTCGCGCGTTGATTCGGCGGTGTTTGTCGTTGCGCAGGCGGCGCAAATGGCGATGGCGGAGAGCGGGAGTAATATACGAAGCATGGGTGTATTCTGAAACTATGCGCTTCGAATGACAAGTTTCTGCAACCGGTGTTTATTTCAGCAGCAAAAAACGTTGACCCAGCTCAGGCACTCAACTACATGGGCCGTTCGGATGCGCCCATAGCTCAGTTGGTAGAGCAACTGACTTTTAATCAGTAGGTCACAGGTTCGAATCCTGTTGGGCGTACCATTCTCCGACACCATCACCGAAACTGGAAAGCACTTTGTTTTCTGGTCTCTGTGTTATCCAAAATTGCACATAATGTAGATTATCGAATATATGGATTAAAATCCCCGGCCATACATAACTGGCTGGCGGCGTGGTGATTTTGGTGCATGCTTCGTCAATGAAGCTCGCGATTGAGGGTTTCGCGCGTGGCCAGCGGCCTCCCCCCTCTTCTGTGCAGTATCGCCATTTAGGAGTCTGTTAAGGAGTAAGCCGCCGCAGCGAGAGGCTCTGCGGCGGCTCGTGAAGCGCGCGAGTGAGTGCGCTTGGGAGGGCTAGAACCGGAACGTGATGCCCGCCCAGCCTTCATGTTCGGAGAATTGGTCGCTCTGGGTCGTCTTGTAGCGCACATGGCCATAGACCTTGTCGGAGAAGTAGATCTTGGCGTCTGACCCGAACGAGACGCGTTGATTGTCCAGTTTGGCAGAGTTTGGCGTAAACTCAGCACCCGGCACGATCAGCGAGGCCGAACCTGTAATGCTGGTATCGCCAGAGACATCCTCGAGCAGCAGTCTGAAGCCCGTATCGACGAGCGTATTGCCGAACAGGATCGCGCTATACTCGCCCTGAACGCCTGCGCCTAGGACCACCTGTTGTGCCGTTTCTTTCTCGTAGGAGAGATTGAGGATCCCTGCCCCAGTTTCGCGGAACGGGTTGTAGCTGCCTGTGGTCAGATCAGCGGTCAATAAGGGCCCGAAGCCGAACCCGTGCTCTGCATCTGCGGTCCAGAGGAGGTCATAGTAGCCTTCGGTCTTGAACGTGGTGGCTTTGCCGACGGCTTCGGAGACGGCGATCGCTGGGCCACTAGATGTAAAGACGAAGACCCGTTGCAGATCATAGTCCTGCCAGGCGTGCGAGGCGGAGGCGGCGAAGAAGAAGCCATTGGCCTCTGTGTTCACGAACCCGCCGAGGTGCGCGCTGTCGACCTCGGCGTGCGAGAAGCCGCTATCGACGTCGGACTTGGTGAAGCCGGTCGAGAGGCCGAACAGGATGGGTAGACCGCCCTGCTCTATCAGATGTTGGACGCCGAAGCTGAAGCCGCTGGTGCCGCCATCCCAGCCATAATATTCGCCATTGTTGCCAACGTCATACTGGCCGCCAAGACCAGAGGCCCAGAAGTCCCAGTCGCCGATCGACATGCTGTCACTGCGGCGCTGCATCAGGCTGTCGGCGAACAAGTCGCTCGCAAACATCGCAGCCATCAGAGCCGATGGCGCAATTTCTTTTGGTGAAAGGAGCGGTTTTTCAAGCTCAGCAGGTTCATCTGGGAGCGCTGGATCCGTGCCGTCTTCATCTGGCGCTTCACCGCCCTCGCCCGGATCGGTCTCACCTTCGCCAGGATCGGTCTCGCCATCACCTGGATCAGTTCCGCCCTCGTCTGGGGCGCCGCCGTCTTCGTCTGGATCTGTGCCGCCATCATCCGGATCGCCGTCGTCGACCGGTGGATCGCCGCCATCATCGTTTGGATCGTCCTCATCAACCGGAGGGTCACCGCCATCATCGTTCGGATCCTCTTCATCAACCGGAGGGTCACCGCCATTATCATCCGGATCCTCCTCTTCCGTTGGAGGCGGTGGCGGCGGCGGTGGTGGTGGAGGGGGCGGCGAGATCGGATCCTCCTCCTCTTCCTCAGGGGCCGCCACGAACCTCAGGACATATTCATCGCCGGAATTGGTGCCGCTGAAATTCAGATCCGGGACATTGTCGTCAATATCGGTGAAATTGCCGATCACCGCGCCGCCCGTTACAATGATCGGGAAATCGGTGTCCACGGGCGGGTTTAGATTGTTGAGCGCGGTGACGACGAGTTTCCCGGCCAGGTTTGCGTTCCCGGTGACACTCAGTCTGTCATATTGGTTGCCCTCAAACTCAATAGGCAGGACACCCGACATGCTTTGCGTGAAATCTCCATCGATCTCGAACAGTCCCGGCGAGGAGCCAATGTTGAGCGTGCCTTCATTAAAGAGATCGCCGAAAAACTTGGAATTATTGCGTGCGTTCAGGGTCGCGCCGGCGAAGATTCTGCCAGTGGTCGCCTCCAGCGTGGCGCCTTCGGCGAGGATGGTGACCTTGTCTGAGAAGTTCGCGACCTCCCAGTTTTGATGGGTGCCCGCCAGGATGAGCTGATCGCCGCTAAACTCGATGATCTCAAATTGTTGGATCGTGTCCCCTGACCCACCAGAATTGGTCAGGGTCCCGCTCTGCGTATTGGCGAACTTAACGGTGTCCTGCCCGTCCCCGCCAAAGACCGTGCTGCCATCGCTGACCTCGCCCAAGCCGATCAGGTTGAACGTGTCGTCGCCGCCGCCCATCAAGACATTGCCGGTCAGGGTGCCCTCTAAGTCGAACGTATCTGCCGGTTCGGCGCCGCCGATTATGGGCAAAAACTCAATCGCATTGCCATTCGTCGAAGTAATCGAAGCTGTGTCCTTAAACTTCACGGTCGCGCCGACAACGGTATTGACGAGCACGCTGGTGCCGCCAGATTGCACGTCTTCAAAGAGGGTCAATTCCGTTTTGCCGGAGCTTGCGTTTGCGATCGAAATGGCTGCACCATTCTCAAGTGCTGAAGACACATCGCCAACCGTGACCGCAATGTCGCCGCCCTCTGGATTAAAGTTTGCGGCTTCTACGCCCACACCGACACTTTGAATCGCTTTGCGCGTTTCGATCGCAATGTTGCCACCAAAGGTGCGCGCCGCAATGCCCTCATCACTGCGGGTGGGTGTATTTGTGTCGGTTGGCGTCGTAATAGGGATGCCGACATTATTGATCGTGATGTTTCCGGTAGTGCTGGTTGCCCTGACAGCTGACGCATTGGCGCTAAAGGCAGACTCGATGTTCGCAATTGTGATCGCCCCCGAGCCAGAGCGGGCAAAAAGACCAGCATCGAGTTTGTCTTTTGTGGGAGCATAAGCGCGTACAGATTTGAGGTTTTTGACCTCAATGTTTCCAGTCGTTGATTCTAGATTAAGCCCGGATTTCTGCCCGATTATCGTGCCAGCAAAGGCACTGGTATCGTCTGGATCGGGCGTCCCTTCAATTGTAATTCCGGCGCCGCCCCCTGGTGAATTTCCCTCAGTGTCGCCTGTTTGGACAAAGACACCTGGCTCGGAAGTAGAAAAGACCCCTCCCGCGCTGGACAGTGAGATTTTGACATCACCTGTGCCGTCGGTGTGCTTCACTTCGATTCCATGATGATCGGCATTGATTTGACCATCGACGCCAATGGTGACGGCCGTGGGATTGTTCCCACCTGTTTGGACCTCAATGCCTTTGCCTGTGTTACCCGTGACATCAATCGCGTTCGTGGAGATGGCGACATTGCCGGCGCCTGCCTGTCTGGCATAGATCCCGCCGGTGACCGCCTTGATATCGCCGTCAACCGCGATCGCGATATCGCCGCCTGCGCTTCGAGCGTCAATGCCGGTGCCAGTGGTGAGGATGTCGCCAATCTCATTGGCGAGTTCGCCATTCAGAGCCCCGATACTAATGCTGCCCGTGCCGCTATTGGCGACAATGCCCTGGGCGCTGCGCACGTCTGGCGTGTCTCCATCGTCATCATGATCAAATTCCGGGATGGCCACATTCTGGATCGAGATATCCGCCCCGCCGCGGGAGAATATACGGTCATACGTATTCTCATCGAAAGTAAAGTTGCGGGTATCGGCTGAGATGGCTGTGCCATATCGCGCGGTCACCCGGCCAATATCTTCAATCGTAATCCCGCCGCCTCCAGAATAGACTCCGACCCCAAAGTAAGTCGTATTAGAATCACTTGCGTTCGCCGCGCCCGAAATTTCACTGATATCAGAGATGCTGACATCTAAATCATGGGAATCGACGAGTACCCCGATACTGCGACCTGAAATTTTGGTGTTCGCACCGCCCGTCACAGTGATGTCCCCAATGGGCGCAGTGTCCGAAGTCGAGGCGCCGCTTTCAATCTCCAAACCGGTACCAGCAGCGCTAATTTGCGCCTGAGCCCCGAGCGTCAGCGAAATGTAATTTGGGTTATCATATGTGCCCGTTGGATCAGTATTTGTCAGAAAAACGCCAGTGCCGCCCTGGACCGTATTGTTGACCTGAACGTCCAAATCACCGTCCCCCGAGGTGGAGGCATAGACGCCTAGAGGCGCTTGAAGAAGGCCATCAATCGTCAGATCGATGTCAGCATCATCGGTCTGTGCGTCGATCGCAAAGTCGATGGATGATTGGATGATACCTTCCGTATGAATAGAAATCGAACCGCTTTCGCTTTCTGCCAGGATCGCATTGCCGAGAGCGAAAACGTCGCCGATCGCGCTGTCAGGATTGTTCTGCTCTGCGCCGATATTGATGTTCCCCGTGCCACTATAAGCGCGAATGCCATCGAGACTAAAATCGCCAGGCAAAGGAGTTGTTCTGTCGTAAATTTTCGGCACGCTGACATTTTGGATCGAAATATACCCGCCGCCTGTGTCGTCTGACAGGCGCGTGTCAGCATCAATGGCCCAATCGGTTTTGCCGACTACGCGATCGATATTTGCGATTGAGATTGCCCCACCGTTTGAGCGGGCATAGATCCCCTCGTCGGTTCCTTCGACCTTGGCGAGGTCCTGGATCGTGATGGCGCCGGCCTGTGTGCTTTGGTTGATCCCTTTGGCGGCGCCAATGACCGTGCCGCCGGGCTTTCCATCCGGATCAATTGTGCCTTTAATCGTCGACCCGATCGTATCAGTCGTCGACTTCAGGACGATGCCATCGGCGGCTGTGCCCGTGACAATGCCCGCTAGGCCAAGATTGATCCCTGCCGCCTGGGCGGATTGGTTGTCCAGTTCGATGCCGACTTCCCCAGTGACCGCATTATTGGCGTTAATCGTCGCCGTTCCCGCGCTCGCATGTTTGAGGAAGATTCCAGCACTTTCGGCTCCGCTGCCGGTGACGGCGCCATCGGTCTTAACATAGGAATAGCTCCCGCCGGTATTATTCGCGTAAATGCCGTGGTTTTCTGCGCTCCCTAAGTCAGACTCATAGTTAGACGGGGTGCCGATCACGCTGGTTCCACCAGCTGTCGTGATGCGCAGCGCGCCAGTGGCGCTATGATCGATTTCAACGCCGCCAGAACCGGTGACATTGTCTTCAATTTTGAGTTCTGTTTTGCCCGTGCCTGAATTGGCGATATCAATGGCGGGAGAAGCGTCCGCAGGTTTAAATTCGCTCGTATCTAATTCAATGTGACCCGTGGTGCGCAAGGACACATCACCCGTCTCATCGCCAGCGCGAACGATGACGGCTGAGCTCGCACCAAGAGCGTCTGAAAACTCTTCCGCGATGAAGACTTTACCTAGGGTGAGATCAATGTTCCCGGAGCTCTCGCTTTTAGCATAGACCTGCCCATAGATCTTCCCGGTCTCAGAATTCAGAGTGAGATTCCCGGCGCCGCCCGACACCTGGGCGTTGATGGCGATATCCGGGATTCCGCTGGTTCCGGCCCTGCCTTCATAGGGCGTCGTGGTGATTATTCCTGCATTATCGATCGTGACATCACCATTCGAAGACGTCACCACAATCGTGGGCGTTCCGCCGCCGGAGTTTGCATTTTCCGAAACGACGCTACTCTTCTCGGAAATTGTAAGGCTCTGATTGGAACTGCCACGCATCTCGATCGCTGTTGTAGAGTCCGGTGAGGGCGAACGTACATCTGGATACGCAGTATTCAAAACGCGGGTCTGCGTCGTGCCATCGCCGATTTTCACGGTCAGTTCGTCGACATTGGTTTTGATCGGGTCGATCGGGCTTCCAGTCGAGGTGAGATCCTGAACGCACTCAATCGTTTCGCCACTTTCGGCTAATTGGTTTTGCGGTGGAGGGTTGTTCGGGTCATTTGGATTGACTTCGACGCATCCGTCTGGGAGCTCGTTCGGAACAATCTGCTGCGCCTGCGCCCGCGTGCCATAGAGCCCGCCTGGCGCCACCAGCGCAAGGATCCCGGCCGAGGCCGCGAACATTAATTTGTCACGGAAAGATTGGGTGGGTGCCGGATGCGACGGTGACATCACCCCGTTTTGAGTCGATCGATTCTTCATGTGCCTCTCCAGCGCGCGGTTCTGCGGTGTTTTCGCGCACTAAAAAGGGCTCCGAGAAATTAGTCTTTCTCCGAGCGTCTCAATATTTGCTCGAGTGGTTGAATTCTTGAGTTTTATCCATTCTTTGTTGCCCAGTTTCAACAAACCACATGGGGATAGTTTCTATGAAATTCTTTAATAAACAGAAGGATGCGGACATGGGCGAAGCGCTGATGGACGAGGCGGATACAGGTCTGGAGACAGGCGACGCAAAGCAATCCCCGCCCAAAAAAGAGCCGAAATCGAAGGCGGAAAAGCCGACGAAAAAGGCGGCCGCTGAGGCCTCTGCTGCAGTGACAGAAAAGGCCCCCAAAAAGGCCCCTGAGAAGACACCTGAGAAAGCGCCTGAAAAGGTGAAAGAGACCGCGTCTGAGCCCCCCGAAGCATCCGAGGTGGCCGCCAGCGATGAGGCGAAACAAGAGGCTCAGAAAACGACCAATGTGTCCTTTTCGGGCGACCTTTACGGCTTCCTCGCCGCGCGCAACATCTCGCTCGCTTTCACCTCTTATCAGACCGGTATCCTCTACCTTCTCGGGCACGGTCTTGATCGCAAGCTCTCGCTTCACCAGGCCCACTATCCGCAAGCGATGGGCGTGGTCGGGGATGGCGCGCGGATTTATCTCGCATCCTTGAACCAGATTGTGCGCATGGAGAATGTGCTCGGGCCAAACCAAATCGCCAATTCCAAACATGACAAAGTCTATGTGCCGCGCAATTTCCAAACGACGGGCGCAGTCGATCTGCACGAGATTGGCGTTACGAATGAAGGCAAAGTTGTCTTCATCAACACCAAGTATTCTTGCCTGTGTGAGCTGAGCCTGAAGCACAGTTTCAAGCCGATTTGGAAACCTTCCTTCATCAGCCAGATTGTGCCTGAGGACCGGTGCCATTTGAACGGCCTCGCCATGCTCGATGGGAAGCCGAAATAT